>JBPOHC010000767.1:0-19182 GCA_052035985.1 Myxococcota bacterium | reverse complement strand
GCTCGGCATGAAGAGGTCCGTGAACGTCGACATGCTTCGGAGCTCTAGTCCAAAGCGCGACGCAGCAACACTCACCAGGAACGCCGTGAAGTCAGGTCCTTCGTCGACTTGTGTGCCGAACGGAGCGCGGAGCGGGGGCAAGGGTGGCACGCGCGATCCCCAAAACACCTCCATGAAGCAGTGCCGGCTCTCCCCTCCCTTTCCCCCGCTCCGCGGGGGAAAGGGTTGGGGATAGGGGGCGATCACTCGCGGCGGATGGCCTGATCGAAGAGCACGAGGCCCTCGGAGTTCGCGAACCACACGCGGTTCTGCGCGTCCACGGCGATGTCCGAGAACTCCTCGGAGGGGAGGCCCTGCGCGCGTCCGACGCGCGTGAAGGTCTGGCCGTCGTAGCGCCACACGCCGCGCGGACCGGCGCCCCAGAGGTTGCCCGTGTTGTCGACCGCGAGCGCGATGGCGCGCGGAACCGCGCTCGCGCCGTCGATGGCGAAGTTGAAGCGCTCGCCCATCCACGACCCGAGGCCCTCGGCGGTGCAGAAGAAGAGCCTGTTGTTGAGCGCCTTCACCACGTCGCTCACGAGGTCGCCCTGCACGCCCTCGGCCTCGCGGTAGCGCCGCACCTGACCGTTGGGCGCGATGCGCACTGCCCCTTCGAGGCCCGCGAGCCACGCGTTGCCGTCGCTGTCGAAGTCGACCGCGGTGACGTCGCTCGGCGCGCGCGCGCTGCCGTTCTCGCCGCCCGTCGCGGGGATGTTGTCGTTGAACTGGATCGTGTTGGGCGAGTCGGGGTCGAGCACCGCCACGCCGAGCTCGCGCGCGCCCTGCGACGCGCCCGACGGCGGGAGCACGCGAACGCCTACCCAGAAGCGTCCGCGCGAGTCGGCCGCGAGGAACTTCGCGTCGACGATGCCAGGCCCGTAGGTCTCGACGGGGCCGGAGATCACGCGGCGCCACTGGAGCCCTTCGAGGCGGTATCCGCGCAGCACGTTGGAGTCGCCAACGCGCGCGAGGGCGATGCCCGTGGTGCCGCGCGACCAGAACATCAGCGGGCGCACCTGCGGGTCTTCTTCGAGCTCGACGCGCGTGAAGGTGCGTCCGTCGTAGCGGACGGCGCCGCCGTCTTCGCCCACGAGCCACACGTTGCCGCGGTTGTCGGTGGCGAGCGAGAGCGCGCGGTGCTGCATCGCGAGGTCGTGCGTGCGGAAGTCGACCGCGGCCACGCCCTCGCGGCTCGCGATGCGCGACACGCCGAGGCCCGTGCGCACCGCGAAGCTGTCACGGCCGCTCACCTCGACGCGCGCCGTGTCGAGGGGGATGCGCCCGTCGACCGTGGGGAGCACACCGAAGGTCGGCGCGTCGATGGTCGGGCCGTTCTGCGGACGATCGATGGGAAAGCCCGGCGCGGGGATCTCACGCAGACGAATCGGCGGCAGCGGCGCGGCGGCAGCGGGCGCGCCTGCGTCACCCGTGACGGGCGCTCCGCCGTCACCCGAGGGAGGCGCCCCGGCGTCACCCGATGCGGTCACGGAGGCGTCGACGGGCGACGCGGGACCAGCATCTCCGTGCGCGGCCGCGGGACGCGCAGCGGGCGCAGCGGGGTGAGCCCCGGGCGCAGCGGGGTGCGCAGCGGGCGCAGCGGGACGCGCGGGCACAGCGGGACGCGCAGCGGGACGCGCGGGAGGACGCGCGCCACGACGTCCGCGCGGGGGCGGCGGAGGCGGCGGAGGGGGAGGCGGCGGCTCGAGCACGCGGGCCTGGAGCTCGACGTGGCGGGCTCCGCCGGGCGCGGCCGCGTTGGTGGCGACGAGGGGTTGACCGCGGTCGAGGGCGATCTCGAACCAGCCCGTCGGGGTCACGATCGCGGCGCTCCCGCCCGAGGGGACGAGCGCGAGCCAGGTCGCGCGCGCGGGGCCCTCGTCGGCGGTGTACGAGTACCACCGCGCGCCGTCGAAGTAGCCGAGCACCTGACCGCCGGTGCCCTGAAAGAGCGCCCAGAACTTTCCGCCGGGGAGCGGGACGACGTCGCGCACGAGCGACTCGGGCGCGCCCGCGTTGAGGCCGTGCTCGTCGAGCGAGGCGAAGTCCGCCGAGAGCAGGAGGAGCCCCTGGTTCGCCGTGCCCACCACCACGCGGTCGCCCGCTTTCGCGAGCGTCGTGACCTGATAGCGGTCGGTGAGCATCTGCCAGTGCGCGCCGTCGAAGCGCGCGAGGCCGCGCTCTCCACCCAGCAGCGCGCCGCCGTCGGGGAGCGTCACGAGCGCCGCGGCCTTGCCCACGTCGGGCTGCGCAGGCCCCGCGGGGCTCCACGCGCCGTCGCCCTGCTTGCGCACGACGCCCGAGGCCGTCGCGGCCCAGAGGTTCGAGCCGTCGTCGGTGACCGCCACGGCGAGCACGGCGTCGTCGGGGAGGCCGTCGTGGTGCGTGATGCGCGTGGGGGCGCCGCCCGCGGCGGGGTACGTGACGATGCCGCGGTACGTGGCGACGTAGAGGTTCTGGTCCGACGCGGCGAGGTCGGTGACGAGGTCGCTGTCGGTGAAGACGCGCACGGGCCCCTGCGAGGCGCCGGTCTGCGCGGTGTTCACCGGGGTCTGCGTCGACGAGCAGGAGAGCGGCGCCGCGAGGGCGAGCGCGCCGAGGAGCCGTGCGGTACGAGCGAACATGGCGGTCTGTGTGCCTCCGAGAGAAACGACCACTGAGACGCGGGCGCAGAGTGTTTCAACCGTGCGCCATTCCCTGTCAACGCTGTTCGCGCGGGGTCATTCGTAACGGAGCGCGTCGACGGGATCGAGGGCGGCGGCGCGGCGCGCGGGCACCACCCCCGAGATCACGCCCACCACGAACGACGACCCGAAGGCCACCGCGGCGATCCACGCCGAGAGCTTGAGCGGCACGTCGGGCGCGTAGCGGGTCACCGTCCAGACGATGCCCGCGCCGAGCCCGAGGCCCACGGCCCCGCCGATCGTCGAGATCACCACCGCCTCGAGCAGGAACTGCCACAAGACGTCGGACTTCGTCGCCCCCACGGCGCGCCGCACGCCGATCTCGCGGGTGCGCTCCCGCACGCTCACCAGCATGATGTTCATGATCCCGATGCCGCCCACGACGAGCGACACCGACGCGATCGCGAGGAGCGCCATGGTCATCGCCGCGGTGAGCGCGCCGAAGGTCTTGAGCAGGTCCTCCTGGCTCTGGATGGTGAACACGCGCTCGCCGTTGCGACGCCGCGCGAGCACGTCTTCGATCTCCGCCGAAGCGCTCGCGGTGTCGTCCTTCGAGCGCGCCGCCGTGAGGAGCTGCGAGAGGTGCGTGACGCCGAACTGATCCATCGCCGTCGTGGCGGGGATGAACACCAGGTCGTCGAGGTCGAAGCCGAGCGAGCGGCCCTTCTCCTCCATGATCCCCACGACGCGGTAGCGCCCGCCCGCGATGCGCACGGGCTGACCGAGCGCGCTCTCGTCGCCGAAGAGTTCTCTCACCACGCGTCGCCCGAGGATCACCACGCGCCGTCGCGCCTGGAGGTCCTCTTCGCGGATGAAGTCGCCGAGGTCGACGTGCATGTTGCGCAGGTCGCTGAACTGCGGCCCCACACCGAGCACCATCGTGTCGCGCTGTCGCGTTCGAAAGCGCACCGTGCCTCCCGCGGTCACCACGGGCGACACGCCTCGAATGAGCGTCGCCTGACGCTCCAGCGCGCGGACGTCGTCCATCGTGAGGGGGCGCGCGATGCCCGACGCGGGCGGCGGACCGAAGCCACCCCGCGTCTCGGTGCGCCCGGGGACCACGTTCAAGAGGTTCGTCCCGAGGGATGAGAGCGTGCGATCGAGGTACGAGCGCGCGCCGTCTCCGATGCTCACGAGCAGGGTCACGGCGAGCACGCCGATCACCACGCCGAGCATCGTGAGCGCGGCGCGCAGCTTGTTCGATCCGAGCGCCAGCAGCGCGCTGAGCACGTGTTCGAACACGTCAGAAGCCCTCCAGCGGCGGGCCGTCGTGCACGACGAGCCCGTCGACGAGCTTGATGTTCCGCCGCGCGCGTCGGGCGAGCGCGGGGTCGTGCGTGACGATCACGAGCGTCACCCCGAGCTCGCGGTTGAGCTCTTCGAAGAGCGCCTGAATCTCAGCCCCCACGCGCTGATCGAGGTTGCCCGTGGGCTCATCGCAGAGGAGCAGCTTGGGCCGCGTGACGATGGCGCGCGCGATGGCGACGCGCTGACGCTCACCGCCCGAGAGCTGGTCGGGCGTGTGATCCCAGCGGTGCGAGAGCCCCACGCGACCGAGGGCCTCACGCGCGCGCTTGCGACGCTCGACGATGCCCACGCCCGCGTAGCGCAGCGGCAGCGCCACGTTGTCGACGGCGGAGGTGCGCGGCAGGAGGTTGAAGGCTTGAAACACGAAGCCGATGAAGCGGTTGCGCAGGGCGGCGAGCTCCTCGTCGTCGAGGGAGCCCACGGAGTATCCCGCGAGGCGGTAGGTGCCCGCGCTCGGCGTGTCGAGGCAGCCGAGCTGATACATCATGGTGCTCTTGCCCGAGCCCGACGGGCCGATGAGCGCGACGTACTCGCCCACGCGGATCGTGAAGGTGATCCCCTTGAGCACCGTGAGCTCCTCGGCGCCCATCGGAAAGCGGCGCTCGAGCCCCTCGACCTCCATCAGCGGATCGCCGGGCGCGAGGTCGTCGGAGCCGCTCATCGCGCTGGCTCTTGCGCCTCTGCGAGCGCGCCGTCGGCGAGGCCCTCGACGTTGAGCGAGATGACCACGCGCTCGCCCCCACGGAGCCCGCCGGTGATCTCGACGGCCTCCCAGGTCGAGATGCCCGTGGTCACGCTGCGCCGTCGCACCGTGGAGCCGTCGAGCACATACACGGATCGGTCGGTGCCGCGTCCCATCACGGCGCCTGGAGTGACCGCGAGCACGTGCTCACGCGTGGCGACCACCACGTCGACGTCGGCGCTCATCCCCACGCGAAAGCGCGGATCGCGCGTGAGCGAGAGGCGCATCGAGATGGCGCGGTTGCCCCTCAGGTCTTGCGTCACCGACGGCGCGATCTCGGTCACCCGCCCTACGAAGCGGTCCGAGGGAAACGCGTCGAAGGACACCTCCGCGGGCATCCCCGCCTGCACCTTGCCGAGGTCGGCCTCGTCGAGGTCGGCGTCGACGTGCACCTCCTCGTCGTCGGCCATGACGATGAGCGGAGTCCCGGGCGCCGTGACCTCTCCCTCTTCGATGTGCGTCGTGAGCACGACGCCCGAGAAGGGCGCGCGCACCACCGTTCGACCGAGGGCGGTACGCGCGACAGTGACATTGGCCGCGCCCTGATCCCTCGCGGCCTGCGCGGCGTTGACGGCCCTCGCGGCCACCTCGGCCTGTCCCGCGAGCGTGTCGGCCTCGGCCTGCGGCGAAGCTCCCTGTGCCGAGAGCGCCTCGATGCGACGCGCGTTGCGAGACGCCAGCCGCGCGCTCGCCTCGGCCTGCGCGGCCTGCGCGCTCGCGAGCCCCACGGCGCTCTCCGCGGCCCTCACGCGGTCGCGGAGGTCCTGCGCGTCGTACGAGAGGAGCACCTCGCCCGCGGCGACGCGCTCGCCTCTGCGATGCGCGAGCCGAACGACGCGGCCCGCGATCTCGGCGCGCAGCGTGGCCTCACGGCGCGCGGCGAGGCGGCCCGCGGCCACCGACGAGACGAGGTCTCGCACGTTGCCGACGGCCACCGTCTGCACCCTGACTCGGAGCTTCTTCTTGGGACGGGAGCGCTGCCACGCGAGGCCGCCTCCGACCGCGATCAGCGCGATCGCGAGCCAGATCAGCCAGGCCCAGCTACGTCGTCGGAGCGTCTTCGACACGGCGTCGCGTAGATGAGGGGCTCACGACGAGAAAGGCAAGTCGCGCGGTCAACGTCGACGGCTACGAGTCGACGCCCGCGAGGATGTCCTCGATCGCGCGGGCCTGCGCGGCGGCCACGCGGAGCCTCCACTCGCTCGCGTCGACGCCCTCGGAGCGCGCGGTGAGCGCGGCGGCCAGCGTGTGGGCCAGCACGCGGATCTCCGCGAGGCTCTGGAGCCTCGCGGGCTCGGGCTGCGTCGTCACCCAGTGCCCCGTCATGCGTTGATCATGCACGGTGTGTTTCGTTGCACGAACGGGATGCGCCATCCCCACGGAGCCGCTCTCTTCGTGCCTGCCAGGCGAAGCGGAACGGTCGTCTTCTGAGGATTCCTGCGAGTGGAACAACCGAAGCGTGGCGTTGTGGTTCGTCATGCGCTCTCTCCCGAGTAGGGGTTTTGCACTACACATGCCGGTCTTGTCGAGAGGGCATGCGAGGGTTTCTACCTGACACGCATGGTCCCCCTTCGCTGCTCCCCGTTGGGCAGACGAGGAGACGCTTGTGTAGTCGCACAAACCGGCAGCGTCCTTCTGTGCATCCGTGGTGCCCGATCACGAACGCGGGGCGCGTCTCGCACGATTGTCTCTATTACAGGGGGGTTTGAACGTCACGGCGGCGATCATTGCGCGGCGTCTGTGTGGCAAAGGAGCGCACGCGCGCTGTGGCGAAGCCCCCCGGAGAGGCGCTCGCGTGCGTCACGCGCCCGCGCCGACCGCTCGCCATCGAGCATCGACCGTCCGTCCCGTGTCGCCTCGCCCCCTCATTCTCTTCTGACCTACGGTCGCGGGCATCATGCGAGCTCGAACGGTGGTGGCCTCGATGGCGCTGTGTCTCGTCGCGATGGCCTGGGCGCTCGAACACTTCGCGCTCCCGCGAGGCATCGTCGCGAGGTTCACCGACGCGGAGATCACGCACCTCATCGCGCACACGATCCTCTACGGCTCCCTCGCCGCGGCGATCGGCGAGTGGTGGTTCCCGAAGGCGTCGCTCGACGGGTCGAGGCGCGAGCGCGCGATGCGGGCCCTCGCCGCGGCCCTGTGCTTCGGGGCCATCGCGGGCGCGCAGGAGCTCACCCAATCGCTCTCTCGCGGCCGCCTCCCCAATCAAGAGGAGTTCTTCGACCTCGCCGTCGACGGCAGCGCGGCCACCCTCGGGCTCATCGCCTGGACACACTTCGATCGCCGCCGACGGTGGCACGTCGCGCGCGCCCTCGGCATCGTGCTCCACCCTGCTTTCGTGGGTCCCGCGGGCGCCTTCGCGGTCACCTGGAGCGTGCTCCGCGACACGCACCGCGCCCTCGCCTGGACGGCTCTCTCGACGCTCGCCGTGCTCCCCGTCGCGGCCCTCTGGATCGTCGGACTCCGTCGCGGATGGTTCTCCGATCGAGACATCTCACAGCGCTCGGAGCGGCCGCTCTTCCTCGTCGGCGCGCTCGCCGCAGCGGGAGGCTTCGCGCTCTTCGCGCACGCGTCTCAAGCGCCGTCGGTGGTGTGCGCCTTCACGCTCGCGGGCTTCGTCGCCACGGCGCTCTTCACCGTCGCCACGCTCGCGGGCGTGAAGGTCAGCGGACACGTCGCGGTCCCCGTCGGAGTGCTCGCGGTGCTTCAAGCGACATCGTACAGGGGCCTCTGGCCCTTCGCGCTCACGGCGCTCGCGCTGAGCTGGGCGCGCGTTCGTGAGGGTCGTCACACGCGGCGCGAGGTGCTCGCGGGGTGGTGCATCGCGGGCGCCTCGGGGCTCCTCGCGAGCGCGTGATCGAGCGCGACGACGAGCACGGGCCCGCTGCGCATCACCGTGTCGAGCGCGTACCCCCGCTCATAAAGCCCGAAGAGGGGATCGAACGGACTCGGCGCGTCGGGCCAGCGCGCCTCGAAGCGACCGGCCTCTCGCTCGTCGGCCTCGAGGGCCGCGTCGAAGGACTCCCTCGCGTAGCCCGCGAAGGGCAGGAGGCCGTGCTTCGAGCGCAAGAGCGTCCACTGCCGCGTCGCGACTTCGAAGGGAGACGCCGCGAGACGCCAGCGCACACGCTCCGCCGCGACGGTCGCGCCGAGCGATGAGAGCCGCGCGACGAGCTCCGCCGCGAGGGCCTCGGCCGCGAGCACGCCCGCCACGTCAGCCGCGAGGTGCAGCGCGAGCGGAGGCGACGGGATCGCGCCCGCGTCGAAGCACGCGCCGCCGCAGCGCGGACACGACGTCCCGCGGTTCTCGCCCTCGTACACGAAGCCGAAGCCGCGACACGCGACGCACCAGTCGCCGAAGAGCCTCCCCGGCGCGTCGATCCATTCGGGCGGCGTGATCCCGTTCGAGGCGAGCGCCTCCCAGAGCGACGCGGGGTCCTCGCTGCGCGCCGCGACGGCCTCACACGCCGCGAGCGAGGGTCGCGCGGGCTTGAGCATCCGCGAGCGATCGAGGCGCGAGGCGGGCACCGCGAGACCTCTCTTTCACGCCCTGCCGCGACGGATCACGCGCGCGGCAGAGACCTCCACAGCGCCGCGGCGACGAGCGTCACGGCGAGCCACGCGGGGTGCGTCACGGCCATCGCCGCGCCGCTGAGCGCGACGAGTACGAGCAGCGTCTTCTGCGACGCGCGCGCCCACCATCGCGACTCGATGAAGCCTCCCACGTTCGCCATCGCCCACACGGCCGTGAGCGCGAGGCCCGCGCGGAGCCCGATCGGTGTCGTGTGCTTGAGCGTCGTCACCGCGAGCCCCGGGAGCATCGAGGCCGCGAAGAGGATCACCGCGTAGCGCCGCCCGTCCGCAGGCGTGCGGACGTCGTAGCGCCGCGGGAGATCCTCAGGGTGCTCCTCGCGAGGAATCCCCGGAGGCAGCCAGTCGGTGCCGCGGAGGAGCACCTGCACGGAGTCCCACGCGCTCTTCGCGGCGCGCATGCGGTCCCTCAAGAGCGCGCCGTACTGGAGGTGCGACCACACGGGGCTCCAACTGTTGAGCGGCTCGACGGTGCCGTAGATGAGCTCGCCCTCTTCGGGCTCGAAGCTGCCGAAGAGGCGATCCCAGATGATGAAGACGCCCGCGTAGTTGCAGCGGAGGTAGCGGTCGGCGACGGCGTGGTGCGCGCGGTGATGCGACGGCGTGTTGAGCACCCACTCGAAGGGACCCATGCGGTCGATGAGCTTCGTGTGGATCCAGAACTGATAGACGATCATCACGCCGTAGGCCGTGACGAAGGTCTCGGGCGGTACGCCGAGCCACGCGAGCGGGAGCTGGAACCACAGCGAGAAGATGGGCTGCCACGCGTCCTGACGGAGCGCGACGGAGAGGTTGTAGTCCTCGCTCTGGTGGTGCACGACGTGGCTGAACCAGCCCACCGCCGACTCGTGGCTCCACCGATGGAACCAGTAGTAGAAGAAGTCTGACCCCACGAACGCGACGGCCCACGCGAGCGCGAGGTTGGCGCCGAACCAGTCGGTCACGCGGTGGTGGTCGTAGACCCAGCGGTAGGGCGCGTTGAGCGGCACCACGAGCAGCGCCATGAGGATCTGCTGATAGAAGCCGCACGCGAGGTTGGTGATCGCGTCGTTGAGTCGGTAGAGGCCCGCGCGACGCTTGCGGTCGATGAGCACCTCGACCGCCATCAGTACGAAGTACATCGGCGAGGCGAGCACGATCGGGTCGAGCTTCATGGCGCTGTGCGCGAGGCTATCACGCGGTCTGGACGACGCTCCACGCGCATCGCGGCGCCGCGGGAGAGCGCCCTCAGGCGCCGTGGCACTTCTTGAACTTCTTGCCCGAGCCGCAGTGGCACGGGTCGTTGCGGCCGATCTTCGCCGCACTTCGCACGACCGGCTGTTGCGCCGCCGAGGTGTCTCTACCGAAGCCTCCGAAGGCGCTCGGTGCGAGGCCGAGCGGCGCGCTCCCCTCGATCAACATTTCCAACTGCGTGCGCGCGTCGTCGGGCGCTGCGTCCTTGAGCGCGAGCGTGAGCACGACGGGCTGCGCGATGAACGCGGTCAGACGATCCCACCGGGTCACGCGCCGCAGATCGAGGGTGCTCATGCTGATGGCGGGCTTGCCCGAGACGACGCTCTCCCACCCCGCGTTCAGACCGAGGGGCTGCCCCGAGGAGACCGCGCCGCGGAGCGCGGCCACGACCAGATCCGCGAGGCCCATGCGCTCCTCGGGCGCCACGCGGCTCTTCGGGAGTTCTCGCAGGATGATCCCCGGCAGCTCATGCCCCTCGTCGTACCGCCCCGCCTCGCTCAACAGGGCGAGCAGCGCGCCCGGCGCATCGACCTGTTTCGGACGCGCCGCGATGGAGCGTCGGTACGCAGCGATGGCCTCCTCGGTGCGTTCGTTGTCTCTCAGCAGGTTGCCCAGGCGCAGCCACGCCTCGCCGTCGTGGGGGTTCTTGTCGATCTTCGCGCGCCAGTGCCGCAGCCCGTCCGACGCTCGCCGAATGCGCGTGCCGTCGCTGAGCCCCGGAACGCCGACCGTCATGCGCGCGGAGTCGAGCGCCTCGGCCGAGGGCTTCTCTCCCTTGAGCATCGCGCCGAGCGTGCCCGCCATGATCGTGAGCATCGCGGTCGAAGCGAGGGTGTAGTCGTCTTCGGCGCCGCAGAACTTACAGACGATGATCCGTTCAAAGGTCACGCCGTCCCAGCCCTCGCGCTTGCACGCTCCGAGGTCGGGGTGCAGGAGCGCGCGTCCGGGCTGATAGTGCGCGCTCCGCCCGCAGCGATTGCAGACGAGCTCGACCGAGAGGGGCCCGTCGTTGAACTTGTTCAACATCGCGTCGACGCCGCCGCTGTCGGAGACACCTCTCAGCAGCGCCGCCATGCGCTGGCCCTCCTGCTCCGCGTCGCGACGAAGCGCGTCGGGCAGGGTGCTCTCGAGCCCGTTGACGTGCGCGATCTGGAGCGCCGTCGTCGCGGGGAGCATCTCGCCGGGCCTCCACGCGGCCACCACGGGCGCGAGGAGCGCGGGATCACCGAGGCCCCGCGCGGCTTCGAGCACGAACTCACCAGACTCTCCTCGGAGCAGCGCGTCGAAGCGTGGTGCGAGCAGCTCGGCCGCCCATCGCTCGTTCTGGACCTCGAGCGCCTCGAGGACCTGGTGACGCCCGAAGAAAGACCCTCCATCGAGCTCCGCGGGGGCGAGCGCGCGGAGAGACTCGGGCTGCGCCTCCAGGCATCGCAGCAGCGCCTCGACGTATGCGTCGTCGGTGTCGACGTCGACGTCGAGCAGCGAGGCGTCGAGGCGAAGCCCCGGCAGCGTCGCCGCGATCTCGAAGGCGTTCGTGCCCGACACAACGTACCCGTCGGCGGCGATGTCCACGAGCGTCTCGCTCAGCGCCGCGCGCTCGCGATCGTCTCGACCGAGCGCTCGCCAGCGTCGCGCCACAACGGAGCGCTGAGAGGCTTCAGAGGCCCCGGAGCTGCGGCACGCCCTCGCGAACAGCTCCGCGAGCGAGCACGCGGAGGAGGGCCGCTCCCTCTCGATCGCGCGGGTCCCCGCCCCGATGGCGAGCGACATGGCGGTGCGCGCGTCGAGCTCCGTCGGCTCGCCCGCTTCACCGAGGCAGGCCGCGAGCGCGCGGCTCCACACGGCGCGCTCGTCGTCGCCTCCGACGGCTGCGACCCGCGAGGCGCTCCACGCGATCACGTCCCGCCACCGCTCCGCGGCGTACGCATCGAGCGGGGCGCGGAACGCGTCGACCGAGAGCCACGCGTTCACCAGTGCCTCGTCGCGCTCGTCGATGTACGCCCATCCGAGATCGTCGATGATCTCGCCCCAGTCGTCGCGGGTGGGCTGTTCCGCGGCGGAGCACTGGTCAGCCCCGCAGCGCCAGAGGCACGCATCCATCAGCTCTGTTCGCGCCTCGTTGTCGAGCGACGCCATTCCGGCGAAGATCGAAGGAAGCACGTCCACGGGACACACCATCGGCTGCACGGTCAGCGCCGCCGCGCGGACCTCCTCCGACGCGTAGGGGACCTCTCGTTGGATCACCTCCCACAGCCGCGCGGGCTCCTCACACGCGAGCAGGCGCCAGGCGGTGCGCCCCGCGCCGCCCTTGAGCAGTTGCGCCAGGGTGGCTTCGAGCGTTTCGGAGTCGTGGCGCTTCAGGAGCAGCGTCCTCGCGGACAGCTTCGCCCCCCAGTGGTTACTCTCTCGCATAAGCGCGCGCTGCAGCGGCGCTCGGATCAGCTCCGTCGGTGCGAGGTCTCCGAGGCGCTCGATCGCGGTGACCGCAGCGCTCACCACCGACGGCGACCCGGCGTCGAGCGCGCTCACGATCTGCGGGAGGGCCGCGATGTCGCCGAGCCGACCGAGTCGCTCGACGGCCCACACGCGGACGTCCTCGGACTCGTGGGCGCAGAGGGGAGAGAGGGTGTCGATGGTCCAGAGAGCGCCGCTCATGACGCTCGGTAGTATTCGCCTGCACCGCGGGCAGCAACAACAGATCGCGCCGCGCGAATTGGAGCGTGATAAGGTCGCCGCGTGCTTCTGCACCGCGTCGAGTTGAGAGATTTCCGCTCGCAGCAGGAGGCGCTGCTCGACCTCGTGGGCCCCGATGGCAAGCCCGTGCAGGTGATGGCTCTCATCGGCCCCAACGGCAGCGGAAAGACCGCGTGGCTCGACGCCATCGCAGGGTTCTTCTCCGAGCTTCTCCCAGCGTATGGAGGCCCGAGGTTCGGTCCGTCGGATGTGCGCGACGGCGCGACCTCCGCGGGTGTTCGCATCGTGTGGGGCGAGGGAGAGAACTCCCACGAGGGAGCGCTCACGATCCGCCGCCTCGCTCCCCGTGAGACCTCAACGCTCTTTGGGAGAGACACGGCGCGCAGGGGGGTGGTGGGAGACGAGCGCTTCAACGCCGAACGCGCGCGTTGGGATGACGCCGACGAAGACACCCCTGCGTCGAGCCGCGTGATCGTCTACCTCAACACACGCCGCTACTTCGAGCGGGGAACCGTCGTCGGCCCGAACAGGTCGTCCGTCTCGAAGCGCCACTCTGATGGGTCGCTCAGCCATTCGGCGTCAGGGCTCAGGACGCTCTCGGAGACGCGCTTCGAGCAGCTTCGACAGTGGATCGTCAACGTCGAGTTCCAACGCGCCCGCGCGATGGCCGACCGCGGCGAGGCGCTGCCGCTCTGGGAGCACCTCGTCTCCGTCCTCGATCGGCTGCTCTCCCCGTGCCGCTTCGAACGGGTGAGCGAAGACTTCGAAGTGCTCTTTCGCACGCCCTCCGGCGTCGTGCCCATCGAGCGCCTGAGCAGCGGGTACCAGAGCGTGCTCGTGATCGCGACCGAGCTCCTCCTCCGACTCTCGCTCGCCGTCGACGACACCGCCCAAATGTTCGACGTCGACGCCGTGTGCCTCATCGACGAGATCGACGCGCACCTTCACCCGCTCTGGCAGACGCGAATCCTCGACGACCTGCGGTGGGCCTTTCCTCGCGTGCAATTCATCGTCACGACGCACTCCGAACACATCATCGCGGGGCTCAGGCCCTTTGAGATCAGCGTGCTCCAGGAGTCGGCGCCTTGACGGCCTACGTGACGCTCCGCGCAGACTCGCCCGCCCTCCGCGATCGAGCGCGCGACCCGCGACGGCTGCTCGGCCTCGATCCGCCTGAACGCTACACGGAGAGGGCACGCCACGAGCGCCTCCGAGAGCGCTGGAGGCTGGAGACGCAGCACCTCTCGTGGCTCGACGACATCGTGCGCAGCCCGAGCGCGCTCGCCATCGCCCGCGAGGAACAAGCCCTCGCATGGCTCTCCGAAGACCTCCGCGACCACACGGAAGGCGCCCGCGCCGTCATGGGACTCCTCCGTCACCTCCTCGGTGATGGCCCTGAGATCCCCGAAGACGAGCGCGGGAACCGCGACGCGATGCGCGCACGGTGGCTCACCTGGCTGCGGGAGAGAGCGCTGCCGTGACGGGCCTCCCGAGAGACCTTGCAGGGCGCTTCGAAAACGCCAGGGTCGTCACCCTGACGAGCGAGCCAACCGACCGCTACAACTGCTTCGCCTACGCGGCGGGCGACGAGTCACGAAACTGGGACCCCTTCGGCGACTACTGGCCCGCCTCGGCTCCCCGCGCGCGCTCGGTTTCCGCGGTCGTCGCCGCGTTTGCGACCCTGGGCTACGCGCCCTGCACCGACGGCAGGTTGATCCCCGACGTCGAGAAGGTCGCCGTCTACGTCAAGCTCCGAGGCAGCCGCGACCCCGCCGAGGTCACCCACGCGGCACGACAGCTCTCGAACGGGCGGTGGAAGAGCAAGATCGGAGGCCACGTCGACGTCGAGCACGACCTCGATGACCTCCGCGGCGAGACGTACGGATACCCGTCCTATTTTCTCTCCCGATCGCGAACGACGACGGGTTGAGCCTCCGCTCAGAACGTGAGCTGAAGGCCCACGCGGTCGATGCCGCCGATGAGCCGCAGCCTCGGCGCCTCGGCGCGGCGGTCGAAGCGGCACGACGGCGGCGCGCCCGCGAGGAGCACCACGCCCACCACGGCGGTGATGAGCCCCGCGCCCGCGACGCCCACCGCGGCCCAGCGCTCTGCGTTCGCCGTCGCGCGGTCGTTGTCGGTGTTGTTGCGGCAGCTCGTGAGCGCGTCGAAGTTCGTCACGCGGGTCACCGGCGTACACCCGAGCGCGCGGAGCTGGTCGTCGGTCGGCGTGGCGCGGCTCGCGATGGCGGCGTCTTGCCGGGTGACCTGCGCGTCGAAGTCGCTGTACGAGCCGTTGAAGATCACGAAGCCCGCCGCGCCCACGCCGATCACCAGGGCCCCGAGGCCCGTCACCACGCCGCCCGTGATGAGCGTGCGGCGGCGCCCCGCGAAGTACGACTCGCGGAACGCGGGCGTCGGCTGGAGGAACACCGGCACCGTGTTCTCACGCCCCGTCGCGAGGTCGATCTCCTGCGTCTCGGGGAGAAAGTCGGTGTGCTCGACGCGCAGCGTGTGGTGCCCCGGCGGCACGAGGTCGGTGCCGTCGACGGAGACGCGGCGATCTCCGAGATACGCCACCGAGTCGGGCTCGCTCGATCGCACCACCACGCGCGCGGCCACGTCGCGCGGCATCGGGTCGGCCCACGCGAGCTGCGCACGCACACGCGCGCCAGCGCCCACGGAGTTCACGTCGGTCTCGTACGTGGTGAAGCCCGGTCGGCGGATCATCACGTGGTGCGTCCCCTCGGGCACGGGGAGCGGCGAGGTCGTGGGCGTGTTCGCGACGGTGTGTCCGTCGATGAGGATCTCGGCCCCCGCCACGTTGCAGTCGACGGCCATGAAGGCCCGCTCGGGCACCAGGGGCTCCGAGAGCACGACGGTGCTGCCGCCCGCGACGTCGATCTCCTCCTCGCGGGCGCTGAAATGCGGCGCCGAGAGCGCGATGCGGTGACGCCCCGCGGCCACGCGGATGCCCGTGCGCGCCTCGCCCACGGAGCGCTGGAGGTTGTCGACGCGCACGTCGAGCCCGTCGGCTTCGAAGCGGATCACCACCGTGCCGATGCGCCCGCGGAGGCGCGCGAGCGTCGCGTCGATCTCGGCCCTGCGCGCCGTGACCTGCTCGCGGGGGGCGTTGCGCTCGTAGTCGAGCATCGCGTCGAGGGCCTCGACGAAGTGCCCCGTGAGCTCGTGCGTCGCGCTGATGTTGAAGAGCACCGCGGCGTTGCGCGTGAGCTCGTAGGCGCGCTGAAACTCCACCATCGCGGCGTTGTAGTTGTGCTCCTGCGAGAGGGCGACGCCGCGCTGAAAGCGCTCGCGCGCCTCGGCGACGGCCGCGGGCGAAGGGGCGGGCTGCGTCTGCGCAGAGGCCGCCGAGGTCGTGAGGAGCGCCGCGAGGGCGAGCGTCGTCGTTCGAAGTCTCATCGTTCGGTCCGTGTGCTTCTACCGGAAGGGGTTCGTCGGGTCGATGCGCGGGTGCTCGTGGTTGCGCACCGGAGGATCGATGTTCTGCGGCGGTGTCGTAGGCGGAGGCGGCGGAGGCGGCGGCGCGCTCCCCACGACGCGGGCGCCGTTGTTCTGTCGCGGCGGCGTCGGCGGCGCCGTGAGCGACACGAGCACCCGCGAGACGCGCGCGTCGGAGCTGCACGACAGCACGTCGGAGACCGCCGCGAAGCCCGGCGCAGACAGCCGCAACTGGAGCCGTCGGTCGCCGCGGGGCCGCAGGAGCTCGGCGTGTCCGTGGCCCACCACCACGCCGTCGAGCGAGATCTCTGCGACGGGAGGCTCCACGTCGATGCGCAGGGTGACCGTCTCCGCGGGCCTCGACGCGTCGGCCGAGGGCGACGGCGGAGGCTTCGGCCTTCCGTCAGGGCGCACCGCGAGCCACACGGCGAGGCTCACCATGCCCACGGCCATCACGCCCACGAAGGCCGCGAGCAGCCCGAGCCGCGAGGGCGCCGCGGGCGGCGGCGGATAGACACCCTCCGTCGTCGCGTTCGAATACGCCACGGGCGCGGGCGGCGCCGACGGCGTCATGGGCGCAGGGACGCTCGAAATCGCCTTCTGCGGGAGCTGCACCGTCACGGGGTCGGGCGTGCTCTCGCGGCTCCCGTCGGGGCGCGTCGGGGCGGCGACCTCGGGGCGCTGCGCGTCGAGCGGCGTGGACTTCTCGTTGACGTCGCGCCAGGGGCGCAGCGCGAGGCGCAGGTCGGCGAACGACGCGTAGCGGTGCGAGGGCGCGCGCGCGAGCATGCGCATCACCACCGCGGCGAGGCCCGGATCGAGGTCGGGGCGCCGCTGGAGGATGTCGACGGGCGGCTGCGACACGATCTGGATGAGCAGCGCGGGGTACGAGTCGGCCTCGTAGGGGATGTGCCCCGTGAGCGCCTGATAGAAGATCACCCCGAGGGAGTACTGATCGGCCGCGTGGGTGACGGTGCGATCGGCGCGCGCCTGCTCGGGGGACATGTACGCGGGCGTCCCGAGGATCATGCCCGTGGAGGTGAGGTTCACGTCGCCGCCCGCGAGGCGCTTCGCGATGCCGAAATCGATGAGCTTCGGCACGGGCTCGTCGTCTCCCTCCGTGCGCTGGAGGAAGATGTTCTGCGGCTTGACGTCGCGGTGCACGATGCCGCGCGCGTGGGCCGCGGCGAGGGCGCCCATGATGGGCTCGAGGATTCGAATGATGGGCCCCGGCGCGACGGGCGCCTCACGGAGGATGTAGTCCGCCAGGCTCTCGCCGTGGAGGAACTCCATGACCATGTAGAGGCGGCCGTTGTCGGCGCCGAAGTCGATGACCTCGACGATGTTCTTGTGGCGCACCTCGTTGGCGGTGCGGGCCTCTTGCAGAAAGCGCTGCGGCACCACGGGGTTCTGCGCGAGCTCGGGCAGGAGGAGCTTGATCGCGACGGTGCGCCCGATGGTCATGTGGCGCGCTTCGAAGACGGCCCCGGTGCCGCCGACGCCGAGCACGCGGACGATCTCGTAGCGGCCACCGATCTGGTCGCCGGGGGAGATCCCGAGCACACGGTTGCCGGGCGCGTCAGGCGTCTCTTGCATGGGCGTCGGGGACCTTACGCGAAGAGCACGGCCGCCGTCACCGATCGTGCGAGGGCGGAGGTCATCCCTCGGCGCGGGGCGCGGCCGAGAACCACCGCGAGGCCCACGCGCGCAGGCGTTCGAGGGCCTCGGGGGTGAGCTTCTTCCAGAGGAAGAGCGAGAGGAGGGCGCCGACGATGGTGAGCGCGAGGCCCGGCATGAGGCCCGGCGGACGGTGCCGCACGGTGAGGGTGTAGCGCCCCTGCGGGAGCTTCACGGTGAGCATCCGTCGGTCTGACTCGGTGGTGCCCACGGAGGCCGTCCATCCGGTCTCGTAGTTCTGGTTGATGATGAGCCGCGCGGGTCGCGTGAGGGCCACGTCGACGGTGATCTCGTTGGGCGTCCATCGCGTCTGCTGCGCGGTTCCCGCGTCGGCGACGTCGAGGCGCACCTGGGGGCCTTCGCCGTCCCAGAGTCCCGACGGCGCCGACCACTCCATGGGCACGTAGCACTGCGCGGTGCCGATGCCTCGCATCGCGTGGGTGGGGAGTCGGTCGTAGGGCGTCTGCGAGTTCTGGAAGAAGTTCGCCGAGGCCCGCTGGTGCACCATCGGCGGATCGACGCCGCGCTGCATGTGGGGCTGGTTGTACTTCGCCATGTCGTAGACGGTGCCCGCGACGACGAGGCACTCGATCACGACGACGGCGCGCAGGATGGCGAGGCGCGCGTTCCAGCTCGCGAGGGCCTGGCGCATGGCGACGACGGCCCACACGACGAGCATCGCGACGCCGATGTTGCCCGCGAAGAGGTACCGCGAAGGGACGCGCAGCGAGCGGTAGATGGGCAGCTCGTGCAGGAGTCCGAAGAGCGAGAATGCCGGGATGTTTCCGAGCGCGAGCCAGATGATTCCGATGAAGAGGGCGAGGTCGACGCGGCGCGCGTGGGTGCGGTCGTCGCGCTTCCAGAGGGCCACGGCGACGCCCGCGAGCAGGAGGATTACGGGCGCTCCGCTGAGATAGTCGCCGTACTCGTCCCAGACGAACGTGTGACCGGGGAAGGGCCTGTCGTGGACGCGCGTGGTCCACGTGTGAAAGACCTCGGCGACGGTCATCTGGTCGTCGAGGGGCATGAGCCGCGGATACTCTTTGAGATAGAGCAGAATGGGCAGCACGCGCACCGCCGAGAGCAGCCCCGTGACCGCGCCCGCGATGGGCAGCGACACGAGGAGCGCGCGTCGCTCGTCGCGGTCACCGAGCCGCGCGACGGTGTCGATCGCGAGCGCCGAGAGCATCAGCGGGAGCGGATAGACGCCCCCCTCGACGGCCGAGAGCGCGAGGAGCGCGCCCATGAGCACGGCGTAGCGCGGCTCGCGCAGGGCCCTGCGATGCGCCCACAACACCCACGGGAACAAGAGGAACGCCGAGAACGAGAGGTTGCCTCCGCCGAGGTGCCACGAGATCGATCCCGTGGCGGTGACGACGGCGGCGGCGAGCACCTGCTCGGGGAGGTTGGCGCCGTTGTCGGCCGCGAGGCGACGCATGCCAAACGCAGCGATGATGAGGTGGATGATCTCCCAGAGCTTGATGCCCACGATCGCGGGCGCCCAGAAGAAGGTCAGCAGGAAGAGCGGCCCGGGGAAGGGCGCCTGCGCGTCCTGGTAGAGCACCACGCCGCCGCAGTGATACGGGTTCCACGAGGGGAACTGGTGAAAGTCGACGAGGGCGACGCGGGCGGCCTCCCAGACCATGCCGAAGTAGCGCCCGTCGTCGGTGGCGGTGCCCATGTTGAGCGACCACTGGCACGCGGCGGCCGGGTTGTCGGCGTCGCAGAAGCGCAGCATCGGCCCGACGGCGATGA
>JBPOHC010000031.1:0-2466 GCA_052035985.1 Myxococcota bacterium | reverse complement strand
TCGTAGGGCGATGACCGACGGCGTGCAGCTCGCCTGTGCACCACCGTCGCGAAGTGCAGGCACCCTCGTGCCTCCGCCACGCGTTCACGCTTCAATCAACGGAGCCCTTGCCCCGCAACTGGCGGGGAAAGGGCGCGCGGAAGCGGGGTATGGGGTCACGCCGCGCCGTCGCAAAAGAGCCGCACCCGACCGGGTCGGTCGCAGGCGAAGGCGCGCGGAGCCGAGGCCCCACAAGCCGGTGCTGCCGACCGCCACCACTCCTCCCACGACCAGCCCTCTGCGCCCGCTGCGCCACCCCAGATCACGGTGCCATACCCGGTGGACGTGTCATTCCAGGTCATGATGGGCCCGGCGAACCCCGGGGAACTCCGCACGGGCTCGCTGGCCGAGCTCTACGCGCGCTTCTTCGACGTGGCGCGCGGGTACATCCCGCCGCTCGATGTGTTCAACGACAAGCTCGCAACGGGCGTGGACCGCGCGGGTGAGCACGGGATCCACCTCCGCTGGACGCCCGTGCAGATCGACCGCGCCGGGTACGAGCGATTCTGTGCGGACCTGCGTCGCTCGACCGTCAACCGCTATGAGGAGGTCGCCGCGCCGCCCGAGCTCCACACGTGGGACGCGTGGTCGTGGTGGATCTACACCACGCAGATTCATCCGAAGCTTCCCGACTGCGGTGTGGGCGCTCCGTCGCGTGACGAGCTCGCGCTCCGGAGACGGTACCGGAAGGCCCTCGCCACAGGCGATGCGACCGCTGCTGCGCAGCTGGCGTCCGAGATCCGAGCGCGATACGACCCACGCTTCTCGTAGTCTGGGTGCGCTGAAGTTCGCCCGAAGCGCCACACGCCATCAACCCTGCCGTTGACCGACCCGCGCCACGGGGCATCCTGATCGCATGACGCAACCCGCGCTTCCCACGGTCGCCGACGCGCAGCGGTTGCTACGCGAGCTCGGCGCTCCGCCTCGTCTCGTTCGCCACGCAGCGCTCGTCGGCGAGGCGGCCGACCTCCTCCTCGTCGCGCTTCGTCAGCAGGCGGTGTCGGTCGACGAGACCTTCGTGCGCGCGGGCGTCGTGCTTCACGACGTCGGAAAGGCGCTCCACCCCGACGAGCTCTCCGGGCCGGGATCTCAGCACGAGGCCGCGGGAGAGCGCCTCCTGCTCGATCGCGGGGTCGACCCTCGCCTCGCTCGCGTGTGTCGTTCGCACGCGCAGTGGGCCACGCCCGACGCCTCGCTCGAGGAGCTCGTGATCGCGCTCGCCGACAAGCTCTGGAAGGGCGTGCGACGCGCGGACCTCGAAGAGCTGCTCATCGAACGCGCCGCGCGCGCCGCGAAGCGTGACCGCTGGGACGTCTTCATCCCCCTCGACGCGGCCTTCGAAGCGATCGCCGCCCGCGGCGCCGACCGCCTCGCGAGGAGCCACGCGTAGCGCCTCCCGCGCGACGAGAGCCACGATGAGACCCCGCGGGGGAAGTATCCGAAACGCGTGTTCAGGCTTCGCGGACTTTCGAAGGGCTGATCGTTCCCTCCCTCGGGTTTCTCCTCAAGCTCCGAGCACCGACCGCCGATGTACCGAGCGAGAGGTGTTCAAGATGCAAAGAGAGTTCACCGCAGGGGATCTGATCTCGCTCCCGCGCATGAAGGCGCGCGAGCTGCTGGCGATCGCGCGAGCCCTGGTGCTCCGCGCGCGCGGCATTCACGGGCTGGAGCGCCCCATCACCGAGGCGCTCGCCGACGTCGAGGCGCAGCGCAGCGCCCTCTCCGACGAGATGACCTCGCCGGAGAAGAAGGGCCCCGTCATCCAACTCAAGGCCGCGGACGTTGCCGAGTGCAACGCGGTCGGCGCGCTCGTCGACTTCGCGGCCTCGTGGACGCGCCTGCCCGAGGCCGACTTCCCCGAAGAGGTCGCGACGGCCCGCGCGTGCGTCGAGGTCTTCCGCGAGGACGGGACGCTGGAGTTCCTCAAATTCAAGCCGATCGTGAAGCACTCCGAGGTGCAGCGGCGCATCGAGACGCTCTCGGCGCGCGGCCTCGACGCGAAGCTCCGCGAGCTCGGCGGAGGCGCCTTCCTCGAACACCTGGCGCGGACGCACGAGACCTACGGCAACGCCATCGTCGCCTCGACGAGCGACTCCGAGGTCGAGACGCCCGCGGTCCGCGAGCAGGCTTCGGCGCTCTCCGAGGCGCTCAAGACCTACGTCATCCGCGTGGTCGCGACGGCGGATCGCAAGGTCCCTGCGACCTCCGCGCGCGTCAACACCCTGCTCGCGCCGCTCCGGGCGTGGACCGCGTCGCCGAACGCCTCCGCGGCTTCGACCGACGAAGACACGCCGCAGCCCGCCCCGCAGCCCGCGCCGCAGCCCGATCTCACGCAGCGGGCGCCCGCGAACGACGCGTCGCCTTCGCCCGTGCGCAAGGTCGGCTGAAGCGCGCCGAGCAGTTCCCCTCCGCGACGGCACCGTGCTC
>JBPOHC010000613.1:0-19718 GCA_052035985.1 Myxococcota bacterium | reverse complement strand
GCGCCCGCGCCTCACTCCGCGATGAGTTCGAAGGCCGAGAGGTACGCGAACGCGCCTCGCTCGATCGCCACGTCGACGAAGAGCGTGCCCCACGCGTCGGGACGCGCGCCCCTCACCTCGGCGACGTCGTCGTCGTTGGTGGTTGCGCCGCTCCGCCCCGCGCCGGGACCCGAGGTCTGGAGCGTCACCGACGCCGTCGCCGCGCCGTGCACGGTGTACCGCGTGACGCGCACCTCCGATGCGTCGCGCGCCGCGAAGAGACGCAACGTGTAGGTTCGCGAAGGATCGAGTCCGCGGAGCGAGAGCGCGCCCGGAGCGTCGGCGTCTTGCGTGTAGAAGAAGTCTCCCGTCGCGCTGCCGACGGCGAGCGAGCCGAGGCGCGTGGTGTCGGGCCAGAGGAGCCCGCCGCTCCGTCGCCCGTTCGCGAGAAAGCCTCCAGCGATCGCGAGATCGACGCCGGTCGGCGCGCCCGTCGTGGTCACCAGGTTCGCGAGGCGCTCGCCCGCCAGCGCGTCACCGGGTGTGTTGAGCGCGTGCCAGTTGTTCCATCGATGGCCCATGTAGTCGGGTGACGGCGTCACCTCGCCGTCTTCGGGGTTGCTCGGGCCGAGGTCGACCAGCACGCGCGCGCCGACGGGGAGCGCGGGGGAAGGCGCAGAGGCGTGCGGGAGCGGGCGCGCGACGGCCTCCAACGCGGCGCGAATCGGCGCGCTCCAGAGGGCGTAGCCGCGCTCGGTGAGGTGAAGGCCGTCGGAGACGAAGAGCGACGCGTCGGGGGGCGATCCCGTCGCGAGAAAGGGCGCCGCCTCGTCGACGTAGACGAGGCCAGGATCGTCTGCCGCGAGGGCTGCGACCGAGGCGTTGAAGGCCCTCGCGGTCGACCATGTCGCCCATCGTGATGGGTTCGGCACCACGCCCACGAAGAGCACGGGAGTGGTCCACCCGAGGCCCTCTCCGATGCGGTGCCTGAGACACCGAAATCGGTCGAGCACGATGGAGGGAGCCACGCCGAGCGCGAGGTCGTTGGTGCCCGCGTACACGACCACCGCGCGCGGCGCGTATCGCACCACAAGCTCTCGCGCGAAGCCCGTGACCTCACCGAGCTGTGCGCCGCCGATGCCGCGCTGAATCGGCGCGTAGTCCGCGAAGTCTCGCGAGAGCCCCTCCCACCGACGGATCGACGAGCTCCCGACGAACACGACCGCTCCAGGCGCCCACGGAGCGAGCGCGTCTTGCGCCGTCCAGCGGGCGATCTGGGCGCCGAAGAGCGGTGCGAAGCGGTCGACCTCGGCGCAGGGCGCGGGTCCGGCGTCCCACGCGGCGGCGTCTGTCATGGCCGCGTCGAGAGACACATCTGAGCGAACGTCGAGCGCGACGTCGGAGGGCGCAGGCTCGTCTCCCGTGACCGACGCATCGAGCGCGTCGGGCGCGACGGCGAGGTCCTCGGTCTTCGCGGCATCGACAGCGTCGCGCGGGTCGATGAGGGCCGCGTCGAGCGACGCGACGGGCGCCGCGCGTTCGCACCCGAGTGAGAGCGCGACGACGGTGACGAGCGTCGCGAGACGCGTATTCGAATGCGGGCGCGGAGACATCGCGCGGTGAGGGTACAGCATCGCAGCGACGCGTCGTCGCGCCGCCAACGGACTTCGCGCGAAGGAGGGCGTCACACCCGCGGCGCGCGGGGACACGCTTCAACCGCGGATGTCGAATCGCCGCGTCGAATGTCACGGAGTGGATCGTTGACCGCGAGGAGGCTCGGACCGCCTCATACGGAGGCGGAGGTCGACCCCGCGACGAGGTCATCCGGCGACGAACGCACCCCCACTAACGCTACTGTCCCAGATTGGTGTGGGTGGCTCACAACAAACCGGCGGCCGTAAGGACGCCGGGGCGTCGCGTCGAGATCGCCCCCGGCGTCGTGACCGCCGCCGGTCCCTTGCGTTGATCGTGGCTCACAACAAACTGGCGGCCGTGAGGACGCCGGGGCGTCGCGCTGAGATCGCACCCGGCGTCGTGACCGCCGCTTGCGCGCCGAGCGCGAGGGCCCCTCGCCCGACGGGTCAACAGATGCGGTTGATCGTGAGGATGCGACGCGTGGTGAGCACGCGCCCCTGCGAGTCAGTGGAGGTGAGCGTGATGACGTGGTCTCGCTGACCGCAGCCCGAGGGCGGCGCGCTGAGGTTGATCGTGAGCGTGCGCCCGGTGCCGAGGAAGCCGTCGAGGTCCGAGCTCCAGCGCAGCCGCGCGTCGGGGATCTGCTCGCCTGAAGGAGACACGGCGTAGCCCCGCAGCGTGAAGGTCCCCGCGTCGGTGTACTCCTCGTTGAGCGGCGACAGGATCACGTTCTGGCTGCTGTCCATCCAGCTCGTGCGGTTGTCGATCGAGGCGGGGAGCTGCATCGAGCTCCGGCCGAAGGTGACGCAGGTGTAGCCCACCGTGTTCCTCGGGTCGTCGGAGCACGCGCGGGTGATGACGCCCTCGGGCACGACCATCGAGGTGATCGCGTCGTTGCCGACCACGAAGAGATCGTTGAACGTGTAGATCCCGCCGCCGAAGGACTGCGACGCGCCCGCGAAGCTCGCGTTCTGGTACGCGGTGGTGACCGGCGTCACGTCGAGCCACGAGCCGCTGTTGTCGACCCCGCTGGGGAGCTGCGGCACGTTGGCGGAGTAGAACCGACACGTCCCGCCCACCGTGAGGTTCGGGTCGTCGGAGCAGAGCTTCACCTTGAGCCCCGGCGCGACGCGGAGCGACGTGATCGCGTCGTTGCCCACGGTGGCGATGCGCGCGAGCGAGTCGTAGCGGCCGATCTCGAAGCCCTGCGCGACGCCCGCGTAGTTCGCGTCGCGGTAGCCCACGACGAGGGGTCGCACCTCGATGCGAGAGGTGCCCGCGACCACGGTGACGCGGCGGTTCGAGCCCGTGAGGTTGTCGTAGACGCTGCACCCGACGGCGGAGAGCGGCTCGTTCGGACACACGCGCACGCGCACCGCGGGGGCGATTTCGAGGAGGCGCGTCGCGTCGTTGCCGACGCCCGAGAGGTCGCCCGCGCTCGCGAGGTAGACCCCGGGACCGAAGGCCTGGCGCGGACCGAAGCTCGATCCGTCGACGGTGGCGTAGGCGACCACCATCGCGTTCAGCGTCGTCAGTGAGAGTTCCTCGGCGGCGATCGCGGGCTCGTCGGCGCCGGGCGCGCAGCCCGAGAGCGCGGACGCGCTCGCGACGAAGAGCGCCGCACGGACGAGCGCAGTGGAGAGAGCAGACTTGGTCGTGATCGGCATTGTTGGAGTTCCTCGTGGGCAAAGGCGTGGCCGTGCGCGCGGCCCTCCTCAGGACCGCGACGTACGCCCGCCGCGGGTGGTGATCCCCTCGCCGTTGGAGTCAGCGCGCGAGATCCGTCACGAAAAAGTCGCGGGCCGTCGGCCTCGCCTGAGCGCCGTCGCACGATCGACGGAGAGGCGTGTCCGAGACGTCCGTCAGACGGTGACTCATGACCGTCCTTCGGATATCTCCTCGCGCGAGCGCGATCGAACGCGCTCCTGCACGCGCCGCCTCCGTTGTTAGCCTCGCGCACTGACATGGCGCTTCGCACGCTGCTCCTCTCCGTCTGCATCACCGTCGGCTGCACGGCCGCGACGCGACAGCCGCGCGTCGCCCCGCCGCAGGCATCGCGCGTCGAGCCTCTGCCGCAGCGAACCACGGCGGATGCCGCGCCCCTCGCGCCGACTCGTTCGGCACAGGTCGCGCACGACTACGCCAGCCCCGCGGTGGTGCGCGTCGACGAGCGTGAGGCGTTGCTGCTCGCGGGCAACCTGCGCGCGGTCGTCTTTGCAGACGGGCGCGTCGAGGTCGCCAGCGCGCTCACCGACCACAACCTCAAGTGGGCGCAACAGCGTACCGACGGCCTCTGGTGCTTCGCGACAGACGACGGGCTCGTGCTCACGGCGCGATCGTTCACGGGCGCGTTCGAATCGTCGCAGGCGCTCTCCGGGCCGCTCGACGACGACGACGTCATGTCAGGCCTCGGCGCGGTCGCCGCCGCGACGGTGCGCCGTGGCGACGGCGTGTGGCTGCGCCTCGACGAGCACGCGCGCGCGACGACGATCGAGTCAGACTACGCCGACGTCGCGACGGACCTGCGCTTCGTCGAAGACCGGCGCGCGCTGGCCGTCGTGAGCCCCAACCTCGTCGGCCTCTCCGACGACGGCGGCGAGTCGTGGAACGATCTCACGACCCCCGGTGACGTCCCGCTTCGCCTCGGCGTCGACGACGCAGGCAGGACGATCGTGGTCGGCGCGCGCTTCCGCTGGCGACTCGCGGACGGCGGCGCCTCCCTCGTACGCGACGACGCGCGGCCTCGCGAGCGAAGCGCGGAGCAGGCCCTCGCGCGCTGGGGCGCGTGGTGGCGCGAGCACCTCTGGCCCACGGGCTCGCACCTCCGCTTCGACCCTGGCCTGAGCGTCGCGACGGAGCATCGCGGCGCGCTCGTCGCGTGGGGCGACGACCGCTTCGTCGTGTTGCAGCGCGACGGGAGCCGTCGAGAGGTCGACGTGCCTGGTGGTCCGCTCGAGCTCTGCTCGGCGTACCCCTTCGGCGAAGAGGTGCTCGCGGACTGTCACCCCGACTACGACGCCCCCGGTCGGCTGCTGGCGCTCAACCCGTCCACGATGGCCCTGCGCGACCTCGCTCCGCCGTCGACGCCTTCGTGGTTCGTCGCCGCGAGCGACGGCAGCGTCATCGTCGAGATGGCCGTGTCCATGTCAGAGGCGCTCGCCTGGACGCCGGGCCACCCGTGGCGTCGCGTCAGCCTCCCCGGGTTCAGCGCGATCTTCGACGGCCCCGGCCGAGCGACGGTGTTCCTCGCAGACCAGCGGGGCGCCCCGCGATCGGTGACCTTCGGCGCCGACGGCGCGCCGACGGTCGGCGACCTCCAGACCGCCGAGGGCGCGAGCGGACGCGTGACGATGGTGCGCGCCCACGACGGCTTGCGCACGGTGCTGCGGCACGACGCGCCGAACCACCGCTGCGCCGTGACGCTGGAGCGCGACGGAGCCCTCGTCGCGTCGCGCGACGTCACCGACTGCGACGAGCCCGAGGAGGCGCTCTTCGTCGACGATCGCTTCGGCGCACTCCTCACGCGCACCAGGGTGCTGAGCACGCGCGACGGCGGCGCGCACTGGACCCGTCAAGATCGGTTGTACGGCCGCGAGCGGGTCCGCCCGAGCGACTGGGCGCCCTCGCGGCGCGCCCGCATCCAGCCCGTGCGAGAGGGGCTCCTGATCGGCGAGGCGCACCTCGTCCCGCGCGACGGTGACGCCGACGCGCCCGTGTGGCGAAGGCCGCCGGAGCGCGCGCAGAACGCCCCGCCGCCCGAAGAGGGACGGCGTCCATTCACGCTGTTGCGATGTGATCGCACGACGACGCTCCCGACGACGCCTCCTTCGGCGACGGTGCTCCTGCACCACGGCGCGCGCGTCGAGGTGGGCTCCGCGCGCGAGGGCGACGCGATCGTCGTCGACCTGCGGTGGCGCGCGGACGCGGCGACGCTCTCGGGACGCTTTCACGGCCCCGCGCCGTGGCCCGACGCGGCGCTCGACCTCACCGCTCGGGCGCGCGTCGCGTACGCGTTGCGAGGAGCGAGCGCGGCGGGCGTGCTCGTCGAGCGCTGCCTCCTCGACGCGACGGCGCCTCGCGAGAACGGCGCGAGCGCGCGCTGCTCGGTGCACTGGTTCCACCGCGCGGGCGTCACCGAGATCGCCATGCAACAGCCCACGCGCCCCGACGTCGGGTCGCTCGTGGAGCTCGCGGCGCCCGATGGCGCCGGCTGGGTGGTGGAGCTCTCGCCCGGAGACGCTCGCGCCGACGCGCTCTGGTCACAGTGGCAGCACTGGGGTGCGGACCACACGCTCGCGCGCTGGGGCGACGTGCGCAGGCGTCACGCGAGCGAGCCCTACTACGCCCTCGCGCGCTTCGGCGGAAACTGGGGCGCCATCATCGGGAACATGGAGCGCCCCGCGTCGCTGCGCTTCCTCCCCCACGCGCCGAACCTCGAGGAGCTCACCGTCGAACGGCCGTCGAGCCTCGCGGTCTGCACGCAGCGCGCAGCTCCGCAGGGAGATCTGTGGGTCGATGCGGGGGGCCTCGGGGTGAACCTCGTCGTGCAGGGTCTCGACCTCGGGTCATCGTCGCTCGTCAACTGGGCGTGGACCCTCGCGCTCACCGACGACGGCTGGTGCGCGGTGGAGGGCCACAGCGCGCTGTCGAGCCACGAGTGGCAAGACCGCGCGAGCGACCGCCGCGACGTCGCGTGGTCCGTGCGCATGGGCGACGCAGGCGTCTTCCGCCCGGTGCGGCTCGGCGTCGCGTACATCGCGCGGGGCGCCGTCACGGAGCGCAGCGCGAACCCGCGCGAGCGCGACCGCAGCCGCCGCGTCGAATGCAACCTCGTGGAGCTCGGCGATCCGCTCTACGAGTCCTCCCTCTGAGTCACAGCTCCGTCCCGCCGCGCATCGTGGCAGACCGCGCGCCCTCGCGAATGCTGGCTTGACAGCGTCGCGCGAGGGCCCGACGGACGGCTCCACCCTCGAGTCTCGCCCCGATCCGCTGATCGGGCGCGCGCTCGGACGCCGCGATCGGATCGTGCGCGAGATCGGCGCCGGCCACTCCGCGTTGAGATGGTCCTTCTTCGCGCTCCCGGGCTCGCCTTTCGAGGCTTCGTCTTCTGGTGGCGCTCTTCGCGCTCTTCGTCGCCTGCGCCGAGCGCGAGCCCGACGCACGCGCGAGAGGGCGATGGTGCCCACGCGCTCAGACCCCTCGTGGAGCCAGTAGCAGCCGTGGCGGTAGCTCAGAGGTTCGGGAGCGCGACGTCGAGGCGATAGTCGAGGGCGGCGCCGCGCGCGGTGACCAGCAGCAGGACGCGTTCGCCCGCGGCGGCCGTGAGTTCGAGCGGGGCTGCGGTCGTCCCCTCCACGCGGCGGCACGCGATGGCGGCCGAGGGGCGGTCGACGCGGCAATCGAGGCGGTGCGCAGCGATGGCGAAGTCGGGGCTCGCGACGCCCGACGGTGCGCGCGAAGCGAGCGCGAAGCGATAGCGCCCCGCGACGGGAGCCACGAAGGAGACCACGTCTTCTCGCAGTCGAGCGCCGCTCCACGTCGACTCGTCGAGGCAGGCGGGCGCGTCCCTGGTCTCGGTCTCGGTGCGGCCTTCGAGCGTGGCGGTGCGTACGTCGGCCGTGGGGTTCCATGGGCGTGCGCGCCACGCCGACGGGCAGCCCGGGTCGCGCGTCTGGCACGAGCGCTCGCTCCACACGCCGGTCGTTCGCACACACACCAGGCCCTCACCGCAGCGCACCCTCGCCGTCGTCGTCGGGTCGCACTGCCACGAGGCGAGCGCGGGGGCCTCGACGGGCGCCTCGATCGTCGTGACCACTCGCCCCTCGGCGTCGATCACCGTGACGCGCACGCGTGCGAGGCCTCGCGGCGCGGTCCAGAAGTCGCGCGCGAGGAGCGGCGTTCGCTCGATCGAGTACGACGACGCGCGGTTGATCCAGTTGAAGCGCTCGACCCGCGCGAGCTCCGCGCCCGCCTCGTCGAGAAAGGTGACCTCCGCCGCGGACATGGCGAGCTCTGCGGCGTTGAGGTCGATGCGAAGCGAGGCGCCCCTCGGGTCGTAGTGGGCCACGAGGCGGGGCCGACAGAGTCGCCCCGTCGAGCGCTCGTAGGTGCAGAGGGCGTCGGGGGCGCAGCTCTCGAGCGCGCGGTCTTCGCAGCGTTCACCGAGGGCCAGCACGGGCCGAGGCTTGATCACGACGTCGTGCACGGCGCTCCGGAGTCCCGCGGCGTCTTCGGCCCAGATGCGCGCGCGCACCGCCCGCGCAGGAATCTCCCCGAGGTCGAGTTGATATTCCGACGAGGTCCGCGTCACCTGCAAGGGGACTTCGCGCCGCGGAAGATCCCCGAAGGGCACCAGCGATCCGTCGGCCGCGCGCAGTTCGACGACCATGAGCTCCGCGTTCGCGTCGGCGTCGCGGGCCTCGACGACGGCGAAGCTCCTCGGTGACCACCGGTACACCGCGGCGCGGCTCAGCTCGGGCGCGTAGCCGCTCGGGACGATCCGATCGGCGCGCACGCCGACGCGGCACGACCTCGCGTCGTAGCAGCCGCCGACCACGAGCGTGACGGTCTGCCCCTCTTGAAGCGGGAGCACCATCGAGCGCGCGTACATCACGCAGCGCGAGAGCGCGGACTCGGCCTCGCAACCGTCGCGCACGCTGAGGGCCCACCATTGCCACGCATCGCCGCTGTCGACGCTCAGGCGCCAGGGCCCGGCCGCGGGCGCCGTGAAGCGCACGGCCACCTCGCGGCTCCCTTCACCGCGTGAGGGGCTGCAGGCGCTGGGGTTTCCGTTCAGCGTCGCGGTGAGATCCGAGAGCGCGAAGCGCGTGGCTCCGACGTCGCCGTTGCGCGGATCGCTCAGGTTCGGGAGCGCTTCACACGTCACGGTGCTCGGTGCGTCGATCGACGTGCGCGTCGGGCGCGTGGCGCGCGTGACCGATGCGGTTCCGTCGAGGGTCATCGGCGCGACAGGCTCCGTGGTCGGTGCGGCGGTCTGCGTCGACGCTTCGTCGGGCGCCGCGATGTCGCGCTCGTCGGGCGGCGGGGCTCCGCAAGAGGCGAGCTGCGCGCCGAGCGCGATCGACGCGAGCGCGAGGAAGGAGGTGCGAGGTGAAGTGCTCATGCCAGCGTGTGTGGCCGGGCCATCGACGATCCGTCGAAGATCGATCGACGCATCATCGCGTGACGGATCGCACACACCGCGGCCACGCAACGGGGGAGAGGTGCTTGCAATGATGCATGGACGACACGAACGACACGGCTTCCGCAGCGTGGTGATTGCGCTCCTCGTGGGCTGTAGCGAGGTGGCCCCCGAGGCTCCCGCGCGCGATGCGGGGGGCGAACTCGACAGCGCGGAGACGTCGGCGGTGACCGACGTGGCGCGCGCGACCGACGTCGTCGACGCGGCGGTTCCGACCGACCGTGACCACGACGCGAGCGCCGCTGATGGGACGGTGCTGATCGATGCGCGCGCCGACGTCGAGGGCGACGCCCGCGCCGACGCCGACGCCTCGGACGCATCGACGGTGACCGACGCGACGTCGGACGTCGTCGACGCGCGCACACTCACGGATGGAGGCGACGCTGCCACCGCCGACGTCGCGGCGTCGAGCGCGGAGTTTCTCGCGATCTACGAGGGGATCTTGAGGCCGCGCTGCGCGACCTCGGACTGTCACGTCGTCGGCTCCACCCGCTCGAGACTCGTCATGACAGACGCGGCGTCGACGTACGCCCGCCTCGTGAACGTGCGCGACGAGTGCTCCTACCTCCCCGGGTCGCGGATGCGCGTGGTCCCCTTCGATCCGTCGATGAGCGCGATCCTCCTCTTCGACATGGACGGACTGTGCGGGCGCCGTCACAACACCATGCTCCCGTCGTCGTACGGCGACGCACAGAGAGACACCGACGCGGCGAGCTTCCGCGCGTGGATCATGGCGGGCGCGCGTTGAAGGGCGGGGCGATGGCCGCGGCGGCGAACCTCGCATGACGGGTGTCCACCCCGGCCCCTGCCGAGGTTGGCGCCGCGAGCCTGGTTCCGTCGGCGACGGTGAAACGAGAGCGCGGCGGTGACGCGCGGAGAGCGATCTGTCCGCTCCTGCTGTTCGACGAGCACGCGCACCGTCATGGCGCCGAGAGGCAGAAGAGGTCCTCGTGACGCACGAACCGGGCGACCGCGAAGCGCGCTGCGACGGCGACGACTGCGTAGAGCATGGCCGTGGGAGTTACCGCGCTGCGGGCTCGTGACGCGAAGGGGGCGCCGCGTCGGTACCTGCGACGATTCCAGCATCCGCGTCGGGTGGTGTTTCGACCGGTGTGAGCGTCCCCGCGCCCTCACAGGCCCAGCGCTCCAGGCGCTCACCCCGAAGCACGAGCAGCCGTTGCCCCGTCCACGCGGCGGCGCGGAAGTCGTCGCGCGTCAGGGCCGTCGGCGCCATCGCCGATCGGATCCGTCCGAGTCGACCGCGCAGGAGCCCGAGATGCCGCCCCGGCCGCCTTCCCCGATCGCCCCGCCGAAGAGGCCGCTCGCGACGCGCTCGCCGTCGCCAATCGACTCGGGTGGGATCGCTTCGCCGCGGTGGGACACTCGATGCGCGGGCTCATCGTGCAGCGGCTCGCGGCCGAGGCCCCGCACGCGTCACGAGGCTCGTCGCGGTCACCTATAGGGTGTCGGAGGAGGAGGAAGAGACGCAGGCGTCTCGGGCGCCCGGTGCGACGTCGAGGCGCAGCCAGCGCTCCCCGTGAGCGCCGAGAGAATGAGAAGGAGGCGCGCAGCAGCGTGCATCGTGATTGCCCGCCGGCCCTGTATCGCGCCGGGTCTGGGAGCGCGTCGAGAAAGCTCCGCGTGTGCCCGTCGAGCGTCCGCGACGATTCTTGAACGGATCCGCTGCGCCGCGATCAATCTCGCGTGGGTCACTCGCGTCGTCGCACCCGCCCCGATCGGATCAAGCCATGAAGCGTCTCTCGCCCTTCGTTCTCACGTCGCTCATCTTCTTCACCGCGTGCTCGTCGGTGATCGCGCCAACGCCGCGCGACGGCTCGGTTGCGCCGGACGACGCGCGCGACGACGCGGTCGAATCCGAAGCCCCGCTCGACAGCCCGGTCGCGCCGGTCGACGCACGCGACGACGCGATCTCGACGGACGCGCGCAGCGACGACGCGCCCGATGCGCTCACCTGCGCCTCGCCGGCGACCGGGACCTTCGACTGTGCGTCGCACGCGATCGCCGACGAGATCTGCGGCGGCGTGCTCGCCGCGCATCGCGCGTGTCACGTCTGCGTGCAGACCTACGCGGCCGATGGAAGACCGACGCGCTGGGCGGCGATCGAGTCCGATTTCGCGTGCGGGTGCCCTGCGCCGCGCGTCGAGACCGCGCCCGACGCGAGCGAAGGCGACGCGGTCGAAGGCGACGCGGTCGAACGCGACGCGGTCGATGACGGCTCGGTCTGCGCGAGCGCGGGTGGAACGCGCGATTGCAGCACGCGGGGGATCGCGCAGACCATCTGCGACGGCGTCGAAGCGCGCGGCGCGCCCTGCCACGTGTGCCTGCAACGCGTCACGCAGGAGGGGCGTGCGCTCTCGTGGATGGCCGTGAATTCGCCCGCGTCGTGCGGGTGCGCGCCGCCGTGGGTGCAGGTGTATTGCGGACCTGCGATCTGCTTCGCGCCCGAGAGCGTCTGCGTCTGGCCTGCGGTGCCGCGAGACTGTTCGGTGGTCGACGCAGGAACGTGTCGGCCCGGGTGTCCCGGGTGCTTCGTCAGGCTCGCGGGGTGCGCGCCGTCGTCTCGCTCGGCCGGGTGCGCCGCGGGCGACTGTGACTGTTACGTGCGCGCGTACTGCCCCGAAGGCGTCGGGCGCTGCATGGGCGCCGCCGAGACGGGCCTCTCGATCGACTGCGGCGGGCCTTGAGCGTCACGCGCCGCAGACGTCGCGGAGCGCGCGTGCGAGGGCAGTGAAGTCCGAGGACGGCCATCACCAGCACCGCGCGCGGGGTCACCATCGAGCGCACTACGCGCGACGGTGGGAGAACGGGACGCTTCAAGCCTCACCGCGCGGGCCTCGCCGACGCGCAGCGCGCCGCCTTCGCGCGCCGCGTACGAGAGCGCTTACCTTCGATGCCTTCGGGCGAGGAGGTGCGCGTCGTGAGCGATCTGTCCACTCCGGCTGTACGACGAGCTGGCAACACTGTCCTGGAGGGATTCGGGCAGCCGATTGTGTCCTCGACGCGGCGCGGTGCATTAGCCTCGCGACGATGTCACAGAAGGTCGCTCCGTACGGAACCTGGGACTCGCCTCTCACGCCCGCGCAGCTCGTCACCCAGGCGCGGCGGTACAACAGCGTGACGCTCGCGGACGACGGCGACGCGGTCGTGTGCGAGCTCCGACCCGACGAGGGCGGTCGCGTGGTGGTCGTTCGACGCGGTCGCGACGGCGCCGCGCGAGACCTCATCCCCGAGGGCTTCAACGCGCGGACGCGAGTGCACGAGTACGGCGGGCGACCCTACGCGCTCGACGGCGACGGGGTGTACTTCACGAACTTCACCGACCAGCGGCTCTATCGCGCCGACGCCGCAGGCGCGAAGGCCGTTTCGACGGGCGAGGGGTGGCGCTTCGCCGAGCCTCTGATCGACGCGAGACGCGCTCGCCTCGTGGCCGTCGGAGAGCGCCACGGCCCCGGCGGGGGGCACCCCGAGAACGGCGTCGTCACGGTGGATCTCCGCTCGGGCGAGGTCGCGTGGCTCGTCCGCGGTCACGACTTCGTCGCCTCTCCGACGCTCTCGCCCGACGGCCGCCGCCTCGCGTTTCTTGCGTGGGAGCACCCCACGATGCCGTGGGACGCCGCCGCGCTCTACCTCGTCGACCTGCGCGACGACGGCGGCGTCGAGGCGCCGCTGCGCCTCGCGGGAGGCGTCGATGGCTCCGTGAGCGGCGTCGCGTGGCGCGACGCTTCGACCGTGATCTTCTCGGCCGAGGTCGACGACCGCTGGCAGCCGCACGCGTGGTGCGACGGCGTGACGCGGCGCGTGGCCGACGTCCCGGGCGAGTTCGGCGCGCCCCTGTGGACGCTCGGGAGCCCCACCTTCGCCCTCGCGTCGCGCGACGAGCTCGTGGGCATTTCGCAGCGACAGGGGGAGAGCCTCCTGGTCTCGATCGACCTTCGAGGCGGCGCGGTGACGGTGCTCCGCGACGACGTCCCGCACCTGAGCGAACTCGACGCGCGCGGCGACGACGTTGTGGCTCTCACGGGCTTCGCGATGGGCGCTCCGGCGGTGATTCGCGTCGACCGCGCGCGGGGCGTCGACGCCGTCGTCGCCGGCGCGCTCCCGTCGGGGCGCCGGCCCGAGTCGGTGCGCTTCCCTTCGTCCGACGGCGTCGAGGTGCAGGGTTTTCTTCACCTCCCCGACAGCGACGCGTTCGTGGGAGAGCCCGACACGCTCCCGCCGCTGCTGGTCACCGCGCACGGCGGGCCGACGGGCGCCGCGAGCCCGCTCCCGGTCCCGATGATCCGCTTCTGGACCACGCGCGGCTTCGCCCTCCTCGACGTGAACTACCGCGGTTCGGTGGGCTTCGGTCGCGCCTGGCGCACGGCCCTCCGCGGGCGCTGGGGCGAGGTCGACGTGACCGACTGCGTGGCAGGCGCGCGCGGCCTCGTCGCCCAGGGGCGCGTGCGCGGCGACGCGCTGTTCATCCGCGGCGCGAGCGCCGGAGGGTACACGGTGCTCCAGGCCCTCTGTGACCACGACGTGTTCTGCGGCGGGGCTTGCCTCTACGGCATCAGCGACCCGCGCACCCTCATCGGCGAGACGCACAAATTCGAATCGCAGTACCAGGTGTTTCTCTTCGGCGAAGGAGACGCGCTCGAGGCCGCGCTGAGAGATCGCACGCCGCTCGATCACCCCGAGCGCATCGGCGTCCCGATGGTGTTCTTTCAGGGCCTCGAAGACCTCGCGGTGCCGCCCTCGCAGACGCGGCGCATCCACGACGCCCTCCTCGCGCGCGGCGTCGAGAGCGAGTTCCATGGGTATGAGGGCGAGCAGCACGGCTTCCGCAAGGCGGCCACGATGATCGACGTGCTCACGCGCGAGCTCGCGTTCTACCAGCGTCACCTCGGCGCGTGACGCGTTCGGCGTCGGTCGAGGCGGTGGGGCGTCGCGCTTGACGGCGCGGCGTGGGTGGAGGCTCGATCGCGCGGATGTCGCGCTACACCTGCCCCGAGCGCGACGCCGCGGTGCTGCGCTCGCCCGTGACCTGCGCCTTCTCGCGAGGGATCGCGGCCAGGCCCGCGAACACGTCACCGACCGACGGTCAGATGAACCGTCGGCGCGTTCTGGCAGGTCGGCTCGCAAGTCGGCCCGTTGGGACGCGACGTCTGGTACGTCGGCGAATACTCGCCGCTGCCGATGGGGCGCTCGTCTTGATACACGTTCACGAACACGTGGCCGGGCGCGGAGGGATAGCGAAACGCGACGCCGGTGATCGCGTGCTGGCTCGCGTCGAGCGCGCATCCCGAGGTGGTGACGTTCCAATCCCACGCGCCGTCGCAGCGCGGTGAGACCTCGCAGCGCAGCGGGAGCGAGAGGGTGCAGGTCTGCGCTGTTCCTGCTGCGGTGGAGACGACGACGCGGTACGCGCCGGGAGCCCACCCGCTGTCGCGATCGAAGGCGATGGTGAGGGGAGCGTTGCACCCGATGAGGGTGCAGAGCCGCGCGTCGGTTCCAGGCGGCACGTCGAGGCGCAACGGAGGTGAGCCGTATGGCGGAGCGACGTTGGGATCGCAGTCGTTGAGCGTCGCGGCTGCGGTCATCGAGAGCGCCGCGGCGCGCGCCACGCGCCCGATCGTCGGCGACATCGACGAGGGCGGCATCGTCGCTGCGTTCGGCGCGGCGCAGAAGGGGCACGTATCGCGCGAGCGCTTCACGTGGCGGTGACAGCTCGCGCACACTTCGAGGGGGGACGTCATGCGGCGAGTCTACTCGCTCCTCCCGCTCGCGCCTCGACGGCGACAGCGGGACGCGTCTCGCTTCGCGGCGGGGCCTCGACGCGGCGGAGGGCCGTGGATCACCGGAACGAACCCGCCCCCGCGTCGAACACGCGACCCGCGGAGCCCGTCGCCGGACGCTCGCCGGTCCACATTCCGTAGAAGAGCTTGATCGTGCCGCCGTTACTGGTGGCGCCGTTGCCGCCGCGCGCCGAGACGCGCGTGGTGATCGTGCCCAGAACCTCCACGGCGCGGCCCTCGAGGAGCACCCCGCCGCCCGCGCCTGCACCGCCCGCGCCCGAGGTCGAGCCGCCGCCGTTGTCGCGTCCGCCTCCCCCGCCGCCCGCGCCGTTCGACACGACGCGCCCCGTGGCGCCGAGCACGAGTCGGTCAGCCGCGTAGAGCGCGACGTATCCGCCGCCAGCGCCGCCGCCGCCGCCTCCTGCCTCCTGGCTGTTGCCCGCGCCGCCGCCGCCGCCGCCCGATCCGAGGCGCAGCGTGCGGTCGGTGCTGGTGTCGCCGTTCGCGCCGACCGCGCCGTAGCCGCCCGCGCCGCCCGCGACCGCCGCCGCGCCGCCACCGCCCGAGAAGGGTCCTGCGCCGCCGCGTCCGTCGGCGCCTTCGCCGCCGCCGTTACCACCGCCACCGCCGCCGCCGCCGCCGCCCGCCTCGACGCCTGCCGTGTCCCATTGCGTGCCGCCCGAGCCGCCGCCGCCGTAGCCGCCGCCGCCGCCGCCCGACCAGTTGTCGCAGCCCGAGACGCCGTTGGCGCCGCCGCGTTCGAACTCGCCAGCGCCGCCTGCGCCGGGCGATCCCGACACCGCGGTCGCGCCCGTGCCGCCCACCTCGGCGACGGAGCCATCGCCGCCATCGCGCCCGCGTGATCCGCCGCAGCCCGTTCCGCCCGAACCTCCGCCGAGGGGCGTCCCGTTGCCGCCGGGGCCCTCACGCGCGGTGCCGCCGACGCCTCCGGGAGAGCCGCCGCCGCCGCCGCCCGTGATCGAGCCTTCGCCGTTTCCCCCATTACCGCCGCTGCCGTTCACGCCGCCGCGACCGCGCAGACCGAGCGAGCCCGCGCCGCCGCCGCCGCCGCCGCCGCCGCCGTAGCCTCGCCCCGACGCGGTGACCGTGCCGTTGACCGTGATGTTGTTCGCGTACACCGCGAGCCACCCGTCGGCCGGCGCGGTGACGCGCGCGTCCGTCGCGGCGACGCCTTCGGGCACCGAGCCCGCGCGGCCGAAGCCCTGCGCGCGGAGCGTCACGCCCGCGGCGATGGTGACCGTCTCGAAATAGTGCGCGCCGTACCACGCGTTCTGTCCGGTGACGGGCCACGAGGTCGAGAGGCCGCGCGTGATCCCGGCGGTCGAGACGCCGTCCCACGTCGCCGCCTCGGCGATCTGAACGCCGTTCGAAGTCGCCGCCGTCCCCGCGGTCGTGCCGTTGTACGGGACCACGGTGACATAGTACGTCACACCGTCCCACGCCCCGCGGAGCGTGAGGCCGGTGAGCATCACGGACGTGCCGGTGACGAAGCGCGCCGAGGCGACGTCCGCGCCGCCGACGGTGGTGCCGACCCTCACCTCGTAGCGGGTGGCGCCGGGGGACGCGTCCCAGTTGGCGTTGAGCACCCCCATCGCCGCGACGACGGGCGCGTACTGATACCGCAGGTCGACGCCCGCGGTGGCCGACCCGTCGCGCACGGCGGTTGTGCCCGCGGCGCACGCGCTCGCCGCGCAGGCGAAGCACGCGTTGTTGCAGCGCCCGCAGTGGGCGGCGCTCGCGCGCGTGTCGACCTCGCAGCCGTTCGCCGCGCTCATGTCGCAGTCGGCGAAGCCCGCGTCGCAGGTCGCGACCTGGCAGGCGCTCGCGACGCACGCGCCCGTGGCGTTGTCGGGCGCGCAGGCGCGTCCGCACGCGCCGCAGTGGGCGACGGTCGTGGCGATGTCGGTCTCGCAGCCGTTCGTCGGGTTCATGTCGCAGTCGCCGCGACCCGCGGAGCAGGCGTCGAGTCGACACGCGCCCGCGACGCACACGGCGGTGCCGCCCGTGACGCGGCAGACGTTGCCGCACATGCCGCAGTGGCTCACGTCGGTGGCGGTGTTCACCTCGCAGCCGTCGGCGGCGGAGCCGTTGCAGTCGGCGAAGCCCGCGTCGCAGGTCCCGATCTGGCAGGCGCCCGCCGCGCACGCGCCCGTGGCGTGGTTCGGCGAGCACGCGCGTCCGCAGCCGCCGCAGTGGGCGACGCTGGTCTGCGGGTTGACCTCGCAGCCGTTGTCCGCCGCGCCATCACAGTCGAGCGACGAGCCCGTGCAGACGTAGCCGCAGCGCCCCGACGCGCAGGTGGTGTCGGCGCTGGCGCGAGACGCACACGCGTTGCCGCACGCGCCGCAGTTGCCGATCGAGACGCGCGTGTCGACCTCGCAGCCGTTGGCGGGGTTCATGTCGCAGTCGGCGAAGCCCTCGTTGCAGCGCGCGACGCCGCACGCCCCCGCGGCGCAAACCGCGACCGCGTTGGCCGGAGCGCACGCTCGCCCGCAGCCGCCGCAGTGGAGCGTGCTCGCGCGGGTGTCGGCCTCGCAGCCGTTGGCCGGGTCCATGTCGCAGTCGGCGAAGCCCTCGTCGCAGGTGACCTCGCAGCGCCCCGAGGCGCAGCGGGCCGTGGCGTTGCCCCCTGCGGCGCAGCGCATCCCGCAGCCGCCGCAGTGGCTGAGGTCGCGGAGGGTGTCGGCCTCGCAGCCGTTGCTCGCGACGCTGTCACAGTCCGCGAAGGGAGCCGTGCACGCGCCGACGGCGCACGCGCCCATGCGGCACGCGGGGGTCCCGTCGGCGGTGGTGCAGGCGCGCCCGCAGGCGCCGCAGTGGGCGGTGCTCGCCTGAACGTCGACGCAGGCCTCGCTGCAGCAGGTCTGGCCCGTCGGGCACGCGCGCGCGGCGCTGCACCCGGCGACGCAGACGTTGCCCACGCAGCGGTTGCCCGGCGCGCAGTGCTCGTCGGCGAGGCAGTCGACGCAGGCGCGAGAGGTGGGGTCGCAGCGGCGCGCGAGCGTTCCGCCGTCCGCGGGCGTCACGCAGGCCATGTCGTCGCGACAGCCGGCGAGGCAGCGGTTGCCCGCGCCGCAGTAGCGCCCCTCGGGGCACGTGTCGCTCGCGACGCACTCGACGCAGCGTCCCGTGGAGACGTCGCACACCGCGCCGACCATGCTCCCGGCGCAGTCGGCGTTGGCGGCGCATCCTACGCGCACGTCGGCGGGGAGGTCGGGCGCGACGTCGGGAGGCGGCGTCGTGCGGTCTTTCTCGGCGGCGTCAGACGTGTCAGCGAGGGTGGCGTCGAAGAAGCCTCCGACGACGGCGCGGTCGTCGGAGCACCCGGCGAAGAGCGCGAGGGATGTGACGAGCGCGAGGCACGTGAGCCGATTCGCGGAGCGCAAGGGGCACCTCCATGTGGGACGCGATCGACTATCGCGCCGCGCGGCGACGACGGCAACGTCGCTCGTCGCGCAGCGGCGGCAGGCAGAGTGCCCGCGACGCGACGTGTCGGACGGGGGCGTGACCTTCGGCGACGCCGCGCTCACGCCCGGCGCGTCACCTCGAGGGCCGCGAGGCGGTAGAGAAACGCTTCGTAGGCCGCGTTGCCCACGTAGCCGTCCCCCGCGAATTCGAGCTCGCTCACGAGGGTCGCCGCCGCCGTTCGACGCACGAGCCATCGCTCCGCGGGCAGCGGCGCGTCGAGGAGCGCCTCCCAGGACGTGACCTCGTGTTCGAAGTATCCCCCGCCGTCGCCGACGGGCGCCACGAAGGTGACGCAGGGGCGGCGGTCGGCGAGGTCGGCCTCCGTGAGCGGACGCGCGAGGCGCGCGAAGGCCACGTCGCTCAACCACCGCGCGGTCAGTTGCGGCGGAGACGCGTCGGAGCCGTCCTCGCGGTCGCGCGCCGCGAGGCACGCGCGCACGCGCACCGTGAGGCCCGCACGCGTGAGCGCGTCGGCGAGCTCGCGGTCGGCGCCGCGCAACGCGTCCAGCGAGAGCACCGTCGCGTCGTCGAGGCACACCGCGAGGCGCGTGCACGGGATCATCAGCGGGAGATCGCCATCGGTGAGCCGTCGCACGCAGGCGTCGACGGCTGCGAAGCGCCGCGACCAGTCGGGGTCGGCGCGGTCGCGGCCGGTTCGAAGGAGCGCGTACACCAGCGTCACGCGCGCCCCCGCGGTGACAGGCGCGACGGCGTGGTCGACGTCGCCGTAGAACGCGGCCCAGCGTACGCGCGTCGGATCGGCGGGCCCGCTCCAGTCGAAGGTCTCCCCCGCGTCGCCGTCGTTCACTTCGAAGGCGCCGCCCGTGTGCGCGATCGGGAGGCCGACGACGAGCGTCCCGATGAGGTCGGGCGAGCGCGGCGTGTCCTTGTGACGGAGGAAGTGCCCGCCCACCGGGTACACGACCACGTCGGTGAGCTCCGCGGCGAGGCGCTCGCGTGGCGAGAGCGCCGACTCGACCTCGTCGAGGATCGCCTCGGGGTCGAACCCCACGACCCGCGCGTCGCCGCGGGCGCGCAGGCGGAGCGCGTCGCGCACGTCGCGGTCGATGCGGGTGACACCGCCCTGGCCGAAGGGAGCCGACTCGCTTCGTTCGAGGGCCCACGCGACGAAGCCGGGCGCGCTCACCCGCGCGACGTCTCCGCCGGGCAGCGCGATCGCGAGGCTGTCGTCGACGAGAGCGTCTCCGCCGCAGTGGGCGGGCTCGTCGAGGGCGTCGAGGGCTGCACGCAGGGCGTCGAGGCTCATGGAGTCAGCGTACCGCGGGAGGCGGCGGGCCCGCGAGCGGCTTTCCTCGGCCTGAAGAACGCTTCTGGGGAGGAACTGCACCGCGACAGCCTCGCCGACCGACACATCGCGCCCCCACCAGGCTCGACCTGCGCGTAACGGGCGAGCTCTCGCGCGCGATTCGCACAATCGCCTCAGCGCACGTGCGCCTTCGCGAGGTGCAGCGCCAGCGTGAAGAGCGCGAGGGGCACCACGTACACCGTCGCCCAGAGCGCGCCCCAGCCCATCGCGCGCGAGAGCTCGCCCTGGCAGTCGTGCCTGTCGTTGGCGACGCGCCCGATCGCGCGCATGAAGAGCCCGTACATCACGAAGA
>JBPOHC010001073.1:0-2610 GCA_052035985.1 Myxococcota bacterium | reverse complement strand
TGGCGCTGGTTGCGGGCCTCGGTTGCCTCCGCGGTCAGGCCCGAGGTCGCGGTCGACGCGTGGGAAGACTGTCGGAAGCTCGATCCCACCGACCTGATGCTCCGATGGAACGAGGCCGTCGCTCGCTTCCACCAGGGCGATCACGAGCGCGCGGCGGAGGTGATGTGGGAGGCCGTCGACCTGCCCGACCGCAGGGTGCTCACGGTGGAGGAAATCGTTCGCATCGAGCAGTTCGTGCGTGTAGGGCGCTTGGAGACCGTCCAGGTGCGGCTCAAGCGCCTTGCGCGCCTTCTCGAGGAGGGCTTCGCGGATGATCCCGACGCCGAGGCGGCCCGCCTCGCGCTGCTGGCACACCTCCGCTTCCCTGAGGGGCACCGCCCGGTTCGCTACGACCTGCTGAGGGAGGCCGGCAAGCTGGAGGCGGTGTCGCCAGAGGAGGCAGCCGCGCGGGCACGGCGGGTCGGCGAGTGGCGAGGGGCGATCGAGAACCTCTATCAGCGCGGGGGGCTCGACTTTGCGTCGCTCTGTCGCATCCAGGGCGCGCGAGTGCCGCGCGTGCTCGTCGGGATGCTCGATGACCTCGAAGAAGCCTCGTGGGGGCTCAACGCGCCGGTGCGCCTGGTGCCTCGACGCTCGGCGCCTGCCTGGAGCGGTGCGCGGGTGCTGGTGTCGGAGCTGGAACTCGGCCTCCTCGAACGCCTCGACCTTCTCCGGCCCTTCGCGAACCTTCTCGGGCCCGACGGCGCGCTGGTCTTGTTCGAGGACGTCCACCAGAGCGTGAGCGAGTCGGTCATGTGGCTCCAACGGGAGCGCAAGGACGACGCGTTGCGGGAGTATACGGCCTTCGAGGAGGCATTGCGGCGACACGAGATCGGGAGCGTCGGCCTCAACTCCGCGAGCGGTCAAGCCGTCGTCATCGTCGCCACGCGCAACGCCGAGCAGGCGGGAGAGGTCCTGGTCCAGGCGGTGATCGAACGCCTGCGGTCTGAGCTCACGGAGGATGAGCGGCGCAGGCTCTCGGCTCGCTTCCCCGCGAAAGAAGCGGGCGTGATCGTTGACCTGCCGCGGCGCGCCTGGGCGGATGCCCACGTCCTCCGCGCATTCCATGACGTAGGTGTCTTGCGGGTGCTCCGCGGGCTGTTTTCGGAGGGGCTTCACCTGTCGCCCGAGGGGGCGCGTCAGTTCCGTGAGGAGCGACTGTTCGCAGCGCGGAGTGTGGAGGCCGCGAAGCTGGCGGAGCGTGTGCTCCGCGCCGTCGGCGCGCTCCGCGTCGAGGGCCGGATCGAGCCCGACCGTCGTCCCGACGTCGATCTGCCAGAGGTCGCTGCGCGGGACGATGCCGAACGGATGGAGGCGGTAGCGCGCGCACCGCTACGTGACGCATTGAGTTGGCGAGCGGCAATGGTCGGCAATCAGCGCCAGCTCCTGACCCTCGACGGCTTCGTGGCCAACCCGCTGGCTTGCGTTGACGCCTTCCGCACATTGCGTTGGGACTCGATCGACGCGCTCCAGGCGACGACAGACCTCGTCCGCGAGACCGACGACCGCGTCGTCGACCTTTGCGAACTGCTCCCGCTGCTCGTGACCAGCGAGCGCGAGTTCGAACTGCGCATCGATCTCGCCCGCATGGGGGTGCAGGGCGCGCTGCTGCCCGAGACGATCGCCGAGCTTGCCCGTCGCTTCGGTCGCCTCGACAACGCGCGCGTGCGCCGTGTCCTCGACGCGATCGAGCGGTCCGCTCGGCCCGACGACGAAGGTGTGGTGCACACCAACGCCATGGGAGCCAGGTTTCTCCTCGTCGAGCGCTATGCGCGCGCCGCGGAGGCGATCGCCGGTGCGACGTTCTCGGACGAGACCACGCGGAGCGATGTACTCACGCAACTGTTCGACCGCGTCGAGGCGCTCGACGGAGCGGAGGGAAACACGATGATCGCGCGCTTCGTGTGGGCGCTCGGGCTCGGGGCCATGGGGCACGGCTCACAGTGGCTCGAAGCCGCCGAAGGGGGAGGCTTTACGTTCAAGGAGGACTCCCCGAGCCGCCGGGTATTCGTGGTCATGAACCAGTGGCGCGAGGACGTCGCTCGGCGTTCACGAGGCTTCCTCCGGGGCTTCCGATCTGCCGTGCTCTACGTCGAGGAGCAGACGACCGGGGAGCCGTCCGAGCTGGTCGCTCATGTGATGGCGTACCTGCTCGGCGACAAGGTGCCTCGGGGCAACGTCTTCCCGCTCCGGGACGCTGGCGTCGGCACGCTCGCGACTCTGTCCGGCACGTGGCGCCCCAGACCCCTCGCGTCTGTGGCGTTGAAGCTCCAGGACTTGCGCAGCGGCGAACTTCACCATGTGATGGCAGAGGAGGCCTTGCAGCGCGTCGCGCAACGGATGTGCGACGGCGTCGATGTGCTTCGGCTCGCTCCCGGGGCAGTGCACGTTCTCTATCCGCTCCCCAACGCGACGGGGACGTTGCGTGTCGTGGCTCTACCCGAGGCACTATTTTTTCGCGCGCCACCCGATCGAGTGCGATCTCATGCCCGCGGCCTCGCCATCGCGGTCAGCCCGATCGACGGCCGTCACAGTGATGCGCTCATGGCCTTCGCGGAGGCTCCTGACGAC
>JBPOHC010000804.1:0-19495 GCA_052035985.1 Myxococcota bacterium | reverse complement strand
CGCCGCGGGTCGGAGCAACTGCAGCGGCGTGTGCAACGTCACGGGCACGGCGTGCACCTCGGCGGGCACGGGCGGCTGCGCCCAGTCGGGCACGCGCGTGTGCTCGGGCACGTCGACGGCGTGCAGCGTCGGTCCGCGCACCTCGGGCGCATGTTCGTCACCTTCTGGCGGCGTGTGCAATGGCTCGGGCACCTGCGTGTGCTCGGGTCAGACCGACTGCAGCGGCGTCTGCCGGACTACAGGCGCTGGGTGCTCGGCTGGCACTGGCGCGTGCTTCCGCTCTGGCTCGATCGTGTGCTCGGGCACGAGCACGGCTTGCAGCGTCAGCGCGGGTTCTCCAACGACCGAGACGTGCAACCTCGTCGACGACGACTGCAACGGCACGATCGACAACATCCCCTTCACAGCCTGCACACCCGCGGAATGCAGGACCGGCCAGATCACCTGCTCGGGCGGGTCGTCGGTGTGCACCACGACTGGCAACTCGCCATCGGGCACCGCCTGCTCGATCGGTCGCTGCGATGGAGCGGGGACCTGCCGGCCCACGAACGATCAGCCCTCGGGCGCGATCTATCTCGGGAGCCTCCCCGGTCCGCAGCTCGTGGTGACGGCCAGCAACTGCAACGCGACCCAACAGATCACGGGCTGCAACAGCGGGACGGACATCTACTACCAAGTCTATGTCTCCCAGCGGTCGGTGCTCTACGCCGACACCTTCGGCAGCTCCTACGACAACGTCATCAACATCAGCAGCACCGGGACCACGAGCCTGGCCTGCAACGACGACTCGTGCTCCACGGCCCAGAGCCAGGTCTCACTCCTGGTGAACCCCGGCTACTACTACATCGCCGTGGGCGGCTACTTTGGAAGCTGCGGCAGCAACACCCTACGGGTCCAGGCAGTGCCCGCGTCGAACTCGGTGACCACCGTGGGCCGCCCCGCGTCCAACGCGCTCCTGGACATCAGCACCGTCGGTCAGGCCAACATGGTGAACATCGGCTGCGGAGGCAGCGCTGGCGACATCACCCGTTACTGGGTTCTCTGTCCGGGCGTTGGTGGCGGGACGTTCAGCGCGAACACCTGCACCACCATCACGAACTACGACAGCGTCCTCGCGTACCGCGACGGCACCACCGGCGCGACCGGGTGCAACGACGACGGATGCGGTATGCGGTCGACGATGTCGGCGGGCGTCACGGCAGGCCCTGGCATTCGCGCGTTCTACATCGACGGATGGAGTTCCGCGACCGGGCGAGCCTACACACGCTATACGATTCCATGACCATGCCACACGGTATTCTCTGCGGACGCATCGCGGTTCTCCTGGTTTTCCTGGGGGCCACCGCGTGCACCCAGTCGATGCCCTCACATGCGGACGCCTCGTCGTCGCGAGATGGCGGTGCAAAGAAGGACGTCCAGCGGGACGACATCCGTGCGAGCGACGCTCCCGCCACGGTCGACGCACCTGTGAACATGCCCCTCCCCAGAGTCGACGCGTCCATGGACACAACTCCTGTGGATGCGCCTGAAGAGGTCGCAACGATGCTGGACGTCATGCCAGACATGACGCTCAGCAAGGACGCCCCAGCCATGGTCGACAGGCTGGCCGATATTCCCCCCGACGTGGTGATGCCCCGCCCCGACGCGACGACGCCCGACGACGGAGGAACCTGTACCACGCCGACGATGCTGTGCGGCACCGTCTGCATCGACGTGACGAGTGACTTCGAGAACTGCGGCCGCTGCGGTCGCCGATGCGGCAGCGAGGAGGCGTGCAGCGGCGCCGCGTGCCTCCCGCTCGCAGCCTGCCCGGCCGGGCTCATGCGATGCGCTGGGACGTGCGTGGCCGTGCAGTCCGACGTGATGAACTGCGGCCGCTGTGGCACCGCCTGCACCGGCGGCCAGGTGTGTCGAAGCGGCGCCTGCGAATGCTCGCCGGGCGATACGGTCTGTGGCGGCGCCTGCACCAACCCACTCTTCGACGGGGCGAACTGTGGTCGCTGTGGCAACGTCTGCCCGATGGGTCGACGTTGCCGCAGCGGTGGCTGCGAGACGGTCGCGTGTCCGCCGGAACTCACCGCGTGCGATTCGGTCTGTGTCAACGTGCAGACCAGCCTGGAACACTGCGGTCGCTGCGACCACACGTGCGCCTCCGGTGAGGAGTGCCGCGCGGGAACGTGCTCACCCATTCCCTGCGCCAGCCCGATGACAAACTGCAGCGGCCGTTGCGTCGATCTGCAGACGCACCCCCTCCATTGTGGTCGCTGCGGCAACGCCTGCGCGGGCGATCGCCCCTGCGTCGCTGGCCTCTGCCCCTGACCCACCCCTCCGCCCGTACACAGACCGCCCGGTCTGTGTACACTCCGGAGCCTCCGATGAAGCGAACCCGACCTGGAGACCCCTCACGGGCGGTGGCCTACCTCCGGGTCTCGACCGAGGAGCAGCACCTCGGACCCGAGGCACAACGGATGGCTGTGACCCATTGGGCCGATCGGGCCAAGGTCACGGTGGTCGCGTGGCACACCGACGCGGGGGTGAGCGGAGCCTCGACGCTCGATGAACGACCCGGGCTCACGTCGGTCTTCGTGGACCTTGCGGCTCACCGCGCGGGGGTGCTCGTGGTTGCGCGTCGCGATCGGCTCGCGCGTGACGTGGTGATCGCGGCCACCATCGAGCGGACGGCGGCGCAGTACGGGGCGCGGGTGATCTCGGCCGACGGCGTCGGCAACGGAGACTCGCCGGCGGATCAGTTCATGCGCACGATCCTCGACGGGGCCGCGGCGTATGAGCGGGCGCTGATCAGGGCGCGCACGCGAGCCGCGCTACGAGCGCGGAGGGCGCGCGGTGAGCGAGCGGGAGAGGTACCCTGGGGTTACAGCGCGACGCCCGAGGGAAAGCTCCTCGAGCACGAGGTCGAGCGCGCGGTGATCGAGCGCGTGCTCGCGCTGCGGGGTGAGGGCGCGTCGCTGCGCGCGATCGTGCGGTCGCTCGAGCGCGACGGCGCGGTGTCTCGATCGGGGCGTCCGCTGCAGCTCACCCAGGTCGTTCGCATCGTGAGGGTCCACGCGCCGCGAGACGTCTGAAGCGCTTAGATCGCTGGGTATTCGCGCGTCGCTCGCGCCTTCGCGCGCATCCAACCGCGTGCGGATTGAGCGCTCGACGTCGCCGACGTGAGAGGGCGGGGCGTTAGTATCGACGTCGTCCGCGCTGATTCGAAGACCGCACCGAGGAGACCCGATGGAGCCCCAGAGACCCGCCGCTGCCGACAAGCTCGCCGAGCACGAGGAGGCAGCGCACGACAAGCGGAACTGGGTGAGGCTCACCTACGACTGCAACAACGGCTGCATCTTCTGCCTCGACTCGCAGGCCCACGACGGCGACATGCGAGACCGCAACGAGATCAAGGAGCAGATCCTCGACGGGCGGAAGAAGGGCGCCACGCGGCTCATCCTCTCGGGCGGCGAGCCGACGATCCATCCCAACTTCGTCGACTTCGTCAAGCTCGGGCGCCTCGCCGGCTATCGAAAGATCCAGACCGTCACCAACGGGAGGCTCTTCGCCTACAGACCTTTTCTGAAGCGCAGCCTCGACGCGGGCCTCTCGGAGATCACCTTCTCGGTGCACGGCCCCAACGCCCGCGTGCACGACGCGCTCGTCGCCGTGAAGGGCGCCTTCGATCAGGAGATGGAGGGCCTGCGCCTCGCCCTCGAGGACGGCCGCCCCATCGTCAACATCGACGTGGTGATCAACCGCGGCAACGTGAAGCTCCTGCCCGAGATGCTGCGGCTCTTCTACGGGATGGGCGTGCGCGAGTTCGACCTCCTGCAGGTGATCCCCTTCGGGCGCGCCTTCTCGGTGGGGCGCGACACGCTCTTCTACGACCTCGTCGAGATGCAGCCGTACATCACCAAGGCGCTGGAGTTTTCGAAGCTCCCCGACGTGCACATCTGGATGAACCGCTTTCCGCCGCAGCACCTCGAGGGCTACGAGCACCTCATCCAGGACCCCTACAAGCTCAACGACGAGATGCGCGGTCGCAAGGACGAGTACGCGCGCCTCCTCGACGACGGCACCGCGCTCGACTGCCGCCAGCCCGACCGCTGTCGCTACTGCTACCTCCAGCGGCTCTGCGACACGCTCGACGACGTGAGAGAGACCGTACGCGCGAGGCGCTTCGACGCCGTGCGCGTCGACACCGCGTGGGAGTCACACCTCGGCCCCGTGTTCGGCGGTGACCCCGTGAGCGCCAAGAAGGCGCGTCAGGCGCTCGAAGAGGCGATGAGCTCGTCCGGAGAAGAGAGTCCCGTCGAGGGCGATACGCACGCGGCCGACTATGAGCACAAGCCCAAGTTCCGGCTTCCGCTGCTCGCGGGAAAGGCCCCGACGCCGGTCGCTTCGATCGACGAGCTCGTCGCGAGCGCCGACGCGCGCACGCTCTGGGTCGAGGCGCCTGATCTCTCCGCGGCGCTCCCTTCGATCGCGCGCTTCGCGGGCGTCGCCGACGTGGTGCTCGAGCTCGGCTCGTACGACGGGCTCTCGACCGCGCTCTCTGACGGAGCCCTCTCTGGCAAGCGCCTCCGCGCGGCGCGCGTGTCATCTCCCGAGACCGCGCGCGCGCTCCTCTCGATCCTGGGGGACTTCGAAGTGCGCGTCGCGCTCAACCGCGAGACCGCCGCGTGGCTCCTCTCGCTCGACGTGATCTCTCCGCGCGTCTCGGTCTATCAGCCCACCTACGAGCGGCTCACCGAGAACGCGCTGCGCGACGTCGACCTCAGCGCCTTCTTCTCTCGCCTCGACCCGAGGGTCGCCGTCGAGGGCGTCCCCGCGTGCGTGTCGGGCCGCGCGCCGAGGGAGCTGCCCAGGGTGCTCGACACCACGATGATGCTCCCCGACGGACGCCTCGAGATCTTTCACTACGCGCGGCGCTACATCCTCGATCACTACCGCACGAAGTCTCTCCGCTGCCGCGGGTGCTCGCTCGACGCGACCTGCGACGGCCTGCACATCAACTACGTCCGCGCGCACGGCTACGCGGTGATGCGACCCATCGCCGCCGCGGGCGCGGAGGTCGAGGATCTCAGCGGGTAGCGGGCTTGTCGCTCGACGCCGGGAGCGCCGCGGTCGCCTCGGGGAGACTGCGCTCCGCGGTCTTCGCGGTCGGCATCACGGATGCGCGCGGCGCCGTCGGGCGTGCTGGTCTGGCGTCGGCGCGGAGCTTGTCGAAGCGGCCCGCGGGGTGCTGCACCAGACGCTCGCGCAGCGTGAGGAGCCGCACGGGGTGGCGCGCGTTCTCGCGGGTGCGCAGCAGGGCCGCGAGCCAGATCACGCCGAGGCCGTGCTCTTCGCGCGTGGGCTTGGCGCCCCGACCGAGGTTCGCGAGGTAGAGCGCGTAGTGGCGGGTCTGGGCGATGCCGCGCTTGCCCCCCGGGCGACGGTCGCGCGCGAGGATGTCGACCTGAAACCGCGCGCCGTTGCGCCCTTCGAGGATCACCGGGACGCCGCCGAGGTTGATCGGGTGCACCGCGACGACGCGCCATCGGCCGAAGCGAAGGCCCGCGGGCAACATGCGGCGCATGTCGTCTTCGGGTGAGCCGATCGAGAGGGGCGCGCGCGCTTCGGATGCCCCGCTGCGGACCTCGGGCGGAGGCGCAGAAGGCGACAGATCAGCGGGCGAACGCAGCGCTTCGGAGGGCTTGCTCGCAAGGAGTGGCGACGCCTGCGCGATGGCGTTGGTGGCCAGAAAGGACGCCTCGGCCCCGACGGCCGCCAGCAACCCGCTCAGGATCTGGCGTCGATTCCACTTCGCCATGCGACGCTCCGATAGTGCATCAAGAACCCTCGCGAACACCACCGCTTCGGGAGGACCGCCTGCGCGAACCCCGCAAAGTTTTCAAGAACCCAAAACAAATACCGACCTGCACTCTGAAGGATCTTCGCCGGAATCCCTGCATTCGCAGCGAAAACCGTGTTGCCCTCAGAGGGGCCGCGGTGAACCACGGATCGAAATAGCAAGGAGCGAGCCTGTATCAGCGATCCTTGTCGGGTGTCGATGGGGTCGCGACGTCGGGCCGCTCGAGGGCCACGCCGAGCCGCGCGGCCTTGCGTCCCTCGGTGAGGCGCTTCGCTTCGAAGAGCCTCAGGCCCTGCTCGGTGATCGCCCCGACGGGGGGCGCCCCCTGCGGGGTCATTTCGGGCGGCGGCGCGTCGTGGCCTCGTCGGGGAGAGCTCCCCTGGGCGCGGGCCTCGGCGAGTCGTCTGTCGAAGTCTTCGCGCCACGCCGCGAGCGATCGCAGCGCGTAGCTCGGGTCGTTGGGGTCGTGGATGATCCGCTCGACCACGGCGTCGCGGTCGACGAAGACGGGGTGCAGCTCGGCGGGGTCGTAGGCGTTTCCGCGGTCGAAGAGGCCGCCGCAGATGGTCCTGAGCGAGCACACGTCGCAGGCCTTCGCGTACTCGTGGCCCCAGTCGGTCTGTCGCACCGTCTGCTTGGCGTCGAGGAAGTGAACGATGCGCTCCTCGCCCTTGGTGATCTTGCGCGTCTCGGTGCTCGCCCAGGCGAAGTCGGTCATGTAGCAGAGCGGCACCTTCTCGACGCGGAAGGTCCTCCCCGACTGATGCAGCAGCCGCAGCGCGCGGTGGAGCGACAGCTCGAAGTCCGCGAGGCGAGGGGTGAACTGCGCCTGGTTGACCTCGGCCCTGCCCATCGAGGGATCGAGGTTGTTCCACACGAAGTGCCGCACGTAGGGGTGGTGCGTGATCCAGTGCCGGATGTTCTCGTCGAGGTGATCTGCGTTGAGCTTGTTGATCACGCAGTTGATGTTCACGTCGACGCCGAAGCGGTGCGCGTTCTCGACCGCCGCGTAGGCCCGCTCGAGCGTCCCCGCGGACCCTCTCAGGATCTCCTCGACCTCGGGCCGCGTGGAGTACACCGACACGTGCACGAGCTTGAGGCCCGCCGCGGCCATCTCTCTCGCGAAGTCCTCGTCGGCCATGCGCGAGCCGTTGGTGATCATCCGAACGTGCAGCCCCGCGTCGCTCGCGTAGCGGCAGATGCGCGGGAGCTCGGGGTGCAGCGTCGGCTCTCCACCCGTGAGGATCACGCCGAAATACCCGCGCGCGACGAAGTCGTCGACGAGCACCTTCATCGTCTCGAAGGTGTGCACGTACGGCGTCGTGGGGTTCGAACAGAACCCGCAGAAGTGGTTGCAGTGCCGTACGACCTGGATGTACCCGATGTTCGCCATCAGCGCTCCGTCGACTCTGATGCCAGACCCGCGGGATCGAAAGACCCGTGGAGCATCCTCGCGAGCGACGCCTCACGAATGCCCACGCGCTGCGCCGTGAGCGCCGCCACCCGCGACGGAGAGAGCTCGTCTCCGCGGAAGCGATCGAGGTACACGGCGTCGACGCCGGGGCAGCGCGCGCGCGTCGGGCACGCCTCGCACATCGGCCCGTAGGCCCTCGGCGCTTCGGGCAGGCTGCGCGTCGCGTAGGGCCCGAGGAGGCACCACGGCGCACCCCGGATCCACGCGGGGAGCGCCTTGCGACGCGCCTGCTCGAGCGCGTGCAGCGCGTAGGGGAGCGCCAGCGCCAGACGCGGAAAAAGACGGTCGAACGCGCTCGTGCGGAGCCCCGTCGTGCGAGGGATCGCCACCGCCCACGCGGCCACGCCGCGATCGAGGAGCCACGCGGGCAGATCGCCGAGCGAGCGGGCGTTCGAACGCGTGAGCGGCGTGGTCACCACCGACGTGATCCGCAGCGCGCGCGCCGCCGTGAGCGCGGCGCTGAGACCTTCGAAGCTCCCCGCGGCCGTGTGGTAGTCGTGAGCGAGCGGAGACGCGCCGTAGAGGGCGACGTGCAGGTCCGTCGCGCCCGCCTCGACGAGCGCCGCGAGCGCCTCGGGGGTGAGCCCGCGACCGTCGCTCTGCACCCCGACGCGCGCGAACCCGAGCGAGCGCGCGAGCGTCACGGCGCCCGGCGAGAGCGTGGTCGCGAAGGTCACCTCGTCGTGCGTCGGACGCAGCGCGCGGAGGGCCGCATCGAGGTCTTCGTCTGCGCGATCGAGCATCGCCCGTAGCATCAGCGCCTCACGAACTACCGAAGTGCGAAGGTTCGTCAGTCACGCAGTTCGTACCTTTCGAAGTGAGTCGATCACGTCGTCGATCTGTCGTTCGAGGTCGGTCTCGGGCGCGTACCCGAGCGCGCGCTGCGCGGCGGTGATGTCCGCGACGGAGTGGAGGAGCTCCTCGGGTCGCGCGGGCTCGCGGAGCACCGCCGCGTCGGGTCGCAGCCGCGCGCGGAGCATCGCGGCGATCTCGTGGACGGAGGTCCCCCGGCCGCTGCCGACGTTGAAGACACGGTGCGGCGCGGCAGGCGACGAGAGGGCCAGCGCGTTGGCGCGCGCGACGTCGGTGACGTGCACGAAATCCCTCGTCTGAGAGCCATTTCCGAAGATTGTAATGGCCTCTCCGGCGAGGAGCTTCGTGGCGAAGATGGTCACCACGCCGACGTAGGGCGTGAACGCCTGCCGCGGGCCGAAGGTGTTGAAGTACCGCAGCGCGACGGGCTCCATCGCGAGCTGCCTGCCGAGGAGCATCACCTGGCGCTCGGCCGCGAGCTTGTTGATCCCGTAGGGGCTCGTGGGGTCGAGCGGGTGCGACTCTCTCACCGGGATTCGCTCGGGCGAGTCCGCGTAGACGGCCATCGACGAGGCCATCACGAAGCGGCGAACACCCGCGCGCGACGCGGCGCGGAGCGTTCGAAGCGTGCCCACGAGGTTGGTCTCGGCGTCCTCGCAGAAGCGCTCGACGGAGCCGCGGATCGAGACGCGCGCGGCCTCGTGGCAGACCGCGTCGACGCCCTCGAACGCGGCCGTGAGCGCCGCGTCGTCGAGCACGCTCCCGGTGATGAGCTCGCAGCCCGCGGGCACGTTCTCACGGCGTCCCACGGAGAGGTCGTCGAGCACACGGACGCGCCATCCGTCTGCGAGGAGCGCGTCGCAGATGTGCGAGCCGATGAAGCCTGCGCCGCCGGTGACGAGGGCGCGTCCCTTCACGGCGCGTCCTCTGAGGGAGCGCACTGAAAGACCCCTTCGGGCGTGACGATCGCGTCGGTGAGCTGGGCCCCCGCGGCGATCGCGCAGCCGTCGAAGAGCACGCAGCTCCGCAAGGTCGCGCCCTCGCCGATCGTCACGCTCTCGCCGCCCGCGACGCGGTCGAGGGTGCGGCCCGCGAGCTCGGGTGAGGCGCCCGCGAAGTGGTGCGAGAGACCGCGGCGCTTGAGCTCCCACGCGTTGATCGAGAGGAGGTCCTCGGGGAAGGTGAGGTTGAGGTCCTCGTCGATGACGTCGGCGTGCACCACGCGGAGCCCGTCGTCGATCATGATCTGGATCGTGTCGGTGATCTCGTACTCGTCGCGCATCGCGGTGCGCGGCGTGCGACGGATCGCGTCGAAGACCTCGGGGCCGAAGAGGTAGATCCCGCAGCCCTTGAGCTTGTTCTGCACCGAGCGCGGCTTCTCGATCACGCGGTGAACGCGGCCCTCTTCGTCGGCGAGGATGGCGAAGTTCCGACGGATCATCTCGGGGCGCTGCTCGACCTTCGAGGCCAGCACGCCCACCGTGCCGTCGCGGCCGTAGAGGTCGATCAGCGCGTGGAGCCGCGACGAGACGAAATAGATGTCTCCGAGGCACAGGATGAAGGGCTGCTGGACGCGGCTCTCGAGCTGTCCGAGGGCGTGCGCGATGCCGAGCGCCTCGGTCTGCTCGACGTACTCGACCTCGACGTCGGCGTGGCGCGCTCCGAGCGTGCGCTCGAGCTCGGCGCGGAGGTGCCCCACCACGACGAAGACCTTGCGAACGCCCGCACCGCGCAGGAGCTCGATCTGGTGGTGCACCAGCGGGCGGCCCATGATCGGCAGCACGGCCTTGGGCCAGCGCGCCGTGAGCGGGAGCATGCGAGCTCCCTTTCCAGCGGCGAGGATCACTCCGACGAGTCGGTTCAAACGATCCATCCGGTCACAGCGCCTGCAACACGCCGGCCTCGTAGAGCCGGATCTTCCCTCGAAGATAGAGCAGGAAGCGCAGCATCGAAACGCTCGTCGGGATCACCGTGAGCTTCGACCGCCCCGCGACGCGCTCGGCGTGCGAGACGGGGGCCTCGTCGGTCTTCGCGCCGAGGGTGATGAGCTTCAGGGTGATCTCCGTGGGCGTGGGGTACCCGCGTGCCTCGATGCGGAGCCCGCGCGCGAGGTCTCCGCGGATGAGCTTCAGCGCGCAGTTGGTGTCTCGGAGCCCCACGCCGAAGAGGCTCCTCACCAGCAGGTTCAGCCCCCGATCGGCGGCCACGCGGAGCGGCGAGTCGCGCTTCTTCACCCGGTATCCCGTGACGAAATCGAGCCCCTTCGCGCGGTAGAGGGCGAGGAGCGAGGTGACGTCGGCGAGGTCGAACTGACCGTCGGAGTCGAGCGTCACGACGAGCGCTCCGCGGCTCGCGGCGATGGCCTGACCGAGCGCGAAGCCGTACCCGTGGTTGGGCCGCGTGGTCACCACCCGCAGCGTCGGAAACTCGCGCTGGAGCCCTTCGAGCACGGCGTCGGTGCCGTCGGTGCTGCCGTCGTTGGCGAGCACGATCTCCGAGTCTCGCAGGCCCTCTCGCGCGAGCACCGAGACCCAGTAGCGCACCACCCGCTCGATGCCCGCGGCCTCGTTGTAGACAGGGGCGACGACGGAGAGAGCGATCGGGGTCATGCGCGCCCCGAACGTACACGAGGCCCCGAAGCGCAGGGAGACTGGACTAGCATCCGGGCGCATGGCGCGTCTGGTCTGCATCGTGTTGCTTGCCGTGTTGAGCGTCGCGCTGCGCTGCGCGACGGCCTTCGCACAGTCTCCGACGCCCGCGGTGTCCGCGTGCGGAGAGGACGTAGACCGCTGGGTCGCGCGCTGCAACAGCGGTCACGGCGCGGGCATCGCGGGCGTGCAGTGCCCCACGCCGGGGCTCTTCGTGATGGAGACCGAGGCGACGCGCGTCGAGGTCGTGCGAGACGCGACACGGGGGTTCATCCGCGCGGGCGCGTGGGGGGTCTCGCCCGTGGGGTTCAACGGCGAGGGGAACACGCTCCCTGCGGCGATGCGCGCTGCGGTCGAGCGCGTGGCGGCTTGCGTGCGCGGCGACGGCGCGCTGCCCGACGTGCAGGGCGCGCGCGGCACGCGCACCGACCACGAGGACCACACGGGGCAGGGCGGGACCGACGACCACGAGATCCACGGCACGCGCACCGACCACGAGGACCGCACGGGCCGCGGGGGCCCCGACGACCGCCGGGATCGCAGCGGGTCGCGGGGCGCGCCGCGCGGCGTGAGCAGGGCGCAGCTCCTCACGCGCCTCCCGTGGCGGCTGCTCCTCGCGGGGGCGCTCCTCGGGTGGCTCTGGTGGCCTCGTCGAAATCGCTTGAAGACAAGGCGAAACGCGCGCCTCGCGCTGGGCCTCGTCGCCGCCGTCGTGGCGCTCCGCTGGGCGGTCGTCGGGCCGGCGTTCTTTCACCAGAACGGTCAAGGCGCGCTCTGGATCGACGCGGTCATCATGGGCGATCGGCTCTACGGCCCCGGCTTCTCGGAGCTGTTCAGCGCGCTCATCGGCCTCGCGCCGTCGCGGCCCGATCGGGCGCTCTTTCTCGCGCAGTCGGTCCTCGCGGGGGCCTCGGTCGTTGCGGCCTTCGGGCTGATGCGTCGCAGCGGCGTGTCGACCGAGGGGGCGCTCCCCGTCGCGGCGGCGCTGACCGCGGGCGTCGCGCTTCACCCGACGCTCGCGCGCGTCGCGATGAGCGAGTCGTACTTCGCGAGCTGCCTCTCGCTCGAGCTCTTCGCGGCGTGGTCGCTCACGCTCGCGTGGTGGCCTCGCGGAGACCGCACCGCGAAGCTCCGCGCGCTCGCGCCGACGGCGGCCGCGGGGCTGCTCCTGTCGCTCTCCGTGTCGATCCACCCGGTCGCGTGGATCCCATCGGCGGCGGTTCCGCTGGTGCTCCTCGTGGGCCCCGGGAGCGCGCGTCGGAGGGTCCGTCGCACGGCCCTCGCGTACGCCGTGGTGGGCGCCGTGGTGGCCGCGACGGCGCTCCCCGGCGTGCTCACGGTGCTCCGCGGGCAGCTCGGTCAGAGCTGGGGCGGATCGGCGCACGGGACCCACTCGTACATCTACCCCGACCGCATCCTGCACGCGCTCTCGCCCTGGCTCGTCGCCCTCGTGGTGCTCCTCATCGCGGTGCGGCGGCCCCTTCGCCTCGTGCCTCGAATGCTCGCGTGCATCGTCGTGGTGGCCGCGGCGAGCGCGACCGACGTCATCACCCCGTCGGGCGCGCGCGCGGTGATCTCGTGGGCCTTCATGGCCCTGCACCTCCCGGTGATCCTCGCGGTGGCGGCGGCGGCGCTCTCGGACATCCCGAGGGCGCGCTGGCAGGCCGCTGCGCTCGGCGTCGCGCTCGTGATCGCAGGGGGCGTGTTCGCCGCGCGGTGCTACCGGGCGAGCGTCGAGATGCCCACCGACGCCAGGGAGCTCACGGCGCTTCTGTCATGGCGCGAGCGGCTCCCCGCGGGGTCGCGCGTGGTGGCCCTCACGCGCGCGGGGCGTCACGTGCTGGGCTTTCCGCTCTACCCCACGCTCGATCCGAGGAGGCGCGAGCTCGTGGAGCTCCGCGAGCCCGCGGGTTCGCCACCGACGCTCGCGGGCGCGCGAACATACTGGTACCGCTCGTCGCTGTGCTCGACGGTCGAGGGGCGGGCGTACTGCGCCGCGATCGAGCGCGGGCTCTCGCTCGAACCCGTCGCGACCGCGGTGCTCCCGGCGATCTGGAGTCTGAATCACCTGCCCTACGACGCGCGCAGCATCCCCGTGGGGCTCTACCGCGTGCGCGGCCCCGCGGCGCGCTGAGCGCGCTCACAGACTACGGAGCCTGCGCGTAGTGGGCGTCCCAGCGGCGCATCTCGTCGAAGAGTCCGCGGCCGATGAGGGTGGGCCTCGCGTGCTCGAGCACCACCGCGGCGCCCTCGCGGTTGACCCGCTTCACCTGCTCGAAACGCCTTAGAAAATCGGGCTTCGCGGACCACGGGTGCCCCGCGGAGATCATGGCCTCGTAGAGCCTCGCGACGGGCTGGAACGCGTGCACCGCGAGGATGATCCCGTGGAGCGGCCGCGGGTCGGGTCGCACGGGCGAGGTGTAGAGCGGCCAGTACGCGTTCTCGAGGAGCTCATCGAGTTCGAAGAGGGCGTTGATCTTGTTGTGCGAGAACTCGTGGATGACCGCCTCGGTCATGGTCATCAGGCTCGGGTGGAGCGTGAGGTAGATCGTGCCGATGGACTCCTGGTACGAGGCCGACAGGTGCTTCTGCTCGTCGTAGCCCACGGGCACGAGCTGCTGCACCACGAGGTCGATCTCCGCGCGCAGCGTCGGGAGGTGCGCCGCCACGAGGTCGAGCGACTGACGGAGCGTGTCGCACCACGCCTCCGCGGGGTGCCCTCCGAGGTCGATGGCGTTGCCCTGCTTGTCGGGGTGGGCCTCGTACATCGCGAGGGGGTTGTTGTCGGTGAGCGCCAGCGCGAGGTCGCCCGTGATGGTGTGGTACGGGCGCTCGAAGACGCCCTCGTCCGAGAGGTCGATGCGCCTCTCTCCGTCGACGAAGTGAACCGTCATCGCGCGGGGAGCGAAGGTCACGCGGGTGTGCGCGGGGTCGACGCCGAGCGACGCGCGGGCGCCGAGCGAGGCGAGCGTCGCGGGGCAGCGGGTCACGACGAGGTCGTCGCGGAGTGCGCCCACGAGGGCCAGTTCGAACGCGACCTGGGCGCGCAGCGCGCGGGCGAGGACGAGGGCCCGGGCGCGGTCTCCTTCGGGGCGGAGCGCGTTGCGGAGGCAGCGCACGAGCGATGACACCGTGGGACGTCGCAGGAGGCTCGCGACGGCGCCGGGGCTCTCGGTGAAGAGTCTCTCGACGACGGCCGTGAAGCGCTCGGTCTCGGGGCGCTCGTCAGGGGCGCAGGGCATCGCGCGGAGGAGCGCCCGGAGGTCGCCCATGAGCCTTCGAATCGAGAGCGACAGGACCTCGCGCGCCGTGGTCGACCCCTCGTCGGGGATCGTCAGGTCGCGCGGCGCGCGGAGCGTGAGCGGCGGAGCCATCGTCGCCCGATGGTGCCCGAAGCGCGTGGAAACGCGAAGCGCCGCGGAGTTCTGGTAGGCTCCGCGCCCATGCCGAACCGCCTTCACGTCTGGTCGCTCGCGAGCCTCGTCATCGCGCTCGCGGGCTGCGGAGGCCGCGGGTGCAGCGGCTCGAACGCGCGCGACGATCGTCGCCCGAACCGCCCCGCGAACGCTCGGAGCGCGAGCGCCGACGCGGGTCACGGGGCGAACCCCACGGCCGCGCCGACGCCCGCCAACGCGCCCTTCATGACCCTCACCACGGTCGACGCGTCGACGGCGCAGGTGGGCTCGGTGCGCGAGGGTGCGAACCTCCTCGGCGTCGAGCTCTACGGCCGGCTGCGCGCCGCGCAGGGCAACGTGATGCTCTCTCCGACGGGCATCGCGGCCTCGTTCGCGATGGCCTCGGGGGGCGCGCGCGGCGAGACCCTCGCGGAGATGCGACGCGTGCTGCACCACACGGGCGACGCGACGGCGCTCCATCAGGTGCTCGGCGAGGAGGTGGTGGGCTGGCGTCACGGCGACGCGGGCGACGCGGGCGACGGCGGCTTCATGCGCTTCGCGCAGCGGCTCTACGCGCCCGAGGGGCTCGACTTCGTGGGGGACTTCACCGACCTCACGATGCACGCGTACAGGGCGAGCTTCGACCGCGTCGACTTCCGCAACGCCGACGCCGCGAGGGCGCGCATCAACGCGTGGACCTCGGGTCAGACCGACGGTCGCATCGACGACGTGGTGCCCGCCGACGGGGTCACCAACGCGTCGCGCATGGTGCTCGCCGGGGGGCTCTACCTCCGCGTCGCGTGGCAGCGGCGCTTCAGCCTCGCGCAGACGCGCGTCGAGGCGTTTCAGGGTTCGCGCCCGGGCCAGGTGTCGATGATGCACCTCGCGGGGAGCTTCAAATACGCCGCGCCCGAGGGCGTGAGGGTCGTCGAGCTGCCGATGCGCGAGGGCAACCTCGTGATGGACGTGATCCTCCCCGCGGAGGCCGGCGGCTTCGAAGAGCTCGACGGCTCGCTCACGGCAGAGCGCATCCAGACCTGGCTCGACGCGCTGGCCCCCGCGCGCGTCGACGTGGCGCTGCCTCGCTTCACGATCCACCCGCGGGCCTCGACGGCGCTGCGGGAGCACTTCGAAGCCCTCGGGATGACCCGCGCCTTCGACGCCTCCGCCGCGGACTTCTCGGGCGTCGCCGCGACCCGCAGCGCGAGCGAGCGCCTCGCGCTGAGCGCCGTGTATCACCGCGCGATCGTCGAGGTGACCGAGTACGGCGACAACGGCGCGGCGGAGACCCCCGCGCGACCCGGCGCGGCGGGGAGCAGCTTCCGCGCGGACCGTCCCTTCGTCTTCGTGGTGCGCGACGCGCACTCGGGGCTCTTCGTGCTGCTCGGCCGCGTGGTCGACCCCGCTGGATGAGCGGCGCGCGCTCGAACTCGTTCCACTACACCGTCGACGCCGTGGAGGGCGACCTCTTCGCCCCTCGCAGCGAGCTCTGCCCGGTGCGCCCGCGGGCGTCTTCGTGGCCCCGCGGCAGGGTGATCTTTCTCCGCCGCGGCGCGCGCGTGGGGCGCTTCTCGACGGACACCCGCGACTTCTCCGACGAGGAGCTCACCGCGGTGGCGCACGGCCTCGGGCAGCTCTACCTCGACGTGTCGCAGAAGCCCTCGCTCGACGATTTCGCGCGCGACCTCGTGAAGCTCACGCGCAGCCCGATCTGCGCGGATTGCCATGAAAACAAGCGCTGCGCGGGGCTCTTCGAAGCGGCGCCGGGCGACGTCTTCACGGCCGACGACGCGCGCGTGAGGCAGCTCCTCGCGGCGCTCACGGGCGCGGTGCTCGACGTGGGGTGCGGCGAGGGGCCCTACGGAGACATCTTCGAAGCGCGGGCGCGCGATGGAGCCATCACGTACGTGGGCATCGACCCCGACGCGGGGCGCATCGAGGCGTTGCGCGCGCGGTGGCCCTGGGCCGACCTGCGCGTGGCCTCGGCCGAGGACCCCATCGCGCTCGCGGTCGATCACGCGCTCGTGCTCCGGAGCTGGAATCACCTGCGCAATCCGGTGCGAGCGGTTGAAACGTTTGCGGAGATCGTGCGGCCCGGGGGGACGCTCACGGTGGTCGACAACGTGGCTTTTGGCGTCGTGCGAGGGCGCCGTCACGCGCTCGTCGCGGAGCGGGGCCCCGCGGTCTTCGAGCACCTGCGGAACGACGGCGCGGCCGAGGCGCACGCGCGCATCGCGGCAACTTCGAAGCGCTTCGAGCTCGTCGAGCGGCGAGACGTGTCGCCCGAGACGAGCAACCAGTGGCTCCTGCGGTACGTCGCGGGCGCGTAGCGGAGGGCGCCGCGTGGCCCGCTCCGTGTATCCCATGGCCGAAGGCCAACGGCCGCGGACGCCACGAAACCCCATTGACGAACATCTGACTTGGGCATCTCTATCCGCGGACGCCGCGGTTGAAGCGGCGCAGACCACGAAGCACACGGACCAGCGAAGACCTCTCATGAGCAACGGAAACGCCCTCGAAGGGCTCCCCAAGGACCTCGTCGCGCACGACCCCGCGGAGGGCAGCGCGACGGTCACCGTCGACGCGTCGGTGTACCCCATCGAGGCGCTCTACGGCGCCGCGTACATCTTCATCGACCGCTGCTACGTGCTCATCGACAAGGCCCGCGAGGGCGCATGGTCGGTGACACTGACGCCCAAGGCCGCGGGCGCGACGGTCGAGACGCTGCGCGCGATGGTGGGCGAGTTTGCCAACGAGCTGCTCTCGCAGGCGTGGCGGCAGAAGATCCTCGAGGAGAACCGGGTGATCCTCGAGGCGGTGACCACGCAGGCCCTGGCGGGCGCGATGGGTCCGCCCACGATCGACGACCTGGCCTCGTTCGACTTCAGCGAAGAGGGCTTCGACGACCCGCTCGGCATCGCGATGTCGTGGGAGGAGAAGCACAAGAAGAAGGGCGACGAGAAGGGCGAAGGGGGCTCGTCGCCGTGAGGGAGTGCCGCTTTCACAAGGACATCTACGAGGCGTCGGCGGTGACCGGGGCCGTCGAGGTGTACGCCCGCTTCGCGGAGATCACCGTGACGGAAGAGGGTCACCATCGCGTGGTGCGCGTCACGGCGAAGACTCCCGCGAGGGAGCGCAAGGTGGCGCTCGAGCTCGCGAACTACGCCCTCGGCCTGACGCGCAAGCACGGTGCGGTGTCGTGATGATGGAGGCGGGCATCGAGAGGCCGGACCTCGCGTTTCCGGCGTTCTTCCGCTTCCGCAAGGTCGACGGAGACTACGTGGTCACCAACGCGCAGGGTGATTTCGTGATCCTCACGACGGCGGAGTTCAAGGCCTTCGGTGAGGGCACCGTGGCGCGCGGCTCCGAGCTCTGGGGGCGCCTCGCGCGGGGCAACTTCATCCGCTCCGAGTTCGACGTCCCCGCGGCCGTCGAGCGACTGAAGCGCAGGAAGCAGTTCCTCCACGGGGGCCCGAACCTCCACATGCTCGTGGTGACGCTGCGCTGCAACGAGACCTGCGTCTACTGCCACGCCTCGCGCGCCGACATGGACGCAGTGAGCACGGACATGTCGAAGGAGACCGCGGAGCGCGCCGTGGATCTCATCCTCCAGAGCCCGTCGCCCTTCATCACCATCGAGTTCCAGGGCGGCGAGCCGCTGGTGAACTACCCGGTGCTGCAGCACGCGATCGAGTATGCGCGCGAGCGCAACGAGTCCGTCGGCAAGCGCCTCGAGTTCACGATGGTCTCGAACCTCGCGCTCATGACCGAGGAGAAGCTCGCGTGGCTCCTCGACCGCAAGGTGCAGATCTGCACGAGCATCGACGGCCCCGAGCACCTCCACGACAAGCAGCGGAAGCTCGTCGCGTCGAGCGCCTTCAAGGCCGCCGTCTACTGGATCGACCGCATCAACAAGGCCTACCTGGAGCGCGGCCTCGACCCGTCGCTCTATCACGTCGAGGCGCTGCTCACGACGACGCGCGAGGCCCTCACGCGCGGCAAGGAGATCGTCGACACCTACGCGGCGCTCGGGTGCAAGGCGATCTTTCTCCGCCCCATCGACCCCTTCGGGTTCATGGAGAAGGTCGGGCACAGGGTCGAGTATCCGCGCGCGGAGTTCCTCGAGTTCTATCGCACGACGACGGACTACATCATCGAGAAGAACCTCCAGGGCGTGCAGATGATCGAGCGCTACGCGTCGATCTTTCTCACGAAGATCCTCACGGGTGAGGACCCCAACTTCCTCGACATCCGCAGCCCCGGCGGCGCGGGCCTGAGCGCGCTCGCCTACAACTACGACGGCAAGGTCTTCGCGGGCGACGAAGCCCGCATGATGCACGAGACCGGCGACGACACGTTCTACCTGGGCGAGCTCGGCAAGCTCACGTGGCGCGAGCTCGCGTCGCACCCGACGATCCGCGCGCTGGTGATCGGCTCGAACGTCGACGGCCGCCCCGACTGCGTGAACTGCGCCTACAACCCCTACTGCGGCGCCGACGCGGTGCACACCTACAAGACCCAGGGCTCGCTCGCGGGACGCATGCGAGAGAGCACCGTCTGCGCGGTGCACAAGGGCATTCAAGACTACCTCTTCGGCAAGATCCGGCAGAACGACCCTGCGTACGTGGAGATCTTCCGGCGGTGGACGACGAACCGGCTCAGGGAGCACCACATCCACGCCCCCGAGTGAAGGGCGGCGCTTCGCTGGTTGGATTTTTCGCGAACCTGTAGGATCAGTTCGAAGAACACAGGGCTCCCGCCCACGCACACGGGGACGACGCAATGGCTGGCTCCGACGACCAGAAAGACCCGAACGAGGGCTCCGACGACGAGGAGCTCCCCACCTTCAAGCGCGACGCGGGAGACCTCCTCTCGAAGCCCGAGCGAGAGATCGCGCAGCGCTCCGCGACCGACGCCGCCAGCCGTCCCAAGAACGACCCCGCGCTCCCCGACGACGCGCAGCGCGGCGCGCAGCACTGCTCGCACGGATCGCACGGCTCACACGGAAGCCACGGCTCACACGGATCGCACGGAAGCCACGGGTCGCACGGCTCACACGGAAGCCACGGATCGCACGGCTCACACGGAAGCCACGGATCGCACGGCTCACACGGAAGCCACGGTTCACACGGATCGCACGGAAGCCACGGCTCGCACGGATCGCACGGAAGCCACGGTTCACACGGATCGCACGGATCGCACGGAAGCCACGGCTCGCACGGATCGCATGGAACCCACGGCTCACACGGCTCACACGGCTCTCACGGGTCGCACGGAAGCCACGGATCGCACGGCTCTCACGGGTCGCACGGAA
>JBPOHC010000582.1:0-3314 GCA_052035985.1 Myxococcota bacterium | reverse complement strand
TGCGGGATCTTGATGGCGACGCGACGCTGCGAGACCACGTCGATGCCTGCGTACACGTCGCCCATTCCGCCGCGCCCGATGCGGCGCAGGCACAGGTACCGATCGTCGAGCGCGAAGGGGCACGCGCGGTGGGACCTCGTCGGCGAAGCGTGTCGTGCGTCGATGTCGCTCATGGTGTGGTCGTGCCGATCGGGGCCTCTCACGGGTCACACAATCGACGCGACATCGAGCGCGCGCCGCCTCCTCACTTCATCGTCACGCCCGCGTCATGCCCCGACGCCCTCGACAACGTCGCCTCGCCCACCCCGGGAGCCGTCACCAAATGCCCTGCGCCGTTCCCCGGCGTGATGGCGACGTCAGCACCCTGAATGACGTTCCAGCCGCCGACCTCGTCGAAGGTCAAACGACGAAGGTGGCCGTCGAGCACGTCGACGAGGACGTCGCGTCCGTCGTTCGTGAAGTCCCGCACGATCAGCGGCGAGACCCCAGGGTTGATGGCGGCGGTCTCGAGGTCGGGCGGACGTTCGAAGCCGCCGCCCCTGCGCAGAAAGGTTGTGATGTGGCGCCGCGTCACCGAGGCGTCGATGCGGTCGAACTCGGCGACGAGATCCAGCTCCCCGTTCGCGTCGAAATCCCCGACCGCGAGCTGGAGCTGCGCGGCGTCTCCGTCCCACCCATCGAGGATCAAATGGACGGGGTGGTCAGCGCCGAGATCACGCCCGCGGATCGGGTAGAGCGCGAGGTCCCGCTCCTTGACCGTGACAATCAGGCTCGTCATGTCCGCGGCGTCGGGGTCGGGGGCTCCCTGCATGACAACCGCGGGGCGCCGAGAGGCGACGGGATCGCCGATCGGGTGGAACGTGTCTCCGTCCAGCGCGACGACCTGCACGCCACGGTCGGTGCTCACCACGAGGGCGCGGGCGGCTGGTTCGGCGGTGAGCCGTAGCGCCGAGATGCCGCAACGGGTCTCGTCCGCGCAGCGGTCGAGGTAGATCGGGCCTCGCGCGAGGTCCGGGCCATCTTGCGTGCCGCGCAAGCGCTGAACGCCCTCCGGGGTGAGGAGGGCGATCTCACCGTAGCCATCGCCGTCGAGATCCCCGAGCGACGCGACGGAGAGAGCCCGGGTCGGAGCGCCAGACCCGAGCTGCACCACCCGAGTCGTCCGGAGCTCATTTCTAGAAGTGAGGGGCGACCACCAGCACGTCCCGCTCGTCGTGCAGACGACGGCGTCCGCGGTTCCGTCACCATTCATGTCAGGCAATTCAAAGAGGCGCGTCGGCGGCTCGCATCGAAGATCAGACGAGGGGATCGCGTAGACACTCAGCGGAATCGCGTCCTGGAGGGTCGCTCCGCCGTGGAGCGTCACGATCCTGGCCAGGGCCAGGGGCGACTGGCACTCGGCCCACGGTGAGGCCCACGGTAACGGATCCGCAACGCCGAGGATCACGTCGGCGTACCCATCGAGCCCGTCGTCGAAGATGCGCCTCCTTATCCACGCGGGAGGTGTCCCCTCGTCGCGCTCGATCCGAAAGCCCCAGATCGCGCTACACGCCGCCCCCGCGTCCTCGCCTCGAACGCACACCCGCCAGGTCCAGGCTCCCCTGCTCAACCCCGGGACCGACGAGAGTTCGAGCTCGCCATCGCGCGCGTCGACTTCAATCCGATCCGCAGCGTTCTTCGATCGCTCAAAGGTCACGGTGACATCACCGCGGTAGTCCCACCGGAGGCGCCCCCTCGGCGTCGTATGGACGCTCGCTGAGAGCGGTTCGATCAAGCGCACGTGTCGGTCTCGAAGAGGGGCATCGGCGTGCGCGTCAGCCGTAGCGTCGGCCGCGACCGACGCATCGGACGCATCGATCACCTCGGACGCGTCGTCCGGATCGAGCCGGGTCGCCAAGCTCTCGCCGTCACAGGCGAGCAGATCGGCGCTCACCGCGGCGAGTGCGACGAGACGTCGAATGCGTGTCATCGTGGGCCTCCAATTCCGATCGACATGGCGAGCCAGGATCCGTCGAAGAGTACGTCACCGAATCGGATCCCCAGCCTGTTGGTGTTCGGAACCTCACCCCCCGCCCAACCCGCTTCGACGCCGAAGTGGAGCAACAGGCCAAGAACAACGTGCTGCATGGAGATTCCCGCAGCCGGGCCGACGTAGCCGCCGCGGCAGTCGAGCCGAAGCATACACTCGGCGCTTCGAAGCACGCCGAGGCGCACTCCGAGGAAGGCCCGCACCGCTGAATCGGCTCGTTCCCACAGCGCCACGGAGGGTGCCAGCAGCACGCTCAGATCGAGGAGGGGCCCACGCCAGAGGTGCTCCCTTCCTCGGAGTTCGCCCGACGGCGTCGCGACGCACCGCAGCGCGCCGACGAGGCGCCACTTCGAAGACACGCGCACCGATCCGATGAGGTCCGCCCCGAGGAGGATGTTGGGCGAGTCCGCGTCCGACGAACGCCACATCACGGTCGCGAGGAGCGCCCCGTTCAGCGTGCGGCCGCTCGGTGGTGGTGGTGGCGGTGGCGGCGGCGGTGGCGGCGGTGGCGGCGGTGGCGGCGACGGTGGCGGTGGCGGTGGTGGCGGCGGCGGCAGATGCGGCTCGATGCGCGGCTGCGGAGACGGAGGTCGTCTCCGACATTGGAGGGGATGGATGTCTTGAAGACGGGGCAACAGCTCATCCACGCAACCGACGAGCCCACCTTGCATGCGGCCTGTGCAGTACGCGACGTGCGGGGAGACCGAGAAGGTGTTCCCCGAGAGGCATGTGATCGTGGCCTCGACAGGATCCTGACAGTCTGTCGGGTAACGAGCCTGAGTCCGGCGCACAGCCGCGCGACGCTCTTCGGTGGAACAGTTGACGTAGGTGAACGGCCAGGCACGCACCCCTACTCGAGACTGAGCGCTTACGACGCTCGCCTGAAGCAGTGCGGCGATGACGACTTCCGGCGCCTTCAAGGAGCGCTTCCGGGTGCGTCGTCACCGGGAGAGTACGGCAGACCCCGCACTGCGCATTCGGCGGCGACCGCGCTCTCCAACAGTCCCCCCACCGTCGCGAGCATGAACTCCGTTCGAAACGCGTCGATCGCCTCGCGGTTCTGGCCTCGATCTCGATACCACCGACCGAGCTGGTGCGCGGCAGACGCCGCGAGGCGATGATTGGGGAACCGCTCCAGCACGTCGCGAAGAAGCCGAGTCGCGTCCTCGAAGCGACCCGCGGCCTTCGCCACATCCGCGGCGTCCATGAGCGCCATCACCGCGCGCGTCTCCTCCTCCAGCGTTGGAGGCGCCGCCGGCGGCGCCGCGACCTCTCGCGCCGCACC
>JBPOHC010000869.1:0-19769 GCA_052035985.1 Myxococcota bacterium | reverse complement strand
TGCGCCACGTAGCCCGGCGCGCTCAGCATGAACGACGCGTCGACGTGGGGGTTGAAGTACCCCATGCGCGAGGCCATGTAGCGAAACGCGATGGAGCCCACCGTGGGCATGATCTCGGGCTCCGCGGTGCCGGGCATCGGGCCGTGCGGCATCATCGGGTAGCGGAACGAGCAGTACGGGTCGTACTGGTTGCCGTGCTCGATGTGAACCCCGTCGGGCGTGTGATGAAACCACGCGCGAAAGAGCACCCGCTCGGCCACCGAGTCGTCGCCCGCGGCACGCGCGACGGCGTCGCGAACGGCCCTTCGAACGCCCTCGAACGCGAGCTGCGGGTCGTGGTTGCCCGACACGAAGACCGCCCGGTTGGGCCCCGACGTGAGGAGCCTCGCGAGCGCCGCCACGTAGCCCTGGTGGTCCTCGAGGATGCGCGTGATGAGGTCGATCGCGACGGGCTCCGTGCGCGGGAGGTCTTCGAACATCGCGCGACCCTCGATCACGCGACCCGCGTCGAAGTCGAAGAGGTCGCCGTTGAACACGAACTCGATCGCGTCACCGGGCGCGTGGGCCTCGGCGATGAGCGCGTCGACGAGGGCCGCGAACTCCTCGTCGGGGAGGTAGGGGCGCTGTCGCCAGCGCAGCCAGGCGTCGTCGCCCGGCACGGACTCGCACAGGTGCACATCGGAGATCACGACGGTGTGTCGCATGGGCGGCGCGCTGCTCCGTTCTCAGTAAGCGTTCGATGCCATGAGCGAGAGCATGAACGCACGGCGCCTCGACGTCATTGCCGATGGGGCCCCGGCGCGGTTTTCGCGGGTCACCCGCGGGCGGCTTCGTGGTAGACGAAACGCCCTTCTAGACCACAGGGAGAGGCCGAAGCGATGGCACAGGAGTTCGTGCTCTGGATGCAGGACGTCCGAAAGGTCGTCCACCCCAAGCGAGAGATCCTCAAGGGGATGACCCTCGCGTTCCTGCCGGGCGCCAAGATCGGGGTGCTCGGCTCCAACGGCTCGGGCAAGAGCTCCCTGCTGCGCATCATGGCGGGCGTCGACACCGAGCACTTCGGCGAGGTGCACCGCGCGAAGAACCTCCGCATCGGGTACCTCCCGCAGGAGCCGCAGCTCGACTCGAGCCTCGACGTGCGTGGCAACGTCGACCTCGCGCTCGCGCCCATCAAGAAGCTCCTCGCGCGCTATGAGGAGCTCTCCGCGAAGCTCGGCGAGTCGCTCCCCGAGAAGGAGTACGACAAGGTGATGGAGGAGTTCTCCTCCACGCAGGAGGCCATCGAGCACGCGGGCGGCTGGGAGGTCGATCGCGAGGTCGACATCGCCATGGACGCCCTGCGCCTCCCGCCCGGCGACGCGAAGGTCGACACGCTCTCGGGCGGCGAGCGACGCCGCGTGGCCCTCTGCCGACTGCTCCTCGAGAAGCCCGACATGCTCCTCCTCGACGAGCCCACCAACCACCTCGACGCCGAGAGCGTCGCGTGGCTCGAGCAGCACCTCCACCAGTTCCCGGGCACGGTCATCGCGGTCACGCACGACCGCTACTTCCTCGACAACGTCGCGGGCTGGATCCTCGAGCTCGATCGCGGCGAGGGCTACCCCTTCAAGGGCAACTACACCTCGTGGCTCGAACAGAAGCGCGCGCGCCTCGAGCACGAAGAGAAGCAGGAGAGCGCCCGCCGCCGCACGCTCACGCGCGAGCTCGAGTGGGTGCGCATGGCGCCCCGCGCGCGTCAGGCCAAGAACAAGGCCCGCCTCCAGGCATACGAATCGATGGCCTCCGAGGCCGAGCGCGAGAAGGCCACCACGGGCGAGGTGCAGATCCCGCCGGGACCGCGCCTCGGCGACCTCGTCATCGAGGCGAGGGGGCTTCGAAAGAGCTTCGGCGATCGCATCCTCTTCGACGACCTGTCATTCAACCTCCCGCGCGGCGGCATCGTCGGCGTCATCGGCGCCAACGGCACGGGCAAGTCGACGCTCTTCCGCCTCATCGCGGGGCAGGAGAAGTCCGACGGCGGAACGCTCCGCGTGGGCGACACCGTGGTGCTCGCGTACGTCGATCAGATGCGCGACGCGCTCGAGGCCGACAAGACCGTCTGGCAGGAGGTCGCCGAGGGCAAGGACACCATCGAGGTCGGCAAGCGATCGCTCGCGTCGAGGGCCTACGTCGCGGGCTTCGGCTTCCGAGGCAGCGACCAGCAGAAGCGCGTGGGCGACCTCTCGGGCGGAGAGCGCAACAGGCTCCACCTCGCGAAGCTCCTCAAGCGCGGCGGCAACGTCCTGCTCCTCGACGAGCCCACCAACGACCTCGACGTCGACACGCTGCGCTCCCTCGAAGACGCGCTCGTCGATTTCGCGGGATGCGTCATGGTCACGAGCCACGACCGATGGTTCCTCGACCGCATCGCGACGCACATCCTCGCGTTCGAGGGCGACAGCAAGGTCGTGTGGTTCGAAGGGAACTACCAGGACTACGAGGTCGACCGCGTGAAGCGCCTCGGCGCCGAGGCCGCGCAGCCCCACCGCACGCGCTTCAAGAAGATCACTGGTTGATCGACGCGAGGATGCCCTCGGGTTGAGGGACGTCCGCTTCGAAGCGCAGCGCCCCGTTCACCGTGAACCGCAGCACCACAGACTGCGGGAAACGTCCTCGCCAGAAGATCGACGCGCGGTACACACCGCGCTCGGTGCCCTCTCGCATGGGGTCCGCGTTGAGGGCGCCGCCCGAGGCCATCGCGATGTTCGCGTAGGGGACGCCGTACCCCTCCGCGTCGGTGAGCCGCACGGTCACCACGCCCTCGCCCCAGTTGGTCTGCTGCACCCGAACGTGGTGTCGCAGCGGGCCCGACTCCGTCGCGGGAATCACCCGCTCCACGGCGTCGGAGCCGTCGGGGCGCGAGGCGCAGCGGAGCCGGTGATCGCGCGCCGGACTCAGCCTGAACGCGCGCGTCGCGCGGTTGAGCGGCGCGCCGTCGAGCCCGCACGCGAGCCCCTCAGGTACGCGCACGATCGCGACGCTGCCCTCACCGTCACCGGCCTCGACCTCGACGCCTCGAACGCGCACCCGCGCGACCGCCGACGGGGGGCTCTCGTAGTGCTCCGAGTCGACCGCGATCACGCGGACGAAGTATGTCCCGACGCCCAGGTCGCGCCCCTCCCAGCGGGGCTGGTCGCCGCTCGAGCGCGTCACCGAGACGAGCTCTCGAAACGACGCGTCACGCGCCACTTCGGCACGCCACCTCGCGACGCGCCGGGCGCCGCCGGGCCTGAACGTCGCCGTGATGTCCACGGGGCCGCCGGTCGTCGCGGCCTCCTGCGGCGGAGGGTCCGTCCACACGGGCGCCGCGAGGAGCGGCCGCGTGTGCGACCGCCGCGCGGACTCGACGCTCGCGCCGAGCCCCGCACCCACCGCGAGGGCGCCGCCGCTGTAGCGCGCGGTGAGCGCGCCCCGATGCGTCGAGATGCGCGTCGCGCGGGCGCTCGGGAGCACCCGAACGACGCCGTCGCCGCGGCCCAGAGACAGCGTCGCCGAGCCCGTCGAGAGGCTGAACGAGCGCGCGATCGAGTCGGGGGAGGTCACGCGCGCGGTCCCGGCCTCGAGCGTCGTGCGAGCGTCTCGACGGTCGACGGGGTTTTCGAACGCCGTGAGGCGAGAGTCGGGGAGGAGCGCGATCGTGACGCCGTTGGGCAGGCCCAGGAGCGCGTAGCCTGCGCTGCCGACGCTGATCTGCACGCCGCGCGTGAGCGACTCGCCGACGCGCGCGTCTCGCGGAGCACCGGTCCGATCGCGGAGGATCACGGCGCCCTGTGCGGAGAGGAGCGAGATCGACGGCGGCGTTGGGGGAGTCTGTTCCAGCGACGCGGCGCGCGACGGGCGCGCGGCCTGAGCGTACGCAGATGGGCTGAGCGCGAGGAGCGCCAGCGTGAGAGCGAGAGATGGGCGCATGAGGGCTCGTGACCTCCGGTGACAGACGCGGCGGGTGGTGTTGTGGAGCGCTCGCACCGCGGGGCTCCCACTCCCTCTCAACGGCGGGACGACGCGAGAACACAACCCGTCCCCGCGAACGAGAAAGGTGAGACACTCCCGCGCCCCGTGAGCACCACCGTCGAAGCCCGCCTCGCCGACCCCGGCTACACCCCGTCGATCAAGCACGTCCCGGCGCTCCTCGCGCTCCTCGCAGGCGACGAAGACCCCGCGGCGAAGGCCGCGCGCGCGATCCTCAAGCTCGGCGACCTCGCCGTCCCGAAGGTGCTCGCCGCGTTCGAATCCGCCACGGTCCCCGCGCGCGGCCGCCTCGTCGACCTCGTCGGAGACCTCTCGCGCCAGGGCGACCTCGTCGACGAGCTGCGCGGCGCGCTCCTCAAGACCCTCGGCGACGCCGACGCGAAATCTCGTCGAAACGCGGTGATCGCGCTGATGCACCACGAGCGACCCGAGGTCGAGCGCGCCCTCATCGACTACTGGCGCAGCGAAGAGCGACCCGACCACCGCCGCTCCGTCGCGAAGGCCCTCGCGCGCGTCGGCGGCGAAGCCTCGCTCGCCCTCCTGCGCTTCGCCCCCGTCGAAGACCCCGAGCTCCTTCGAACGTGCAAAGAAGCAGTGCTCGCCCTCGAACGCAGGGCCGTGCGCGAAGACGAGTCCGACATCGACGGGACCATCCGGCCCGAGCGAGACATCAACCTCGTGGCCCGCTGTCGCAAGGGCCTCGAGGCGCTCTGCGCCGCCGAGTTCGACGCCACGTGGAAGCCCCGCGTCCTCGGCCCCGGACGCGTCGAGGTCACGCTGCGCCGCCCTCTCGCAGATGTGTTCCGCGCGCGCACCATGTCGTGGATGGGCTTCGAACTCACGCGCCGCCCCATCGGTGATCGCGACATCGTCGAGGTGCTCGTCGAGGTGATCACATCCGAAGAGGCCCTCGCGATCTTCCGTCGCTTCACGCGCGGCGCGATCCGCTATCGCATCGAGTGGGCGGGCGCGGGACACCGCCGCGGCGCCACCGCCCGCGTCGTCGAGAAGGTCTCGCGCGCGAAGCCGACGCTCGTCAACGACCCCCGCGAGAGCACCTGGGAGGTCGTCGCTCTTGAACACGACGGTCAGCTCCTCGTCGAGCTCGTCCCGCGTCGATTGCCCGATCCGCGCTTCACGTACCGCGTCGCCGAGGTGCCCGCGGCCTCGCACCCGACGCTCGCCGCGGCGCTCGTTCGCATCGCGGGCCTGCGCGACAGCGACGTCGTGTGGGACCCCTTCGTCGGCTCGGGCCTCGAGCTCTGCGAGCGCGGCCTCGCCGGTCGCTACGCGCGCCTCTACGGTCGCGACCTCGACGCGCGCGCCCTCACCGCGGCGAGGGCCAACCTCACCGCGGCGAAGCTCGATCGCTTCGAAATCGAGCGCGGCGACGCCTTCGACCCGGCGCCGCACGGCGTGACCGCGATCATCACGAACCCGCCGCTCGGTCACCGCGTGGGCTTCGGTGAGAACGTCAGCGAGACGCTCGAACGCTTCGTCGAACACGCGGCGCGCTCGCTGATCCTCCGCGGACGCATGGTCTGGGTCTCACCGATTCCGGTTCGAACCGAGCGTGCGGCCAAGGCCGCGGGCCTCGAGGTGACGCTCCGTCAGCGCGTGTCGCTCCCGGGCTTCGACACCGAGATCCAGCGCTACGAGAAGCGCTGAGCGCTCAGCCCTTCACCACGATCATCGGCTCGAGGCGCGCGACGCGCCGTGCGATGCCTGCGCGCTCGACCACGTCGACCACGTCGGCCACGTCTTTGTAGGCTTCGGGCATCTCTTCGACGATGCCCGCGACGCTCGCCGCGCGCAGCGAGATCCCCTTGGCGTTGAGGGCCTTGAGCACCGCCGCGCCCGTCGAGGTCTTCTTCGCCGCGGCCCTCGCGAGGAGCCTTCCCGCGCCGTGACACGCGCTGCCGAAGGTCTCGTCCATGGCGCCCTGCGAGCCGCAGAGCACGTAGCTGTAGCGCCCCATGTCGCCGGGGATGATCACGGGCTGCCCCACGTCTCGGTACGCCTCGGGCACGAGCTCATTCCCCGGTCCGAAGGCGCGCGTCGCGCCCTTGCGATGCACGCAGAGGCGCTTGCGAACGCCGTCGACGACGTGGTCTTCGAACTTCGCGATGTTGTGGCACACGTCGTAGAGCAGCGACGCTTCGACGTGGGTGCGGTTGACGCCCACGGACTTCGCGAGCGCGCCGATCGCGCGGTGCGCGAGGAGCGAGCGGTTGACGAACGCGAAGTTCGCCGCGGCGGCCATGACCTTGAGGTATCGCTCGGCCTCGGGGCTCCCGAGCGGAGCGCACGCGAGCTGCTTGTCGGGCAGCTCGATCCCGGCCTTCTTCGACGCGCGGAGCATCACCGTGAGGAGCTCCTCGCACACCGCGTGACCGAGGCCCCGCGAGCCCGAGTGGACGAGCAGCGTGACGCCGCCGACGCGCAGCCCGAAGCGCTCTGCGAGCGCGGTGTCGTAGATCTCCGCGACGCGATCGATCTCGAGAAAGTGGTTGCCGCCGCCGAGGGTCCCGAGCTGCTGAACGCCGCGCTCACGGGCGCGATCGCTCACGAGCGAGGGCTCCGCGAGCTCGATGCAGCCGCCGTCCTCGATGTGCTCGTGGTCGTCGTCGTGCGAGAGCCCCGAGGCGTTCATCGCGCGAACGCCCTCCGCCAGAATGGCGTCGAGGTCCTCGATCCGCTGTCCCCGCTTCGAAGGCGCCGTCCCCGCAGGAATCGCGAGCTGGAGCGCGTCCGCGGCGCGCTCTCGCACGGCCTCGATGGCGTCGGCTTCGAGGCCCGTCGTGTGGAGCCGCACGCCGCAGTTGATGTCGTACCCGACGCCGCCCGGCGACACGATCCCGCCCTGCTCGGGGTCGAAGGCCGCGACGCCTCCGATGGGAAAGCCGTATCCCCAGTGAAAATCGGGCATCGCGAGCGCGTGCCCCACGATGCCCGGCAGCGAGGCCACGTTGGCGATCTGCTCGATGCAGGGGTCGTCGTGGAGCGAGGTCATCATCTCGGCGTCGGCGTAGACGCGCCCCTCGACGCGCATCGCGCCCTGGATGGGCACGCGCCAGCGCACATCGTCGATGGGTTCGAGCCTGTATTTCATGGTGTTCTCGCGGTGTCTTCGCGCGCTCCGTGACGACGGGTCGTGAGGGCGCTGCGGCGTATCTGTCAGGGGAGGTGCTTCGATCGGATCGAGGCGGCGGGGCGCTCTAGATAGCACCTCTCGGGCGCCGCGCTACACGTCGATGACGACCTGCGCGCGCCAGCGACCGTCTGCCGTCTCGCCCACCTCGAGCGCGTGCCACGTCACAGCCTTGAGCGCGCTTCGAACGCCGTGGCGCGACTCATCGAGCGTCTCGCCGAAGAGCGCTCCTCGCAGCGCAGTCGGTCCGTCTTCGAAGACCACCGCGCGCCGCAGCGCCAGGCGCCCCGCGTCGAGGTGATAGAGCGCCTCCGAGAGCCACAGGAACATCCGCTCGTCGTCGCCCGCCTCCGCGTCGAGTGTCACCGACACGGGCACCGACTGTGTGGCCGTCACCGTCGCGGGATCGACAATGAGCGCGCCCATCACCTCCGCCGCGGCGGCGAGGAGGTCGGCGCGGTCGAGCGCGTGCGTGACGAAGCCCTCGTCGGCCGTGTGCATCAGCTCGCGCCGCTCAAACGACGCTTCGAAGGGTCGCTCGATCATCGACGGATCGCGGTCGAGCGCATCGAGGGCGCGGGCGAGGGGAGCGCCGTCGCGCGGATCGATGGCGTCGCCGCCCACCGCGAGCAGCGGCCGAAGCGCGAACTCGCGCGCGAGGAGCTCGGGGTGAGGCACGGTGAACGTGGGCTCCGTGAGCGCGCGATCGCGGATCCAGAGGCAGTCGAGGTCGAGGGTGCGCGGCCCCCAGCGCTCGCGTCGAACGCGTCCGAGGGCGCGCTCCGCGGCGTGCATCGCGGCGAGCAGATCACCCGGCGCGAGCGCGCAGCGAAGTCGCACGGCGGCGTTGAGGTAGCGCGGCTGCGGAGGGCCCACCGGCGCGCTCTCATAGAGCGGCGAGCGCGAGATCACGTCGACCCCCGGCGTCGCGGCCAGGAGGTCGATCGCCGCGCGAAGGAGCGCCTCGCGGCTCCCCACGTTGGATCCGAGGCCGAGGATGACGTCGAGTGATGTGTCCATGAAGCCGCTCCCGTGGCCGTTCGCCGTGCAATGGGTGCTATCACTCGGCGCGTGTCGTTGCGAAGGATCCACAACCCGGGCGCTCCGATCGCCCTGAAGTTCGGCGGTCTCGAGCTCGTGGCGTTCTCGATCTCGGGGCTGGCGACCTATGTGCTCGCGCCCGCGTTCGACGCGTGCTTCGACCTCGGCCACTGCCCCGTCGAGGCGACGCGGCTTCGAAACGTGTTCCTCTCGCACGTCCATCAAGACCATGCGGGCGGTGTTCCCCGGCACTTCTCGATGCGCGCGATGTTCGGCGCGCGCCCGCCGCGCGTGTACTGCCCCGCCGAGAGCGCCGCGGGCCTCCTCGACGTGCTGCGCGCGTGGGAACGCCTCGAAGAGAAGCCCCCCGCGCACCTCGAAGACCACGTCCGCGGCATGCGCCCGGGCGATTCCGTCGACCTCGGTCGCCGCTACACCGTGCGGGCCTTCGACGTCACGCACCGCATCGCGTCGCGCGGCTACACCGTGATCGAGAACCGCAAGGTGCTGCGCGCGCCGTACGTGGGAATGCCCGGCGCCGAGATCTACGCCGCGCGCCTCCGCGGAGAGACGGTCTCCGATGACGCGCCGCACCCGGTCTTCACGTACATCGGCGACAGCACCGCGGAGACGCTCCGACGCAACCCCGAGATCGGCAGGAGCGACGTGCTCTTCCTCGAGGTCACGCACCTCCCCGGCACGGCGAGGAGCGCGAGCGCGCAGTGGGGGCACACGCACCTCGACGACCTCATCGAGCTCTGGCGCGAGCTCCCCGAAGCCCTCGCGAGCCCCCACATCGTGCTCAAGCACTTCAGCATGAAGTACGACGAGCGCGAGGTGCGGGCCGCGATGGAGGCGCTCCCGCCAGACCTGCGCCGTCGGGTCACGGTGCTCGTTGACGGCTGAGCCGCGCCCCGCGACCGTCGACGCCATTTCAGCGCAACGAGACGACGCGAGTTTCGCTATCCTCGCGCGCCTATGAAGAAGGTCTTGATCACGGGCGCAGCGGGCTTCATCGGGCATCACCTCGCGATCGCGTGGCGTCGCCGCGGGGCCGAGGTGGTGATCCTCGACAACCTCCGCACGGGCAAGCGAGAGAACCTCGCCCAGATTCACCGCGCGGTCGGCGACGAGCACCTCACCTTCATCGAGGGGAGCATCACCGATCGCGCCGCCGTGAACCGCGCCGCGGAGGGGTGCTCCGTCGTGCACCACCTCGCCGCGATGGTGAGCGTCACCGAGTCCGTCGCGCGCCCCGAGGAGTGCGTCGAGATCAACGTCAACGGCACGCTCAACGTGCTCGAAGCGGCGAAGCGCAACGGCGCCGAGCGCGTGGTCTTCGCGTCGAGCTCGGCGGTCTACGGCGACGATCCGAGGAGCCCCAAGACCGAAGACATGACCCCGGCGCCGCTCACGCCCTACGGCATCACGAAGCTCGACGGAGAGTTCTACCTGCGCATGTACGCCAACCTCCACGGCGTCCCGACGGTGAGCCTCCGCTTCTTCAACGTGTTCGGCCCGCGGCAAGACCCCAAGAGCGTCTATGCCGCAGCGGTTCCGATCTTCATCGACAGGGCGGTGAAGGGCGCGCCCATCACGATCTTCGGCGACGGCAGCGCCACGCGAGATTTCGTCTTCGTCGAAGACGTGTGTCAGGCGAACTTCCTCGCGGCGACGTCACCCGCCGTCGGTCACGGCGAGGTCTTCAACGTCGCGCAGGGCGGCGTCTCCACGGTGCAGAGCCTCGCCGAGGCCGTGCGTCGCACCGTCGGGAGCGAGAGCCCCATCGAGCACGCGCCCGAGCGCCCCGGTGACATCAAGCACAGCCGCGCGTCGATCGCTCGCATCACCGAGGCCCTCGGCTTCGCGCCCGCGGTCACCATCGACGAGGGACTCCGCCGCGCCGTCGCCGCGCTCGAACGCGCCTAGTTGGCCATTGCGGGCCGCGAAGCGCCGCGGTAACGGGTTCGCCGCGCGACGCTGGGAGTGAACATCGCTCTTCGCGCGCGCGGAGGTCCTCCCGATGTTGCTGACGACTGTGCGCCGCGCGACGCTGATCGCGGCGGTGATGGCAGCGCCCTCGCTCGCGGTGCACGGATGCGCCGAAGAGCGACCGGCCATCAACCGCGTGCAGCCCGACTACCAGGACAAGCGCGATTTCATCCCCGTGGAGTACGGCGCGCTGGCCACGGGCCTGCGCCTCGGGTCGCTCACGTCGTCGATGATCGAGCGCGAGCCGGTGTTCTACACGCAGACGACGATGATCTCGAAGCCCACGACCTCGGGCTTCGTGGGCCTCACGTCGTACAGCAACCTCGAGAAGGTGCGCTGGGAGGTCACCGAGCGCGCCCTCATCGCGCGTCAGGCGTACCGCTACGTCCGCAACGCGCCCGGCGGCAGCGGCGGCATCGGGCAGAACCCGCGCACGGGCGAGATCGTCGCGGCCTTCGCCATCTCGAGCCACTTCGACATCGTCAACGACTACAACTCGCAGACCGGCGAGCCGCTCAACGTCGTCGTCGAGAACACCACCGATCGGCCGTGGTACCGGCGCCGCTTCATGCGCGTCGACTGGTCGCGCAACCTCGTCGACGGCTACAACAGCGTGCTCGAATACGAGCAGTGGGAGGGCCGCGTCGAGAGCGAGCCCGTCGACGTCTTCATCAACTCGCCCGACGACCCCAACGCCCCCGTCTTCGACTACGCGCAGCGAGGCAACACCCGCGAGCTGCGCTACTTCGACGTGGTCAACCGCGCGCTCCTCCACCCCGAGCGCGTGAACCTCGGCCCCGACCTCCCTGAGATCCCCGTGTGCTACCTCGGCACCGGAGAGATGGCGTGCAACCCCGCCGAGCTCACGTTCCGCGTGTCGTTCCTCCGCGCCGATCCGACGCGGGACTACGAGCCCGCGAGCCTGTCGCACCCGCCCGCGGGCGTCACCAATCCGCCGCGCGGACTCGACATGGACCGCTTCGGGTTCTTCGACACGATGCGCATGGGCTTCGACACCCGGAACTCGGCCGTCCTCGACACGCAGCGCGTCCACTGGGCGACGCGCCACAACCTCTGGGTCCACCACCACGCCCTCGCCTTCGGCGCCGACTCCGCGGCGCTCTGCAACCGCGACGAAGACTGCGCCGACGGACGCGTCTGCCGCATCGGCAACGCCCCCCGCGACGCCTCTCATCGCGGCGTCTGCGCGGCCCTCGCGATCACGCACGCGGCCGGTGAGCCTGCCTGCGCGAGCGACGACGACTGCCGCCACGGCGACGGCGCGATCAGCGCGACGGCCGTGTGCGACACGGCCACGCACACCTGCGGAGAGCACTACCAGCGCTGCTCCGTCGACGCCGACTGCCGCGCGATCGATCCGCAGTCGATGTGCGACCTCGCCGTCGCGAGCGGACGCGGTGACAACAAGGGCCTGTGCCTGATGCCCTTCCGCCAGCGGCAGGTGCGCCCCGTCGCGTACTGGGAGTCGGCCAACTACCCCGCGTCGATTCAGCCGGTCACCGACTCCGTCGTGCGCGAGTGGAACGAGGCCTTCGAAGAGGCCGTGCAGGCCGCCCGACGGAGAGAGTGCGAGATCGAGCGAGGCATCGACGCCTCGACCACGGAGCTCGCGAGCAACCCGTGCAACGCCCCCTCTGTGATCGGCATCGACCCCGCGCTCGGAGCCGACGCGAGGCACGTCTTCATCGGGTGTCACGCGCCCGTGTGGGGCACCAGCGCGAACCTCCCGGGTCAGCACACGCAGGCCGAGGTCGACGCCGCGCGCGCCGCAGGGTGGGACCTCCCGCGTTGCGGTCCGCAGGGCACGATCGCGCGCCTCGGAGACCTCCGATACAACATGATCGGCGCGATCACGGACCACGACTCGCAGGGGTACTGGGGCCTCGCGAACATCGCGGCGGACCCCGAGAGCGGCGAGATGGTCGCGGGCCGTGGAGCGGTCTGGCAGACGGTCACCGACGCATACTCCGAGTACCTCATCGCGCTGGTGCGATTGCTCGCGGGAGAGTCCGTCCCGACGGACATCGCGAACGGGCGCTACCTCGTCGAGTCGATGCGCCAGCTCGGCTCGGGACGCACCGCGAGCAGCGAGATCCTCGACGCACCGATGCGTCGAAGCGGCGGCCTCTCGGGCATCTCCGGGGGCGCGGCGGGCGCGCTCGATCGACTCCGCGTCTCTGGCGCGGGGTGGTTCGCGCCGGGCGCCGGACAGACGCTTCGATCGCGCGACCCCGATCGCCCCGGCGTGCTCGACGTCGCGGCGCGCAGGCTCCTCGAAGGTCGCGTCCTCGGCGACGGGTCGAATCAGGGAGCGCAGCGCCTCGAACGCCTCCTCGACACCGACCTCGAAGGGCGGCTGATGAACACGGCGCAGGCTCGCCTCGCGCCCTCTGCCTCGCCTGATCCGACGGGCGCGCTCGCGTCGACGCGCGCCGCGGCCTCGCCGCTCCGAGGTCAGAACCCCGCGCGCCGTCGCGTGCTCGAGCGCCTTCGCGCGCGACTCACGGCGTGGCAATGCGGCTACGAGGCGGCCTTCGGCGACGACGTTCTCCAGGGACTCGCGAACCGCATCGTCGCGGGGCAGCCCATTCGACAGAGCGACCCCGTCGACGGCCCCGTGGCTTTCGGCCGCGACTGGAACTTCCGACGCGCCGACGGGGGCATCGACTACGACCTCGCGCGCTCCTACGCCCGGCAGTTCATCCACCACGGGGTGCTCGCGCACGAGATCGGACACTCCCTCGGGCAGCGTCACAACTTCACGGCGAGCGCCGACGCGGTGAACTACGACGACAACTACTGGAACGTGCGCGGCCGCGGTCACCGCGCGGGCCTCCGCCCCCGCTACGAGTACCTCGCCGACCCGATGGACGGCGCCTACTACTCGCCCGAAGAGGTCAACGGCCGCGTCGAGGAGTTCAGCTACTCGTCGGTGATGGACTACAAGGGCCTCAACGAAGACGCGCACGGCCTCGGCCGCTACGACCGTGCGTTCATTCGCAACGGCTACGTGGGCCTGGTCGAGGCGTTCCGGCGCGTGGCCAACCATGACGCGGCGCTCGTCTACTCGGTGAACACCGCGGGCTCGGGGCTCAGCACGCCGCTCGACCTCCGCGCGTGGTCCACCAACGGACCCGTCCACGGGATGCACTACACGCAGATCCCCACGATCTTCGGCCGACGCGACGACGGCACGCCCGACGTCCGCGACGACAACCGCTACAACGTGTTCCTCCACGAGACGCAGAACACGAGCCTGGCCGGGTGGGGCCCCGCCGACTTCACCAACGAGACGCGCGACGGACACGTGCTCGTCCCCTACCGCTTCGACTCCGACGAGCGCGCGGGCCTCGTCTGGCAGGATCAGACCAACGACACGGGCGCCGACGCCTTCGAGTCGATGCACTACGTGGCCGAGCGCTACCTCGACTATTACTTCGCCAACAGCTACGCGCGGTATCGGTCGGGCTTCAGCACCGAGGCGTACGTCGCGCGTCAGTGGGGCCGCTACGTCGAGCAGATGCGCCAGTGCTCGCAGACCCTCGCGTTCGACCTCGTCTCGTACCAGGACTTCCTCGTCAACAACGTCGGTTGGCGTCGCTTCCGTGACGACCCGGCGGAGTTCGGAGGCTTCGTGAATCAGGCCGCGATGAGCATCACGGCCGACGCGTTCGTCGCGCAGATCACCATGCCCGAGATGGGGCAGCACCGAACGATCCGCACGTCGAACGGATCGCGACTCGTCACGCCGAACACCGAGACGAACGCCGGGTTCCCGATCCCGATCAACCTCGGGCGCGCGTTCGAGTCGAACTGGCGCGATGACGCGGGGTTCTGGTGGTACGAGCAGCTCAACCGCGCGGGCTCCTACTACGACAAGATGCTCGCGCTCGACGCCTTCGCAGATCCCGAGCTACTGCTCCTGCAGCGCGACACGCCGACGGACCTGAGGCTCTTTCAGCTCTCGTACTACTCGATGTATCCCGCCCAGACGATCCGCCTCTTCGGCGGCATCCTCTCGGAGGATTACGACGACTACGCGCCGGTGGTCTCCCTCGACGGCGACCACGAGATCGCGCGCACACACCTCGCCACACTCAACCTCCCGCCAGGGAACGGCGCAGGGCAGAGCGGTCGCGTGATCGACGGCAACCACGTCGCGCTCGACCCCCAGGCGCATTTCACCGTGCAACTTCGCTCGGCGATCATGGGGATCGCGCAGTTCCCAGCCACCTTCGATCAGCGCTTCATGGACTACGCGCGGCTCTGGATCGACGGTTCCGTGGAGGCGATCTCGGTCGCTGATCCGGCGAGGAACACCGTAGCGTTCACAGACCCGTGGTCGGGGACGACGTTTCGATCGCTTCACATCGGCGCGGGGCGGGGGGAGTCCGGCGCTGACATCGGGCCCTCGACCCTCGTTCACCCCGCCACCACCGCGGTCGCGAACGAGGCTGGCATCGGCGCGCGAATGCTCCTCCACGCGTCCGATGTCGACGCGCTGCGCCTTCAGGCTCTCTCGCGGGGCGACGCCGCGCAGGCGTCCGCGTTCGAGACCGAGGAGCGCAGCTACATCGACCTCCTCCACGTGATGCGCCGCCTGACGTCGATCTACGGCTCCGGCCACATCGTCACCCACTGACCGACACTCGCCCTCATGAACCGCGACGGGCGCCTTGCGTGGGCGCCCGTCGCGTACTATTCGTTGCACGGGGCGTTCCAAGAGATTGTGGCTCTCCAGCGTAACAATGCGCCGGAATAGTCGTACAGTGCTCTGAAGTTGAGTGGATGGGCGTCACGCCGCCACCAACGGCCCCGACAAAATTCAAATACTTCTCACGCCCGCAGATACAAACCCCTCCGAATATCGTCTGAAGAAGAACGCAAGTCACGACGACTACCCGTCTGGAGCGCGCGGCCGATTCTCAAACATCGAGCGGCCGCTGGCAGGATCGACCCCGCGGACACTGTGTGACCCCGCCGGATCATCCGTAATCAAGATCGAGATCAATAGGATTACCGCACTCGTGGCGCCCCTCTCTGGGTGAGACGCCGACTCGCGTCGGCTCTCTCCCTTGTGGAGCGACGGCAAACAAGCCGCCCCGTCGTTGGTGGACTCAGACTTCATGTGGATCGCAGCGTCCATCTGGTGGTTCGGGTCTTCGAACAGCCGTGGTCGCGCGCGGTGGAGGATGTGAACATGGCAAAGAGGAACGAGGCCGAGGCGCTCCAGACGAAGTCTGGGCAGGCAGATCAAGAGGTCGCAACCCAGGACGTGGAGCTCAACACGACTGGTCCCGTTCCCGCGGTCCGAGACGCCGAACCCTCGGAGGCCGAGCTGGCCGACGTGGCCACGGAGCTGGCGCATCTCGCGCAGGATGAGCTGCCGGGCGGGAGCCTGTCGCGGTACTTCCGTGACATGTCGGCCTACCCGGTGATGGATCCGACCGAGGAGGTCGCCGCGGCGGAGGAGTTTCTCAACTGCGAGATCAACCGCTGGAAGGCGGTCCTCTCGTACAGCCCTGCGTTTCCGATTGTTCGCAAGGTGATCGACGCCTACGTCGCCGATCTCTCCGAGCCGGTCGAGGTGCACGAGTTCGACGCGTTCGAGAAGGTGCTGGTCGACGTCCGCAAGAACCGCTCGCGGCTCGATCGCAAGCTCCAGGCGCGCTGGAACGTGCTGGTCGACGACCTCGCGCCGAAGCTCAGGGCGCTCGACGCCGACCGTCTGATCATCGAGGCGGTCGAAGAGGAGCTCGAGCGCATCGTGAACTCGGGTGACGACGATGAGGGCAACCGCGATGACTCTGGGACCGTGCTGTCTCAGGGCTTCCGTCGGTACCTCACCAGCGTGACCGAGGCGCGTGACGCGGTGTACCGGGTGAAGAACCGCTTCGTGTCGGCGAACCTCCGGCTCGTCGTCTCGATCGCGCGCCGCTACAACCGCGGGAGGATGCCTCTGATCGACATCATCCAGGAGGGCAACATGGGCCTCATCAAGGCCGTGGAGCGCTTCGACCACCTGCGCGGGTACCGCTTCAGCACGTACGCGAGCTGGTGGATTCGTCACGCGATCTCGCGAGGGCTCGCAGACAAGGGTCGTGCCGTGCGCATCCCGGTGCACATGCTCGACACGTACAACCGGGTTCAGCGCACGGCGCAGGCGCTCAGCGCTCGCAACGGACGCGACCCGACCAAGGAAGAGCTCTCTTCGGAGACCGGGATCTCCCTCGAGAAGCTGGACCGGATGCAGCGCGACTGGGCGGAGACGCCCTTCTCGCTCGACCGCCCGGTGAACGAGGAAGACGGCAAGCGCCTCATCGATTGCCTCCAGGACGACAAGGCGCCGTCTCCCTACGAGCACGTCGCCGCGACCGCCTGGTCGAACCAGGTTCGTCGGCTCCTCGACACCCTCACGCCGATCGAGGCGCGCATCATCCGCTGGCGCTTCGGCATCGACGAGGAGGAGGAGCTCACCCTGAAGGAGATCGGCGACAAGTACAACCTGTCGCGCGAGCGCATCCGTCAGCTGCAGGAGCAGGCGCTTGAGAAGATCCGCCGCCACGTGGCGGAGTAGCGAAGCGCGCGAAGCCCCTCAAAGGTCTCGCGCTTCGCTCGCCTTTCAAACGTCTCGGCGATCCGCCGACCACACCACGAATCCACAACCCGACGCGCCCCGCTTCACCTGCCCGGTGAGGCGGGACGCATCGGCGCGCTCGTGAGGTCCAACAGAAAATTCAATCGCCCGTCGCCCGTCGGGGCGAGCCCTTGGAGCCGCCTCGACGCTACGAACACGACGTCCGCGTGCCAGAGCGGAATCACCGGCAGCTCATGCGCGAGGATCCGCTGCGCGGCCCGATACGACGGCGCACGCGCGCCGGGACCCACGGCGCGCGCGCCAGCCTCGAGCGCGCGGTCGAGCGCATCATTCCTGAAACGCCAACGGTTGCCGCCTGCGTCCGGGGTCGACGCCGTGGGGATCGACGATGAAGAAAACCAGAACGCCAGCCCCCACGGATCGCTGAGATCTGGAATCGTCAAGAAGGTCAGGTCGAACTGCCCTTGCCTGAGGTCACTCAAGAGCGTCGCCAGCTCCGAGGGGCGAACGGTGATCTCGATGCCGACCTCGGCCAACATCGACGCCATGGCCTGCGCCACCACCACGGCGAACCGCTGCGACGAGATCCGCAGAGTCCAACGGGCCCTCGGCGCAGGCCCCGGCGGATCTCTCAGTCCCGCTTCATCGAGCAACGCGCGCGCCCTCGCAGGATCGTAAGGGTACCCTTCGACGTCGCCTTCGTATGCCCAGTGCGAAGGCGCGATCGGCCCCGTCGCGCGCAGCGCGTGAGCACCGAGTTTTCCGACGCGTAGCCGCTCCCGGTCGATCGCGTGCGCAAGCGCTGCTCTGACGCGACGATCTCCAAGGCCATCCGCGGTGCAGCGGACCCCCAGGAACGTGAACCCCGCCGAAGGCGCTGACTCGATCGAAAAACCGCGGCGACCTTCGAAGACTTCGAACAGTTCTGGCTTGATCTCCGCGACGTCGCCGTCACCGTGGAGGAGGCGTTGCGCCAGCGTGTTCACGTCGTGAAGGGACAACACCCGGAGTCTTGCGGGACGGCCTTCCCGCGGCAGCGCGCGCGTGAACTCCCACTGGCCAGGCGCGAGCGACGTGACGCGCACTTCGCCGGCGCCGATGAACCTACGCTCCGCGCCGCGATTCGCGCGAAGCTCCGGGCCCCGCGCGTCACGCGTCGGCATGATCGGGAGCTGCATCAGGCTCTCGAAGGTGCCGTCGGGGCGATGCAGCTCGAACTCGACCTCGCGTTCTCCGAGGACCGTCACGCCCCGCAGCACGCGGGCGTAGGTCGAGCGCAGTCTGCTGCCCCGCGCGACGTCGAGGATGGACCCGTAGGTGGCGGCGATGTCCTCGGCACGGACCCGCGCTCCGTCGTGAAAGCGGGCGTCATCGCGGAGGCGGACGCGCACGTGGGTGGCGTCGCGCCACGACACGCTCTCGGCCAACGCGGGACGAGGTAGAAACGTCCTCGGGTTGCTGTCCATCAGGCCGCGGTACACGAGGCGTCCGAGGGCCGCGCCGAGCGCGTCTTCGGGGAAGCGCGGGTCGAGGCGAGACGGCTCCGCGAGCGCGAGCAGCGTGATCGCGTCGGGGGCGCGGGCGGGCGCGGCGCAGGCGGCCAGCGCGAACGCGCACATGAGCGCGAGGATGTGATAACCCCACGCGCGATGCGTTACTGGATTCGTGCAGCGGCCCTCGCCGTCGCGATCATGTCGGGGGCGCACGCCGCGGCGCAGCCGGTCGTGGAGGTTCCCCTCGCGGCGAGGCTCGAACCCCTCGTCGCGGACGCTCGATGGAGGGACGTTCGCGTCGGTGTCTTCGTCGCAGACGCCACGACGGGGAGGGCCCTCTTCGAGCATGCCGCAGATGTATCGCTGAACCCCGCGAGCAATGCAAAGGTGCTCACCGCGGCCGTCGCGCTTTCGGTGCTCGGGCCCTCTCGTCGCTTCAGCACCGCGCTCCACGGCGCCGCGCGCGGAGGCGTGGTCGAAGGGCCGATCGTGCTCCGCGGGCAGGGAGACCCCTCGCTCCGCGCTGCGGACCTCTTCGAACTCGCGCAGCGACTCGTCGCGGCCGGCGTTCGTCGCGTCGACGGCGACGTGCTCGTCGACGACGCCGAGCTCGGAGCCGAGCACCTCCCTCCGGCCTTCGATCAGCGACCGCGTGAGTCGGCTCCATTCCGCGCCGCCGTGGGCGCGCTCTCGGTCGAAGAGAACGCGTTCACGATCGAGTTGCGACCCGGCGCCGCTGCGGGGGAACCCGCGTTCGTGCACGTCGCTCCGAGCGGATATGCGGAGGTCGAGAACCAGCTCGTCACCGGCGGCGCGACCGCGTCTGTGACCATCACCGCGAGCGTCGGGGCGGGGGGCAGGGAGCGCCTTCGCATCGCCGGAACGCTGCCGCTCGGCGCCTCTGCGGCGAGCTATCGACGGCGCATTGAGAACCCGAGCCTCGCGTCGGGGTACTCGCTGCGATCGATGCTCGTCGCCGCCGGCGTGCGCGTGCGCGGCGGAGTTCGCGTCGCGCCGGGGAGCGCGTCGGGCCTCTCGCGTCTGGCGTCGCGGGAGTCCGCTCCGCTCTCCACGCTGCTCTACGAGGTCGGCAAGGACTCGAACAACCTCTACGCCGAGATGACGATGCTCGCGATCTCCGCGGCGCCGACGACGGGCGCGGCGGGCGGGGCCTCGTTCGCGAGAGGCGCCGAGCGTATGACGCGCTGGGCGCGCGAGTCGGGCGTCGAGGGCGAAGGGCTCGTCGTGCGCAACGGCTCGGGCCTCTACGACGCCAACCGAATCACCGCGCGTCAGGTGACCCAGGTGCTTCGCGCGGCGTGGCGCGACCCCGCGATCCGCCACGAGTACATCGCGCAGCTCGCCGTCGGCGGCGACGACGGGACCCTTCGAAACAGGCTTGAAATCCAGGGTGCTCCGCGCGTCGTGCGGGCGAAGACGGGCACGCTCGACGACGTGGTCGCGC
>JBPOHC010000390.1:0-1601 GCA_052035985.1 Myxococcota bacterium | reverse complement strand
CGGTGATGGTGACCGTGTGACGTCCCGGCTCCGACGGCGGCGGCGGAGGGGGCGCCGTGTCTTCGATCTCGGGCGCATCGCGGGGCGCGTCTGTCGCGGCGTCGTTGGCCGCGGGGGCAGGGGAGCTTCCGCACGCGGCGGAGAGCGTCACGAGGAGCGCGAGGGAGACAGGGCGCATGGCGGGGGAGAGGGTAACGCGAGCGCGGAGAAAGGCGATCAACGGCACGGTCCACGCGAAAACGTAAACGCGACCGTTGCAGGGCTCAATCTTCGAAAGCGAAAACGTCGGGTACGACCCTCGCGATGAAGTCCTTCTCACGCTCCCAGAGGTGCTCGCTGCGCAGGCGAACAAATCCCTCTTCGTCACCGCTTCGCCACGCTTCGAGCGCGTCGTTCGGAATGAGATGCCGGGCGGCATTCCGCACTACCGTTCCATCCAGGGGGCGGCGCAGGAGCTCACGTAGGGGGCCTGTCTCCGTCGCCCGAAGCAGAACCCGGTTGCCCGTCGCGCTCTGCGGGCACGAGCGGGTGAACACCTGCATCGCCACGTTGCCCTCGGCACCGAGCATATCGAGGGCGTGCGAGTCAGGGGCGTGCTCCTCCGCCGCGCAGCCCAGGATCACGCTGAGTGCGCGGGTTCGAGCGCCGTTGAAGTTGTAGCGGGTCAATCGTCGAATCGGCTCGCCACCAACCTCGGCCCTCAAGAGCTTCGAAGCGTCCGCGACAGGCGTGGCACCGAAGGAGCGGGCAAAGTCGATTGCCCTCGCGAGCTGCGTGCTGTTCATGCTCGCGAAAAGCTCTGAGAACGTGGTCGCCCAGAACCAGCGCGCGTACCGCTGCTGAACGGCCTTTGCGTTGAGGTCGTGCCGCGCAGCCGCCTCACATAGCGCGACGAACTGGTAGGTGTACGGGAGGACCTCGGGGCCGTGGATATGGCAGTGCTTGACGAGGAAATTCGCGGCGGCTCGCGCGTTGGGGTCGAGCGCAACGAACGGATCTTCGCCCATCTTCTTGAGCGCGGCGAGCTTCCTTTGCAGTTCGGAGGGGCGTGGCTTCGAAAGCTCGATGCGGAGCGCGGCCTTCAACGAGGCGAAGATCACGCGCGAGTCGAGCTGCCCCCAACCCGAGGGTGCGAGCGCCTGGGCGATCCCGCTGATTCGCTTCGGGAGGTCGGTGCCGCTCGTGAAGGTGAGCGCGTTGGCCATGTGCTGTTCGCTCATGGGCGTCCCCGTCGAGTTCACGCGCTGAAAGCTCTCGGTGACGAGGTCGAGATCGTCTGAGACGATCGGCACGATGGGGACAGGGTAGTCCTTGAGCGTCGATGCGACGCGTTGACTCTCTCGAATCATGGCTCGCCGAACTGACTCCTCGAAGGCGCTCAGGGCTCCTTGAAAGTCGCTCATCGCGAAGTCGTCGAGCGTCTTGTAGAGGGGCAACAGCGTCGGGTCGATCCTGCCGTCCTTCTTTCGCGGTCGCGTCAGAAGGCGATCTCGAGTCGGAGTCTGGGGCGTGGCGGCGAGGTCGTAGTAGACCGTCAGCGCTGCGTTGGCGGGATCATCAGATTCGCGAGGGGCGAGCGCATTGATCAGGGTCGTGACCCG
>JBPOHC010000123.1:0-2108 GCA_052035985.1 Myxococcota bacterium | reverse complement strand
GCGCCGAAGTCCGCCGAGCGGAGCGTGCCCACGTCCCAGCCCCGACGGGACCCCGCGTTGTTCCTCGCGGCGCGCACCTTCGTGACCTCGGCGCTCTCCTGCGCGTCGACCGCGCCCGCGCCGTCGCGCGCGTCGACGCCGGCGGCGACGTCCTTCCACCAGGTCGAGTCGCGGACGTTCTTCCTCGCGCCCGCCAGGAGGATCGCGCGGCAGCCCTCGGGCCACGATTTGAGCGTCGCGCTCACGCTCTGGATCAGCGCCGCGCACCCCGCCACGGCGGGCGCCGCGAAGCTCGTCCCGCTCATGCTCTCGCCCACGCCCGACACGCCGGTGCCGTTGCCGCAGATCTCGGGCAGCTCGCGGTCTCCGTGCCCCGACGAGGGGTTGCGGAACACCGACGACCCGCTCATCGCGCCCGCCGTGTCGTCGTGGTTGCCCACCGAGAGGGAGTTGTATCCCTTGTGGTTCACGTACTCGTCTTCGGGGGGCGTGATGTCGTCGTCGTCGCCCGCCCAGTAGTTCCCCGCGGCCTGCACGATCGTGGGGTAGGGCCACTGGAGCGCGAGCCAGTCCTTGTAGATGTCGTCGGACTGGGGGTCGGCGTTCCTGGGCTCCTCGTTGCGGTGAAAGCTCTGGCTGATCACCGTGCACCCCTGCTGCGCGGCCCAGGTCAGCGCCGCGCGCTTCGCGCTGTTGGCCGAGTAGAGCGAGCACGAGGGGGCGTATCCCTTCGACCCCGTCGTCTGCGTGTTCTTGATCACCGCGTGCGTCAGCCGCGCGTGCGCGCTCGCGGGCGGCGTCGTGTCGTACTGCGACGTGATGCTGAGCTGCGAGGTGTCCGAGGGGCCGTCCTCCCAGACGGCGACCTTCACCCCGCTGCCCTTGTACCCCGCGGTCTGGGCGTCGTCGGCGTTCGAGATCTTCACCGAGTCGTCGAGGTCGAGGATGACCGAGCGGTCCTCGTCGAGGAACATCGCCCCGACGCCCGCCGCCGCCGCCACGGCGCGCACCTGCGCGGGCGAGAGCGTGGCGTAGACCACCGGCGCGGCGTCGTCGGGGCGCAGCGTCCTCGGGTCGACGCCGAGCCCGCGGAGCGACGCGATCAGCGCGTCGCGCGCCTGGCTCGACGCCGCGCGCAGCGCCACCGACGGCGCGTCGGGCGTGTCCGACTGCGCCTTGTCGTGCAGGGGTCCCGCTGCGTCGGCGACCGCGGCCCAGATCGCGACGGAGACCCTGGTGCGCGGCCCCGCGACACGCGCGGCTTCGAAGAGCGACGGGCTCATGCGGCCGAACTTGCGCGCCCTCGCGGTCACCACGCGGGCCCGCAGCGCCGCGAGGTCGACGGCGCGTCCGTTCTGATCGAACGCGAGCTCGACGGGCGCCCAGGTCGCGCGGTCGACGGCCTTGAAGACCTCGACGTAGCTCCCGCGCGGCCGGTCGAAGGTGCCGAGCCTGCGCACGTCGAGGGCGCCGAACGCGAGCCTCGCGAAGCCGTGCACGGCCGTGTTGCGCGGCAGCCTCGCGGCGCTCCTGACCACGAAGAAGGGAACCGTGAGGCGCTCGACGAGGCGCGCGCCCGCGGTGGAGTGGAGGTTCTCGACCTCCAGCGTGTGGGCGCCGACAGGGAGCGGCGTGGCGATCGTCGCCCTCCGCGCGCCCGAGAGGAGGCGCACCTGAACGGGTCGTCCCGAGATCCTGACCGCGCTCTGCGCGGACTGCCCGTCGAGGGCGGTGTCGGCCTCGACGCTCGGGATGAAGCCCTCGAACACGAACTCGTACGGCGTGACGTTTACGGTCGGCATGGCACCTCGTGATCACCTGTGGAGAGTGGTGAACGCGCCGATGGAGTGCCCCTTCGCACCCCAAAGACGTGCCTCACACTATGACAGCCCCGACGCGCGAGGGAACCGCGATTCGCACAAAAACGCCTCAGCGCACGTGCGCCTTCGCGATGTGCAGCGCCAGCGTGAAGAGCGCGAGAGGCACCACGTACACCGTCGCCCAGAGCGCGCCCCAGCCCATCGCGCGCGAGAGCTCGCCCTGGCAGTCGTGCCTGTCGTTGGCGACGCGCCCGATCGCGCGCATGAAGAGCCCGTACATCACGAAGA
>JBPOHC010000909.1:0-16266 GCA_052035985.1 Myxococcota bacterium | reverse complement strand
GTAGCCGCAGTCCCAGGTCACCGTGGTCGCAGCCTCGTTGCGCGGCGAGCGCCAGCGGAGAAAGAGCGCCGACGCGACGACGAGCGCGACGAGCGAGAGCGCCATCACGGAGATCCACCCGAGCGGCGCGATGGAGGCGACGGCGTGAGATGAAGTGAGCTCTCCCGTCCAGGCCGCGATGGCGCGATCGAGCGCGGGGGTGACGGCGCGCGGCGCGAGTCCGATGAAGACGCACAGGCCCGCGAGCGCGTACATCGGCGCGCGCATCGTGAGCTCGGGCTCGTGGGCGTGCGCGGTGGCTTCGCTGCGCGGTGATCCGAGAAAGACCGCGCCGTAGACCTTGACGAAGCACGCCGCGGCGAGGCCGCCGATGAGGGCGAGCGCGGGGGCGCCGAGGGCCGCGCCGAGCCACGCGCGTCCGTCGTGGAGGGCCGTGCTGCGCAGCATCGCGAGGTAGAGCAGGAACTCGCTCACGAAGCCGTTGAGCGGGGGCAATCCGCTGATCGCGACGGCGCCGATGAGGAAGGCGATCGCGGTGCGAGGCATGGCGCGCGAGAGGCCGCCGAGGCGGTCGATCTCGCGGGTCCCCGTGGCGTGAACGACGGCGCCCGCGCCGAAGAAGAGCAGGGCCTTGAAGAGCCCGTGGTTCCACGTGTGGAGGAGCGCGCCCGCGAGGCCGAGCGCGACGAGCTCGGGCACGCCGAGGCTGCGCCCCATGACCGCGAGCCCGAGGCCCATCACGATGATCCCGATGTTCTCGACGCTGTGATACGCGAGGAGTCTCTTGAGGTCGTGCTGTCCGATCGCGAAGGCCACGCCGAGCACGCCCGACGCGACGCCGAGGCCGAAGAGCGTGGCGCCCCACCACAGCGGCGGGTGCGCGACGAGCGACGTCACGCGCACGAGGCCGTAGACGCCCGTCTTGATGAGCACGCCCGACATGAGCGCAGAGACGTGGCTCGGCGCGTTGGCGTGCGCGCTCGGGAGCCACACGTGCAGGGGCATGAGGCCGGCCTTGAGGCCGAAGCCCACGAGGCCGAGCGCGAAGAGGGCGTCGGCGACGTGCGGCGAGAGCGCGTGCCCCGCGGGGACGGCGAAGTCGAAGGTGCCCGTCGCCATGTGGAGCAGCGCGAAGAACGCGTAGAGGCATAGCGTTCCGAGCCGCGTGGCGACGAGGTAGAGGAGCCCCGCCTCGCGCGCGGCGGCCTCGCGGTCTTCGGTGGTGACGAGAAAGAACGCCGGGATCGCCATGAGCTCCCAGCCGAAGAGGAACATGAAGCTGTTGCGCGCCGTGACGACCAGCGCGAGGCCGCCCGTGACGAGGCCGTAGAAGATGCGGAGGTTGCGTCCGCTCTCGGGGTGGTCGGCGTCGCGCCAGTACGAGAGGCTGTAGACCGCGCCGAGCCCTGCGATCAGAAAGATCTGCACGAGGAACATCGCCGAGATCGCGTCGGCGTGGAGCGCGAAGCGAGCGCCGGGGACGGGGAGCGCGCGATCGATCGAGACCGCGCGGCCCGTCGCGAGGATGAGCGCGCCCGCGGTGATGCCCGCGACGGCGCCGAGGGACATGAGCGCGGCCGAGAGGCGCTCGCCGAGGGTCGATGTGCGAGGGGTGAAGAGGCCAGGCGCTCCGCTCAAACAGACGAGGGCCACGGCCGCGACGAGGAGCAGTTCACTCATGACGTGTCGCGCCTGATTCCTGAGGCGCGGGACCCTACACCCGCCACCGCGCGCATGTCATTGGGGAATCCAAGCACCTCACGCGGGGCGCAACGTCGCATCGAACAGACGTTGGCGCGAGGCGCGATTCGGTGCCATCACTCGCGGCTCCCCGATGCGCGACGACGACGGCGAGTCCTTCTGGAAGAACCGGGACTTCAACGTGTACTGGCTCGGTCAGACGCTCTCTGGCCTCGGCGACGCGTTCGCGTCGATCGCCGTGCCGCTGCTCGTGCTCCAGGCCACCGGATCGCTGCATCGCATGGGGCGGCTCACGTCCTTCGTCGCGCTCGCGCACGTCACCGCGGGCGTCGCGTCGGGCGCCCTCGTCGACCGCTTCGACCGCCGTCGGCTCATGGTCACCTGCGACCTCCTGCGCCTCGCGGTCTACGCCTCGGTGCCGCTCGTGTGGTGGCTCCACGGACCGAGCTACACGCTCCTCGCCGTCGCGAGCGCGCTCGGCGCGATGCTCGGCAACACCTTTCAGGTCGCGGCCATCACGGCGGTGACGAACCTCGTCCCGCGCTCGCGCCTCATCGACGCCAACGGACGCCTCCAGGGCTCGTACGCGGTGATGTTCTTCGTGGGCCCGATGCTCGCGGGCGAGGTCTGCCAGCGCTTCGGACCGACCACGGCGATCGCCATCGACTGCGCGTCGTTCCTCGTGTCGGCGGTGTCGCTCACGCTCGTGGGCGCGCGCTTCGAATCGAAGGGGTCGCGCGATCCCGTGCGCGTCGTCGAGGGCTTCGTCTCGGGGCTGCGCTTTCTCTTCTCGGTCCCGACGCTGCGCGCGATCACGGTGCTCCTCGGCTTGAGCTCGCTCGCGATGGCGGGGCGCGAGAACCTCCTGATCTACTACGTGAAGCGCACGCTCCATGGAGACGACCGCGCCGTGGGTCGCGTCTTCGCGCTCGCCGCCGTCGGGGCCGTCATCGGCGCGTGGATCACGCCGAACCTGCGCTCGCGCTGGGGCTTCGCGCGATGCTGGCTCAGCGCGGGCGTGGTGATGGGACTCGGTCACATCGGCATCGGCCTCGCGGGCACCGTCGCGGGCGTCGGCGGGCTCGCGATGACCATCGCGCTCGGCGAGACGATCCGCGGGATCAACACCATGACGCTCCGTCAGGAGATCACGCCCGACCGCCTCCTCGGACGCGTGACGGCGTCGTTCTGGGCGATGCTCACGGTGCCCGCCGCGATCGGCGCCGAGCTCAACGCGCGCATCGCGGAGCGCGTCGGCGTCCCGCGCGTGCTCATCGTCGTGGGCGCGGTGCTCATCACGCTCATGGCGATCGGGTCGACCACGGCGCTCACGCGTCCCGTCGCGCGACAGACGTAGCGCGTCGGAGAAGATGACCCGCTCTTCACTTGACGCTCACGGCGTGTGACGCGCCCCATCGCGGGGTCATGAACACGGCGCTCCTCATACGGGCCATGTCCTACGCTGCGATCCCTCTGTGCGCGGCGATCACGGGGTCTGCGATCGCGACGAAGTTTCCTCCGCCCAAGGCGCTGCGGAGCTACCTCCAGCACCTCGCGGCGGGGGTGGTGTTCTCGGTGGTGGCCGTCGAGCTCTTGCCCGACATCACGCACCGGCACCTGCCGGGCGCCATCGCGGTGGGCTTCTCGCTCGGCGTCGGCGCGATGCTCGGGCTCAAGCATTTCATGGGCGACGGCGAGCACGTCGAGGGCGGCGAAGCGAAGCCCCGCAGCGCCTCGACGCTGCTCCTCGGCATCGGCGTCGACGTGGCCCTCGACGGGCTGCTCATCGCGCTCACGTTCGCGGCGGGGGCGCGCGCGGGCAAGCTCCTCACGCTGGCGCTCGCGGTCGAGATGCTCTCGCTCGGGCTCGCGGTCACGGCCTCGCTCCAGGGCGTCGGCTACGAGCGCAAGAGGGCCCTCGTGACCTGCGCTGCGATCTTCACGCTGCTCCCCGTGGGGACGCTCCTCGGCGCGCTCACCACGCCGTTTCTCACGGGCGCGGTGATGGAGGCGGTGCTCTCGTTCGGCCTCGCGGCGCTGCTCTTCCTCGTGACCGAGGAGCTCCTCGTCGAGGCCCACCGAGACGGTGATACCCCCGCTGCGACGGCCCTCTTCTTCGCGGGCTTCCTCGCGTTCCTGCTGCTCGGAATGTCGTCGGAGTAGCGCGCTACGTCTTCTTGATCGAGAGCTCGCGCCCCGGCATCACCGACGCCCTCGGCGGAGGCGGCACCGACGCTCTCGGCGGAGGCACCGAAGCCCTCGGCGGAGGCACCGACCCGCGCCCCGACGGCGCCACGGGGACGACGCTCTCTCTCCGCTGCGACTCGACCCAGATGCGCTGAAGCAGGGCCTCGTCGGCGGCCGAGCTCACCGTGATGGTCATGCCGAGGCGCAGCGAGGGAGGCGCCCCTTCGAGCAGCTCACAGCGTCGCACGCACGCGGTCGCGACCACGATGCGACCGAAGGCTTCGATGAAGAGCTGGAGCGACGCGCCGGTCATTCCACGCACGCTCGACGAGGGGCCCACGAGGTCGACGAGCACGCACACGCCCGCGGGGGCGTCGTCCGAGGGGAGCGAGAGATCCACCAGCGTGGCGCGCATCGCGGCGTTGATGCCGCTCACGATCACCGACACGCCGAGTCGCTCGGGGACCCGCGCGCGGAAGCAGCTCCGGTTGTTCGAAAAGCTCACCGAGCGCGTGATCGCCGCGAGCGGCGCGAGCACCGGCGACTCGATCGTGAGGCTCGTCGTGCCGCGGAGGGCGCGCTCGATCTTGCGAGCCAGCGCGCGCTTTGAAACAGGGAGCTCGAGCAGGTCGACGGCGCCGAACTTCACGAGCTCCACGGCGTGGTCGACGTCGAGCCCGCTCGCGAGCACGAGCACGGGGAGCTGCGGCGCGACCTCGCGCATCCGTCCGAAGCGGCGCACGCCCTCGATGTGCGGCGGCTCCACGACGAGGAGCATCATGTCGAGGTCTGAGAGCGCCTCCGTCGACGCGACGTCGGTCACGAGCACGCCGCGCCCCACGCAGGCGAGCGCGTCGCGGCACGCGTCGAGCACGGGCGTCGACGCGCCGACGAGGCCGATCTGGAGGTGAGCACCCACGCGCGCGATCCCTATGAAGACAGAGGTTCAGCAGGGGCGGTCGTGGTCGGGCGAGGCGATGCAGAGCGAGCGTCGGGTGGCTCCGTCTGCGAGCGCGAACGCGGGCGAGGCGGCGAAGAGGACGGCGCTGGGGTGCTTCATGGGTGGTGACTCCGTCGGTGACGGGGGCGAGAGTTTGCACCGACCGTTCGCGCGCGGGCAACGCTCGAAAGGCGTGTCTCCGCGCGCTACCGCGGGGCCACGGTGGCGGCGAACACGAGCTGCGCGCCGAAGTAGAGCGGCCAGCCCCAGAGCTTGTTGCCGAACTCCTGCTTCACGAAGCGGTCGCGCGCCACCGAGAGGTCTGAGAGGTAGAACGCCACCGCGGCCACGAGCACGCGCACGTCTCCCTGCGCCGTCACCGTGCCGCACGCGAGCGCCACCATCACGGTGATCACGGCCATGTAGGCCATCACCGGGACCTTCATCTTCGACGGCACGCTCGGCATGAGCCACCGCGCGACGAACACCAGCGGGACGCACATCGCCGCCAGCGTGACGAGCGCCGCCGGCCACGCCACGCCGCGCGCCACGAAGGCCGCCGCGAAGGCCACGTGACCGAGCAGGAACGCGAAGAGCCCGAAGAGGAACGCCCGCTTCACCTTCGGGATGAGCAGCACGTCGCCCCACCACGAGAGCGCGAGCGCGGCCATCACCGCGCGACCGTACGCCGTGTCGAGCGCGCCGTACTGCCACGCCGAGAGCAGAAAGCCCGTCGACGCGAGGGGCTTGAAGGTCCACTCGCCCGCGCGCCACTCGCGCTGCTTCGCCACGAGGAGCGCGCACACCGAGGCGACCGTGATACATGCGCCTGCGTTCATCGTCGTTCACTCCCCAGTGGGCGCGTCGATCATCCGCCGCGCGTGACGCGCTTCGCGCCGCGCACGGAGAGCCAGTCGGCCACGCGGTCGTCGATGTCTCCGCCCACGATCACGGCGCCCTCCTCGCGGTGCGCCGCGGTGCCGAGGGCCTTTCGAAGCTCCTTCGCGAGCGCATCGAGCGCGGCCTCGTCGCTGCCTTCGGCGCACTGCACCACCGTCACGGTCTTGCCCCCGCGACCCTTGCGCTCGCGTCGCACGACGACCCTCTTCGAAAGCACCGCGGCCACGGGGTCCGAGGGTGTGTCTGCGGCCTTCGGTGTCTCGCGCGTCGCCTCGCCCGGAGGGAGCGCGTCTCGCAGCGCGTTCAGCGCCGCGAAGGGATTGCCTGGCTTGCGCGCGTCGCCTGCCATCGGGTGAACTCCATCGCGCCCCCTCGTGGGCGCCGCGCGACGGTACCTCACAACCTCGCCGCCCATCTATCGCCGAGCGACGCGCGTCGTCCTCGCTCGGCCCGTATAGACCCGCGCTCGAACCCCGTGGCAGTCTCCGCGACCATGCGCGCTCATCGCTTCGACCCTCACGCCTCCGCTTGCTTGCTCGCGCTCCTCGCGCTCTCGTCCGCGTGCTCCGCGGCGCGCGGCGGAGGAGGCGGTGACCCCGCTGACGCCAGCACCGACAACGCGCTCCCCGAGGAGCGCTCGGCGCCCACCGACACGCCCGCGACGCCCGACGTCACGATCACCCCCGACGTCACGGCCACCCCCGACGTCACGGTCACCCCCGACGTCACGACCGCGCCCGACGCGCCGGGCGTTCCGTGTCCGAGCAGCATCGCGGGCAACGGGCAGCCCTGCGCGCTCGTGGGCGACGGGTGCGGCGGCGGAGGCGGCGCGTGCGCCGACTCGTACGCGTGTACGTGCAACGCGGCGCATCGCTGGCAGTGCATCACGATGCCCTCGACCTGCGACAGCGGCACGCCCGACGTGCCTGCGTCGACGTGCTCGCTCGTCGGCGACTACACGACCACGCTCCCCGGGCTCGGGACGCTCTACCTCGCGATCAGGGCCGACGGTCAGTGGCGCTTCGCGTCGTCGATCGACATGCTCCCGAGCTCGACCACGGGCGGCACGTACACGGTCTCGGGATCGCGCGTCGAACTGCGAGAGACCACCACGTCGCTCACCGGCTGCACGCCCACGCAGATCGGCGCGTACAACGTGGCCTTCTCGCCGGGCTGCGCAGCGCTCACGCTCACGGTCTCGAGCGACCCCTGCTCGCTCCGCGCGACGGTGCTCAGCGGTCAGTCCCTCAGGCGGCTGTAGCCGTCACGCCCCCTTCGCGTCGCGGATCGCGCTGCGCGCCCACTCGGCGATGCCGGGCGGGAGCACCTCGCCGTCGACGGTCCCGTCGTCGAGGTCTTCTTCCGTGTGGAGGGCCTCGTGGTCGTCGTCGTGCACGGCGTCTTCTTCGGCCTTCGCGGCCCCTTCGAGGTGCCCCTTCGCGCGCTCGTGGAGCCGGTCTGAGAGGGTGGGCGTGAGCTTTCCTGTCGACTCCATCCACGAGAAGAAGCGGGCCAGCGCGTCGAGCGCGAGGCGGTGCGCACGGGGGCCTTCGAGGCTCGCGAGCACGCGCGCCATCGACTCGTCGATGAGCCTCAGGGGCCAGCGGTCGAAGCGCAGCCCCGAGCCTTCGAACTTCTCGTCGAGGAGCGAGTGAACGACCACCTCGGCGGCCTCGCGCCACACGCCGGGGACGCGCCCGCGCACCTCCGAGGCGAGAAAGTCTCGGAGCAGCACGCTGACCTCGCGGTGCGGCGCCATCGCGGCGTCGAAGGACCCCGCCGAAGGGTGCGGCAGCGTGAGCACCGACACCGGCGCGTTCCCTCTGCGCTGCGGGGGAAAGCTCGCGCTCACCTCGGGCCCCGCGCTCGCCGCGAGCCGCTGCGCGTGCAGCGTGACCATCTCCGTGAGCACGCGACAGAGGGCCACCGCGACGAGCACGTCGCGCGCGACGAGGGGCCGCTGGAGCCCGTCGCGGTCGAAGCGCTCGAGCACCGGGACGCCCACCGTCACGAGGCCCGGCGCGACGAGCTCCCACCGGTGCGCGGCGATCTCCGCGGCGCGCTGCTCCGAGAGCGTCTCGGCGAAGCTGATCGCGAAGAGCTCGGCGCCGTGGTCGTCGCCGTCGCCGTCCTCCATCGCGGCCCGCTGAAACGCCAGGTAGTCGTCGACGCCGCGGAACATCAGCACGCCCCGCGCGACGCCGCGCTGCCCCACCACGATCACCGCCGCGTCGTGGACGTCGAGCGCCGGCGCGTCGAAGCCGAAGAGCACGCTGTCATCGGGCACGACGCTCCACGGCGCGGCGCGAAAGAGCGGCGCGGCGGCCGTGAAGAAGGTCCCCACGAGCGCCGGGTCGATGCGACCGTTCGAGAGGTAGCTGTCCTCGCTCCCGACCGCGAGCGGAGGGAGCAGCGCCTCGGCCGCCACGTTGAGCTCCGGGGTCTTGCCCACGCGCACGGGCACGCCGTCGAACTCCGCACGCGCGACGCCCACGAACTCTGCGTCGCTCACGCGCACCGCGACGGGCGCGGTCTTCGCTTTCGAAAGCGCCGTACGAAGGCACTCCCCGAGCGCCTCGACGCGCTTCGACGGATGCACCGTCGCGCTCGCGAGCACCTCGTCTCCGAGAACCCACAGCACGAGCTCGGGGCGATAGGGCTCGGGGTCGAACGCGTAGTTCGCGCTCTGCACCGCGCCCCCTACCCAGGTGGTCGCAGACGGAGTTCTGTTCTTCGTGCGAGGCGTCGCCATGACCGCGATCTTCGCACACACGGCGCGAGCTTCATCGCGCGAGCGTTGCGCTTGACGGAGGCGCTCCGATCGGCGTGCACTCCCTCCAATGCGTCGAACACGCCTCGCCCCCGCGTTCGTCACCACCGTGCTCACGAGCGGCTGCGCGTGGACCTACGGCGGCGGCGCCCACTACGCGCAGAACGCCGACAACCCCAACGCCTTCGGCGCGATGGTGCGCGGCGCCTGGGGCGTCGGCGGAGACCGCAACGCGCTCGTGCTCGCGAGCGACTTCAGCGTCGGATCGAGCGCGCACTACGGCGGCGTGTGGTTGCAGACCTACTCGCGCGTCGAGTGGGCGTGGCTCCCTCGGCCGCAGGATTTCGGTCTCCGACTCGGCGCCGGGGGCCTCACCTCGGGGGGCACGCGCGGGACGTCGCTGGGCATCGGCCCCGCGATCTCGGCGGAGCTTCTCTACGGCCTCTCGGTCAACCCCGAGACCCGCTACGGCTACCGCGGAACACTCCTCGGCTTCGCGCTCCAGGCGGGCTACGACGCGGCCTCTGACGTGGGTCCGATGATGGTGCTCGCGGTCACCGTCACGCGCGACGGCACGGTGCCCTTCGGCAACCCGCCGCCGCCGCCGATCGCCGTCGCGCCCGTCGCGCCCGTCGCCACACAGAACGTGATGGCGACGGACCCGCCGAGATAGGTCTATTTTTCAGGGCGCCGACGCGATGAAGCCCGGGTCGGGTTCGAACGCGGCGTTGATGGCGGTGTTGGCGTCGCTGGTGCCCGACGCGAGGCCGTTGACCGTGCGCACGTCGACGCGGATGCGCCCCACGCCGCCGTTGCCGCCGGGACGGATGAGCCCCGACGAGGTGCCGAGGCCGCCCACCGACGCGCCCACGACGCCCGACGCCGTGAGCGTCTGGATGCGCACGTACACGCTGCCGCCGGAGCCTCCGCCGCAGCCGTAGGTCCACGAGCCCTGCGAGCCCGAGGTGCAGGTCTCACCCGTCGCCGTGATGGCGCCCGCCGCGAGCGACCCGCGCACGGCCGTGAGAAAGATCGCGCCGCCGCCGTTGCCGCCGGGGCCCGACATGTAGCTCGCCACCGCGCCGCCGCGCCACACGCCGCCGCCGCCCGAGCCCACGCAGAAGAGCGCGAGGTTCGCGACGCCGTAGGTGCCGCCCGCGCCGGGAGGAGAGGCCGCGCCGCCGTTCCACGAGACGCCCGCCGTGGCGCCGCCGCCGTAGTTGCCGCCGCCGCCGGTGACCGACGCGCCGCCGCCGCCGTCGTTGTTCTGCCAGCAGGTGTTGCACGCGCTGTTGAGGTACCCCGTCGCGCAGCTCGACACCTGTCCGCCGCAGCCGCGGCCGGGACGGCTCTCGCCCTGGTAGCTGTCCTGATCGGAGACCGCGCCCGTGGGGCCGCCGCGATAGCCGCGCGAGGCCATGTCGATGCGCGCGCCCGACGGCACCGTGAGGTCGCCCGACACGCGGAACGCGAGCACGCCGCCGATGGTTCCGTTGAAGGCCGCGGTGGTGAGCACCGCGCCCGCGCGGAGGTTGAGGCTCGCATACGCGGGGACGCGCACGATCGCGACGACCTGACCCGTGAGCGACGCGTTGCTCGTGGCGCCGTAGACGCCCGTGACCGACGTGGTGAAGAGCACGCTGCTCCCCGACACCGAGGCCACCTTGAGGAACTCGTAGTTGCCCACGCGCGACACCGCGCCCGGCGCCCCCTGGAGGTTCACGAGCATCACCTCGTCGCCCGCCGCGAGGCCCACGGGCGCCGACGGGAGCGCCGCCGACGTCGCCCCGAGCCCCGTCACCTGGAACCACGGCGCATCGGGCGTCGCGCGTCCCGAGACGCTCTCACGCGAGAGGTCGCGCGTGCCGCTCACGTCGCCCGCGCCGTCAGCGCCGTTGCCGTACTCGCTCTGCACGCACATGGTCCCCGAGGGGACGAGCGGCAGCGTGCAGGTGATCCCGCACACGCCTCGCGTACACGTCGCAGCGCCGCCCGTGGGCACGGGGCACGCGTTGCCGCAGCCGCCGCAGTTCGAAGTGTCGGTGGCCGTGTCGACGCACGCGCCCGAGCACGCCGTCTGCCCCGTTCCGCAGAGGAGCGCGCAGCGTCCGCTCGCGCAGACCTGACCCGCCGTGCAGCGCGTCCCGCACGCGCCGCAGTTGGTCGGATCGCTCTGAAGATCCCTGCACGCGCCCGCGCAGTTGATGAGCCCCGTCCCGCACGAGACCACGCACGCGCCCGCGGTGCAGGCGGAGCCCGCGGCGCAGACCGTTCCACACGCGCCGCAGTTGCGGTTGTCGGTCTGGAGGTCGCGACACACGCCCGCGCAGTTGGTGGAGCCCGACGCGCAGCTCACCTGACACATGCCCATCGAGCAGACGGTGCCCGACGCGCAGCTCCGGCCGCACGCGCCGCAGTTGGAGTTGTCGGTCGTGAGATCGCGACACACGCCCGCGCACTCGGAGAGCCCGGCGCCGCACGAGACCACGCACGCGCCCGCGGAGCACACCTGCCCCGCCGAGCAGCTACGCCCGCAGGCGCCGCAGTTCGCGAGGTCGTTCGTGAGGTCGCGACACACGCCCGTGCAGTTGGTCTGACCCGCCGTGCAGCTCACCTGGCAGCGCCCCGCGGCGCACACCTGACCGCTGGCGCAGGCCATTCCACAAGCGCCGCAGTTGGCGCGATCGGTCTGGAGATCGCGGCACGTCCCCGCGCAGTCGGTGAGGCCCGCGCCGCACGAGACCACGCACGTTCCCGCCGCACAGGTCGTTCCCGCGGAGCACGCGCGAGCGCAAGCGCCGCAGTTGTTGTTGTCGGTCTGGAGGTCGCGGCACGTCCCGGTGCAGTCGGTGGTGCCCGCGGTGCAGCTCACGGTGCAGGCGCCCGAGGAGCACACCTGCCCTGCGGCGCAGGCCATTCCGCACGCGCCGCAGTTGGCGCGATCGGTCTGGAGGTCGCGGCACGTCCCCGCGCAGTTGGTGGTGCCCGCGCCGCACGAGACCTGACACGCGCCGCCGACGCAGACCTGTCCGCTCGCGCAGGCCGTTCCGCACGCGCCGCAGTTGGCGCGATCGGTCGAGAGGTCGCGGCACACGTCGGAGCAGTTCGAGAGCCCCGTCGCGCACGACACCGCGCACGCGCCGCGGAGGCACACCTGACCCGACGGACACGCGCGCCCGCACGTCCCGCAGTTGCCGTTGTCGGTCTGCGTGTCGCGGCAGACGCCCGCGCAGTTGGTGAGCCCCGCGAGGCACGACACGGTGCACGCGCCCGCGGAGCACACCTGCCCCGAAGGACACGCCATCCCACACATCCCGCAGTTGGCGCGGTCTGTCTGGAGGTCGCGGCACACGCCGTCGCAGAGCGAGAGCCCCGAGAGGCAGCTCACCTGACACATGCCCATCGAGCAGACCTGTCCGCTCGGGCAGGCCATTCCGCACGCGCCGCAGTTGCCGCGATCGGTCTGGAGGTCCCGGCACGTCCCGCCGCAGTTCGAGAGGCCGCCGCCGCAGACGACGGTGCACGCGCCGCCGGAGCACAACTGCCCCGCGGGGCAGCGCGTTCCGCACGCGCCGCAGTTGTTGTTGTCGGTGTCGAGGTCGCGGCACACGCCCGCGCAGTTCGTGGTGCCTCCGCCGCAGGTCACGCGGCACGCGCCCTCGGAGCAGATCTGCCCTGCGGGGCAGGTGGTTCCGCACGCGCCGCAGTTGAGCCGATCGGTGGCGAGGTCGCGGCACGCGCCGGAGCAGTTGGAGAGCCCCGCGGTGCAGCTCACGCGGCACACGCCCATCGAGCAGAGCTGGCCCGACGAGCACGAGGTCGCGCACGCGCCGCAGTTGTTGTTGTCGGTCTGGAGGTCGCGACAGGTGCCCGAGCAGTTGGTGGTTCCGCCGCCGCAGGTGACCTGGCAGGCGCCCATCGCGCAGACCTGCCCCGCGGCGCAGGCGTTGCCGCACGCGCCGCAGTTGGCGATGTCGCTCGCGAGGTCGCGGCACGCGCCCGCGCAGTTGCTGAGGCCCGCGCCGCAGGTGGTCTGACACATCCCCATGCGACAGGTCTGCCCGCCGGGGCAGGCGTTGCCGCACGCGCCGCAGTTGTCGCCGTCGCGGGTGAGATCGGCGCAGACGCCCGAGCAGTTGGTGAACCCGACGCCGCAGGTGGTGGCGCAGCGGCCCGCGGAGCACACCTGACCGAAGGTGCATCGCGTCCCGCAGGCGCCGCAGTTGTTGGTGTCGTTCGAGGTGTTGACACACATCTCGCCGCCGCCCGTCGCGCCCGCATCCGCGCCTGCCACGGGGCACGGCGTGAGGAGCTCCGCGCATCGCAGCGCGCAGCGGCCCGCGGAGCAGCCGTACGCCTCCATGCAGGTGTTTCCGCACGCGCCGCAGTTGCTCCGATCGGTCTGCGCGTCGGCGCAGTAGCGCGAGGAGCCGCCGTCACCATCGGGACGCGAGCACTCCGTGAGCCCTGCGCGACACGAGAAGGTGCACACGCCGCGAGAGCACACCTGATCGGAGGTGCACGCGCGCCCGCAGACGCCGCAGTTGTTGTTGTCGGTGTCGGTGTTGGCGCACGAGAGCCCCGCGTCGGCGGAGCCGCAGAGCGTCTCGCCCGCGCCGCACGCGGGGACGCACGCGCCCGTCTGACACGCCTCTCCGCTGCGGCAGGCGTGGCCGCATCCGCCGCAGTTCGAGGTCGACGAGGCGAGCGAGACGCACTCACCCGCGCAGGCGGTGAGCCCCGCGCCGCAGGAGACGTCGGAGGCGTCGAGCGAGGGCGTGTCGTCGGGCGCGCTGCCGTCAGGTGGGCGTCCGCCGACGACGGCGACGGTGTTCGTACAGCTCGCGAAGAGCGCGAAGAGAGCCGACCCGAGAAGCAACCGCGCGAAGGGCATCATCGCCCCGCAGCATCAGGCAGTGCGCGCCGCGCGACAAGGGCGTGCGCGTGGTGAGAGCGCAGCGCTCCGGCGGCGTCACTCGCTCCAGTCGTGGGCCTTGCCGATGCCCATGAGGAGGGCCCGTGAGTCGCGCTCCGAGCGCAACTTCGCCGGGCTCCCCCTGCATGACATCGAGACGAAGCAGTGGTTGAGTGAGCACCAGGGCAATCGAGGCGACACCATGAGCACACACGCCACCCCCGACCTCTACGGCTACGATGAGCTCGTCAGGAGGTCGCTGCTCAACTACACGCCCGAGCATCGGCTCGCGGGGCTCGCGCCCGAGCAGATCGCTGAGACCCTCGCCGCTCGTCCCGAGGCCGAGCAGGTGCTCGCGCTGCCCGATCCCATGCTGCGTTTGCTGCCCGCGGACTACCTCGCCACGCTCCCCGACGACGCGCAGGCGAGGATCCGCGCTCGCCTCGGGCGCTGACCCGCGCCGCTTTCGCTCCGTCGAAGCCCCCACGGATACAGCCTCGCACCCGCGCGCGGTGGCGCTTTCGCTTACCATCGCGCGGCGATGACAGGACACGCGCACCACTTCCTCCAACGGCTCGACCGGCTCTCGATGCCGCACGTCGAGCTCGCGCTGTCGCTCTACAACGACGTGCCGCTGTTGCAGTTCATCCTCGACGAGGCGAAGGTGCCCGAGCGCGTCGAGCGGACCGCCATCTGCCTCGGACCGCCAGACACGGGCCCCCACGTGATCGTGTCGCGCGCGGGGAGGTTCATCACCGCGCTCGGCGAGGGGATGAAGCCCTACGACGCCCACGTCGTGTCGCGAGAGGACCTTGATTTCATCGCGCGACGCGTCTCGGCCTTCCGTGAGCGCATGAAGATCTCCGAGCAGACGCTGGCGAGCGGCGGTCGCGTCGGCGCGATCTTCCGCAAGATCATCGAGGCGGGGCCGCGCTTCTCGCGAGAGGATTTTCAAGGCGTCGCGGGGCTGCACCCGTGGTTCCGCGCGGAGTTCCTCCACGGGGTGCTGGGCTGCGGGACGACGTGCCTCGAGCATCGCAAGGTCCTCGCGTCGCCGAGGCACATCGCGCGAGCCCAGCGCGAGGAGCGCCTCAAGCACGGATGGGACGCGTGGTGGGCGATGAACCACTTCACCCTGCTCGCCGGCATCGACCTCGGGTGGGACCTCTTCAGCGAGTTCCCCTCTGCGCGAAGCGAGATCCCCGGCTCGGCGACCGCGCTCAACTGGACCCACACGCGCATGGGCGTCTACGCGGGGATGATCCGAGGCGCGTGGCTCTCGGGCCGCCTCGGCCGCCCCAACCTCGACGACTACGCGCGGATGTACCGGGGCGCGCAGACGAAGCCAATCATGCTCGCGTCGGGCCTGGGCCTGATGGCGATAGGTATCAGGCACCCGTCGCTGCGCGGGGAGATCGAGGCGATCCTCGAACCCGACGCGCAAGGCGACGAGGGAGATACCGATGTGCTCCAGGCGCTCCTTCGTTCGCTCAAGAATCTGCTCTGTGAGGGCTTCAAGGCGTCGACCGAGGAGTTGCAGGCCAACACCGCGGAGCTCGCGGAGGCCCTCTCCGTCGACGTGCGACGCAGGAACGGCGCGCGCGATGCGACGACGCCGACCTCCCCTGCCCTCGCGCTCACCTGCCTGAGCCAGAGCCTCTGGGACTCGCTCAATGTCCCCCAGGGCATCGCCCGCGCAGTGGGCGACGTCGCCTCCTTCGCGCTGCTCGAACCCGAGGAGTTCCTCTTGCCTCGCGAGCGCTTCGACCTCGCGTTCCCGCGGTGGTCGCCGCGGCTGGCCGAGCTCCTCTTCGCGCCGTCGCGCGAGTACGCCATCGAGCGCCCGGTGCGCGCCGCGCCGACGCCAGGACGCAACGACGACTGCTCTTGCGGCAGCGGCAAGAAGTACAAGCGCTGCTGCCTCGGAAAGTCCGAACGCTGACCGGACACGAGAAGCTGGCTGAAAATGCCGCCTTCACGACTGCGGTCCGCTCCGAGGAACGTCCCCCTCGTCGCGCTCGTTCCGCACGGCGACGGAGTCTCTGCCTCCCTTGCACCCGTTCACGCCCCCTTCGTGGCGCGCTTCGCCGTCAGCCCACGGCGGGCTTCGGCGCGGGCGTGACCACGGGACCGCGATCGGTCTTGCCGTCGTCGGGTTCGTCGGGCGTGGCCGACGCGCTCGCGCTTGTGTGACTGAGCACCGAGGAGGTGAACCTGGGCACGTTCGCGTCGACCTTGCGCGCCGCACGCGCCCCCGCGAGGAGCACCTGGAGCTCGACTCGAATGCGTCCGCAGGGCTCCGCGAGCTGCGCGCGAATGAGTTGCCGCGCCGATGCCTTGTCGTTGCGCGTCGAGGCCGTATCCGCGGCGGTTCCCGCGCGCTCCGAGAGTGCGCCGAGCACGTCGGCCGAGAGCCCCGCGTCGTCGAGCAGATCCGCAGGAACCTCTCCCTGCACGCGCGCGACCTCGGCGGCGAGCTCTTCGGCGGACTCGATGCGATCGCGCTTGGCGCCCGACTTCGGCGTGGCCGCATCGCGGCTGACCTCCGGCGCGGCGTCACCCGAGAGCACGGCGCGGAAGGCGGTTCCTGCCACGAGGCGTTGTTGATCGGTGAGGCTCAGCGCGTTGCGGTGCGTGACCGACGCGGAACGCTCCGCGCGCTGATGTTCCCCGAGCGCGTCGAGGAGCGGAACGGCCTGCTTGAGGAGCTCGACGGCGTAGCGCGCGCGCATGGGCCCGTAGCCGGGAATCGCCTTCTTCTCGATGTAGGGGCCGAAGACCTCGAGCGCGCCGATGATCTCGTCGACGTAGTCCGCGGGGGAGTTGGAGCGTCCCTTCTGGATGGCCGCCGTG
>JBPOHC010001051.1:0-3398 GCA_052035985.1 Myxococcota bacterium | reverse complement strand
GGCCTCGCGCCTTCGGCGCACGCGCGGCCGGTCAAGCCGCGAGCTACCTCCGATCGCCCGCGCTCACGGTCCGCGCGCCCGCGATGAGGGGGTGGCTGGCGATCGCGTCGAGGCACTCGGGATTGCGCAAGGCCTCGCGGTTCGCCGCCGGGAGGCCGTTGACGGCGTCGCGTCCGGCGCGCTCGGAGCGCTTGCCGTTGAGGGTGACAGGGAGCGCGTCGACCTGCGCGATCAGCGCGGGGACGTGCGCCATCGAGCGGCGCTGGGCGAGCTCGCGCTTCACGCGCAGTGAGAGGGTGCGGTCGAGCGCGACGCCCTCGCGGAGCACCACGAGGAGCACGAATCGGCTCCCACCGGGCTCGTCAAGCGTCCGCTGCTCGACGGCCATCGCGTCGGCGATTTCGTGGATGTGCGCGAGCGTGGCGTAGATCTCCGCGGGGCCGACGCGCACGCCGCGGACGTTGAGCACGCCGTCGGAGCGGCCGTGGATGCGCGCTCCGGTCGTGGTGAGCTCGAGGAGGTCCCCGTGGGTCCAGAGGCCCTCGTTGCGCGCGAAATACTCGTCGTGGAAGCGGCGCCCAGAGGGGTCACCGACGAAGCCCACAGGCCGCGAAGGGAAGGGGTTGGCGCACACGAGCTCGCCGACCGTCTCGCCGGGCCCGCAGAGAGCCCGCACGTCCATCGCGAGGCTCGGGCACTGGAGCTCGCCGCGACGCACCGGAAGGTTGGGATTGCCGAGGAGGAAGCAGCCGAGGACGTCGGTCCCCCCAGAGATGGATTGCAGGGGAACGGGCTTCACCTCGTCGCGCGCCCAATCGAAGAGGTCGTCGCGGAGTACCGAGCCGGTCGAGAGGATAACCCTGAGCGATGCGAGCTCGTAGCGCTCGCGCGGCGAGGCCCCCGCGTCGCGGGTGAGCTGAAGGAACGCGGGGCTCGTACCGAGCACCGTGACCCCGAGGCGGTCGACCACGCGCCAGAGCGAGTCATGCTCGGGGAAGGTCGCCGAGCCGTCGTAGAGGACGATCGAAGCACCCGTGGCCAGCGCCGAGAGCTGCCAGTTCCACATCATCCAGTTGCACGTGGTCTGGAAGAGCATGCGATCTCGCGCCGTGAGATCCGTGTGGAGCACGAGCTCCTTCTGGTGCTCGACGAGGGTGCCTCCGCCGCCGTGGAGGATCCCCTTGGGTGCGCCCGTGGTGCCCGACGTGAAGAGCGCAAACAGGGGATGGTCCCACGCGAAGCGCGGCAGGTCGTCGAGGCCGATCACGCCTCGATGTGTCGCGACGAGCGCGTCGAGGGTGCTGTCGGCGCCGTGCCAGCGCTCCTCGTCCAACGCGATGAGCACGCGCACGGTGGGGAGCGCAGCGCGCAGGTGCGCAGCGCGGTCAGTGAGCGCGCGTTCGACGCCGTGGTGGGCGAACGCGCCGTGCATCAGAAGCGCGACAGGGGCGAGCTGCGAGAAGCGCTCGAGCGTCGACTCGAGGCCCACGTCGGGGGACACCGACGCCCAGGTGGCCCCCACCGCGGCGGCGCCGAGACACGCCACGATGGTCTCCGCGGCGTTGCGCGCGACGGCGACCACGCAGTCGCCGACGCTCACGCCGAGCGCGCGCAGCGCGGCGGCGAAGGCGAGCACCGCGTCGGCGAGCTCTGCGCGCGTGAGGACTCGCTCGCGGCCTCGCTCGTCGACGGAGGTCACCGCGGCGCCGTCACCCTTCGCGCCGAGCTTGAGGAGGCACTCAGCGTAGGAGACCCTGGCCTTGGGGAAGAAGCGCGCAGTTTCGCACGCGTCGCCGTCGCAGACCTCGCTGCAAGCGTCGGCGGGTGACATGAGCGACTCCAGGCCTGTCCATCGGGCGAACTCGCGCCAGAACGTGCGGAACTCGCGTACCGAGAAGGCGTGAAAGGCTCCCTCGTCCGCGAAGCGCTCGCCCGTGACCGCCTCGACGTGGCGTCGAAAGGCCGTGCGCTGCGATGCGGCGACCGCGGCCGGCGTCGGCTCCCAGACGACGGGGCTCACCGCGCGGGCTCCTTGAAATCGGGCATCGCGGAGACGTACGCGACGATCTTGCCGAGGCCGTCGAAGTTCCTGGGGGTGACGTCCTTGCGGTTGAATTTCACGCCGCAGGTCTTCTCGATGTGGAGGATGAGCCGCACGAAGCCGAGGCTGTCGAGGACGCCGTTCTGAAGGAACGACATCTCGTCATTCTTGATGATCTTCGCGGCCTCGCCAAAGTGGTAGTTGTCGTCGAGCCACTCGAGGATCATCTGGCGCAGAGCGAGCGACACGGGGAACTGAACTCCGTTAGAAGTTGGCGTAGATGAACGTCCCGGAGGTGACCGGGACGAAGAGCATCAGCCATGCCGTGACGATGCCGTAGACCACGCCCCGGAGCACCGCGGGCATCGCGGCGAAGCGCGCGCGGAGCGATCGCGCGGCCTCGGACTCGACGACGTGCAGACCCACCACGAACGTGAGGCATAGCGCGAGGTTCACGGCGCGCAGCCGCGGCGCGTCGACGGGCAGGGTGAGCCCGCGGCGGAAGGTGACCAGACCTCGCGCGTAGGCCCCCGCCTCGCCGAGCGTGACCGCGCGGAAGGGCACGAGGGACAGCACGAAGAACGCCTGCGTGAGAAGCCACGCGGTGAGCTGATACGCGGTCGATTTACGGCGCGCGACCCACGCGCGGTCGCGGCGGCAGAGGGCGCGGTAACGCTCGTCCCACTGGTGGTTGAGCACGAGGCCGAGGCCGTGAAGGAGGCCCCACGCGACGAAGGTCCACCGCGGCCCGTGCCAGAGGCCCGAGAGGAGGAACACCAGAATGAAGGCCGCGTCGAGGCGCCCGCGGAACCACCCGTCGCCGGTGGTGAGCCGACCGTAGATGTAGTCGAACCACCAGCGGTTGAGGGTGATGTGCCAGCGGCGCCAGAAGTCCAGGAGGCTGCGCGCGAGGAAGGGGAGGTTGAAGTTGTCAGGCAGGTCGACGCCGCGGAGGACGGCGCACCCGATCGCCATGTCGGTGTAGCCCGAGAAGTCACAGAAGACCTGCGCGGCGTAGCCCGCGAGCGCGATCCACAGGCCCGCGGTGCCGTAGCGTGCGGGGTCTGCGAACGCCGGGTCGACGAGGTTCTGCGCGAGGTAGTCGGCGACGAAGGCCTTCTTCACGAAGCCTGCGAAGAAGCGCATCGCGCCGCGTCGCAGACGCTCGGGGCCGAGCGAGCGCGGGGCCTCGAGCTGCGGCAGGAGCTCGTCGCCGCGCGCGATGGGGCCCGCGGTGAGCTGCGGGAAGAACATCACGAACGCCGCGAAGCGCAGCGCCGAGCGGCACGGCGCGATGCGCCCGTCGTACACGTCGAGGAGGTAGCCGACCTTCTGGAAGGTGAAGAACGAGATCCCG
>JBPOHC010000585.1:0-2739 GCA_052035985.1 Myxococcota bacterium | reverse complement strand
CCGCGTCGAGGGACGCCGCGTCGAGGTCGTCGCCGAAGACGAGATCGCGCTGACGTGCGGTGAGTCGAGCCTCGTGCTGCGAAAGAACGGGCGCGTGGTGCTCCGCGGCGTGCAGGTCGAGACGCGCGCCAGGGGGCTCAACCGCATCAAGGGCGGCACCGTCGCCATCAACTGAGAGCGTCAGGGCCCCGCGAGAGATGCACGAGTCGCTCATTCTCTGGGACGTCGTCGAGGAGCACCTCGACGAGGCGAGCTTTCTCGTCGAGATGTGGGAGCGCGCCTGCGCCGCCCACGACTACACGTGGCGCGACGTGGAGCGCTCCTTCGGCGAGCGCCTGCGCGCGCAGCTCGACGCGCTGGTGATCGCGGGAGACGCCGCCGCGAAGCGCCTCCTCGCGCCCGCCCTGGCCGATGGAGACACCGAGCGAGATCGCGCGACGGCGTGTGCGCTCGCGCTGCTGGCCTCCCCGGGGGGAGGGGGCCTCGACGCGACGCTGCGCGCGCTCTCCGATGCAGAGCCCGGCAGCGCGCTTCGAAGCGGCATCACGCGAGCGCTCGAAGTGTCAGACCGACCGGGCCTCGACGACGCGCTCCGCGAAGCGCTCTACGGCGCCGATGGGGACTCGCAGTCGGCGCTGCTCTCTGCGCTCAACGCGCGATGCGTGGATGCGGGTCCCGTCGTGGCGACGCTGCTGCGTTCGGGTGACGTGGCGACGGTGAGGGCCGCGGCACGCGCGGCGGCGATGCGAAGCGCAGACGAGCTGCGAGGGCCGATCACGGCGCTCCTCGACACGCGCGACGAGGGCGTGAGGCTCGCGGCGGTAGAGACCGCGCTCGTGTGGGGGCTGCGCGAGGGATTGGAACGCTGCGTCTTCGAAGCGCAGCGCGGGAGCTCCGACGCGCTCGCGTGGACGGCCATGCTCGGCGGCCCCGAGGCGCTCGACGTGTTGCGCGCGGCGACCTCGCGTGACGCGTCGCGCGTGGCTGCGCTGAGAGCGTTCGGATGCACCGGGCTCGTCGACGGCGCCGCCGAGTGCCTCCGCTGGATGACCCATGAAAACAGGCGCGTCGCGAGGGTCGCGGCGGACTCCTTCGGCGCCATCACGGGCGTCGACGCGACGGCGGAGGGCTTCTCGGTGAAGGCCCCCGACGACGAGCTCCTCGACCTCGACGACGACCTCGCGACGACGCTCGAAGCGGAGGTCGAAGACGCGCTCCCCCTCCCCTCCCCCGACGCGTTCGCGCGGTGGCTCCGTGAGAACGGCGCGCGCTTCGACCGCGGACGGCGCTACCTGCGCGGCGAACTGATGACCGTCGAGCGCGTGATCGAGCGCCTCTCGCGCGGCCCCATGCGTCCGCAGCGGTGGCTCCGTTGGGAGCTTCGCGCGCGCACCCGCGGGGCCCTCTCGCCCGGCGCTCCGCGGCTCGGAGCGTTGATGCGCGCGCTGAACTTCGACGCCGCGCGCTGCTCGTTTCAACAGCCCGCCGTGTGGCGGTGACCCCGCGTCAGCCCCCGTAGCCCGAGCGCTCGAGGAGCGCGGCCCCTCGCAGCGCGCCGTTCGAACTCGCCCACACGAGCGAGACGGGCCCCTTCGCGTAACCCCTCTGCCACGCCTCGACGGCGAGCACGCAGCCGAGCGCGGCGCTCGCGGCGCCGACGTCCCCGCATGAATCCGCGACGGTGCGGTAGTCGGTCCCGTCGCGAAAGAGCCCCGGCGCGCGGAGCAAGGTGAAGCCCCACTCGTCGGAGCGATGCCGCTCGCCGTTGAGGTCGCAGTAGATCTCATCGACGCGCTCATCGGGCGCGAGAAGGCCCGCGCACGCCTCGGTGACGGCCTTCGTGAGCCCCTCGCCGAGCAGGCCGATGGGGTCGTCGGGCGAGCGCTCCTCGAACGCGAGCGCCACGCCGCGGAGCACCGCGAGCGAAGGGAACCCGAAGCGCACGCGCGCGTCGTCGCTCGCGACCGCGATCGCAGCGGCGCCCTCACCGGGGCTGAATCCGTCGCGGATTCCCTCGCGCGAGAGGCGTCGGTTCGCGTCGAGGGCGTCGAGGGTGCGCGCGTCGAGGTAGCTGTCGACCGCGCAGATCACCGTGACCCCGGCGCCCTGCGTGAGCGTCGAGGGCGCGACGGCGAGGGCCCGCATCGCGCTCGCGTGCCCCTCCACCGACCAGCGGATGCCCGCCACCGTGATCCCGGGGAACTCCGTCGTGGCGATCTCCTGCGCGATCCAGCTCGCGTACGAGGGGTCGAGGCCGGGGCGCGCCTCGGGCAGCGCGAGGAGCACCTGCACGTCGAGCGAGCGTCCCGCGCGCGCCATGAGCTTGCGCGCCACCTCGTCGATCGCGTGTCGCGCCATCTCGACCATGCGCGTGAGGATCGGCAGCGTCACCGCGAGCCTCGCGTCTCTCGCGGCCTTGAGGGCTTCACCGGGAGCGCCTGCCAGAAAGGGATATTCGCCGAGTCGGCTCACCCGCGCGCGCACCGCCGCCGCGGCGCTCTCGGCGGTGAGTCCCACGGGGGTTCGCGCGCCCGTCGCGACGATGTGAACGGGGTCGGTCACGCGCTACGCCTCCGTGATGACCGTCTGATCGAGGTAGGGGGTGTCGCGGCTCGCCACGGGGAGCGAGGTCTGCCAGGTCATCACGAGGCGCGCGTCGTCGGGCTCGACGAGCACCGTGGCGAGCCTCGCGTGATGCTCCTCACGCCGCCGACCGATGGCCGTTCGAAACGTGAACGC
>JBPOHC010000287.1:0-15111 GCA_052035985.1 Myxococcota bacterium | reverse complement strand
GGCTGCCCCGCGGGCTCGTCGCTCTGCGCGGGCGCCTGCGTGAGTCACGGCACGACCGCCGCGACGTGCAGCGCCGCCGCGAACCTCGGCTCGTACTGCGGCGACACCTCGTGCGGAACGTTCTGCCCCTCGACGAGCTACCGCACCGTCGCGACGCGCACGGGCCTCTCTTCGCAGTGGTTCCGCGCGCGGGCGACGGAGTGCTCGTACTGCGCGGCGAGCCTCGTGGCGCGGATCAACCTCACGGTCCCGCCGGGCGTCGACTACGACCTCTACATCCACCGCCCCTGCGGCACGATCGTGGGGCGCTCGCTCAACCTCGCGGGCGTGAACGATCAGGTCTCGCTGAGCGAGTCCGAGAGCGCCGCCACCGACGACTCCTTCGATTACTACATCGAGGTGCGCTACGTGTCGGGCTCGTCGTGCGCCCCGTGGACGCTCACCCTCGAAGCGCGCGCCACCAGCGCGACGTCTTGCTGAGCGCTCAGAACGCGTCGACGACGATCGCGAGCCAGCTCACCACGGTGACCGCGAGGTAGACCGCGCCTACGACGATCGCGTTGCCCACCGGGTCCGAGGTCTGGACGCGCGCGTCTCGAACGCGCGTGAGGTCGATGCGGCGCTCGGTCTGACGGTTCGCGTCCCACCCGTCGACGTGTCCGTCGGCGACGCGGTGCACGACGAGCTCGGCCTGCTCGCGCGGCGCGATGAGCCTCACGGTGCGGGTGCGCAGATCGAAGCTCCCATCGCGCAGCGACTCGACGGGGACGCGCTGCCACCGGAGGCATCCCCCGAGCGCGATCGCGAGCATGAGCAGGAGCGCGCGCCTCACAGCGACCACCCCAGAAAGAACTGTGCGCCGCCGACGCTCGCGTCGTTGGTGCCGAGGGCCTGCACGGTCATTCGAATGCCGACGTCCCACGCCTCGCGCTCGCCGAAGCGAAAGCCCGTCTCGAGCGCGGCGCCCACGTCGAGCCGCAGCGCGCTCGCGTCGACCTCGCCCGACACGCGAGAGAGCGTCGCGCCGCGGTCGTCGAGGCAGCGCGCCGACCAGGTGCCTCCGCCCGTCGAGAACTGATTCGAGAGCCGCACCGAGGCGCCTACGTAGAAGGGCGAGAGGGCGTTGATCACGCGCACCCTGAAGCCCGCGTCGAGGGTGAGCGCGGCGCCCGTCGCGCTCGCGAGTTCGAAGGTCCGCTGACCCGCGCACGAGGTCATCGCGACGCGGGGGTAGGCGCTCGCGTCGATGGCCGAGACCGAGAGCGGCCCGGTGATCTCGGCGCGGCCGTGGACTTCGAACGCGGGCGTCACGCCGTAGCGCGCGCCCGCGGAGATCATCGCGGCGAGCGAGGGTTCCCGCCGCAAGAGGAGCCCGTCGCTCTCGAACTCGCGGAAGAGGGTCACCGCGCCGCCGACCTCGAGCGTGAGGCGAATGTGATGTCGCAGGGCGAAGCGTCGCTCGGTCTCGGCGGCCCTCCACGCGCGCTCGATGGCTTCGAGCTCCGCGGCGTCGGGCTGCGGCGCGCGGTCGTCGCCGAGGGTCTGCGCGCGCGCGCCTCGTGGCGCGAGACACAACGCGCAGAGCGCGAGCGGGAGCAGTCGACGGAGGACGGGCATCGAAGAGACCGGCGGGGCGTACGCGTTACGGGAGGGAGCGCCTCGGCGACGTCATCGCGTGGGGAGCTGGATGGGCAGCGGGAAGGGCAGTCCGCCGTTTCGGTTGCCGTTGTTGTTCGTGCCGCCGCCGTTGTTGTTGCCGTTGTTGTTGCCGTTGTTGTTGCCGATGGGCAGCGGGAAGGGCAGCGGAAACGGCAGTCCGCCGTTGTTGTTGGTGCCGCCGTTGTTGGTGCCGCCGTTGTTCCCCTGACCCGGGATCGGGATCGGGATGGGGAGCGGCAGGCCGCCGTTGCCGACCGTCGAGGGACGCTCTCCGCGGCGCCACTTGTCGGCCCACATCTGGATGATGGGGCGACGGAGGATCGCCGGCGGGTGCGACCGCACGAAGATGAGAATGGGCGAGGTCCCGCGCTCACCTTCGAGGCGCTGAAAGAAGTCCATCGAGAGGATTCCGCCCTCTTCGGTCCAGCGGCCTCCGACGCGTCGCGCGCCCGCGTCGAGCACGTCGACGACGCCCCACGAGTCGGCCTCCATCTCCACGGGCTGATTGAAGAGGGGCATGGCGTTCGAGACGATGCGCACGACCTCCTCGGCCTGCGCTTCCTGGCCCGTCTCGTTGCCGCCGTGCGCGCAACCCGTGTGCCCGCGGTAGTGATGCGCGAGCTCGTGCCCGAGAATGAACCCGATCTGCTCGTCGAAGAGAAAGCGCTGACGCGCGAGCTTCCGCGGGTCGAGCGCGGCCTGCGGCGGAACGGACCCCGGCGGGAGCGGCTGCACGGGCTGCTGGCGCCGCACGGCCTGAACGGTCTGGTCGTAGTAGGCCGAGAGGAGGTTCGTGTTCGCGAGCTCGTCGACGGCCTTGGCCTCCGACGCCGCGGAGACGAGCGCGAGCATTCCCCCCGTGACGGCCATGAGCGAACCGCCCGCGCGTCGGCACCCCGCGGCGGCGTTCACCTCGGCGAGGTTGGTGGTGTACTGGAGCGGGATGTTCTCGACGCGCACGCGGTGTTCCGGCGTGAGCGCGGCGACGAGCTCCGAGAGCACCACGCGGGTCTCCATCTGAAGGAACGCCTGCGTGAACGCCCCCGACGCGTCGTAGGAGCCCTGCGGCGCAGGCGCGAGCGCCTCGTTGCCCGCGGGCTGCGCGGGGACGGGCTGACCGGGCTGCGTGGGGACGGGCTGCATCGGGACGGGCTGCGTGGGCACCGTCGTGGGGAGCGTCTGGGGCTGCGCGTTCGAGCCGTTGCGCTGCTCATCGATGCGATCACGGATGCGGTCGACGAGGTCACACCCGCCGCAGAGCACGAGCACGAACGGAGCGAGACGGAGGTTGGTTCTCACGGGCGGCGAAGATACATCACCCCGCGGCGGCGACCACCGCGTCGTGGAGGGCGGGTCGCAGCGCGCGGATCCCCTGGTTCTCACGCGTGGGATGCACCCGGTTGGTCACCAGCGCGATGACCAGGCCCGCGTCGGGATCGCACCAGAGCGAGGTCCCGGTGAAGCCCAGGTGGCCGAAGGTGCGAGGGCCCATCTTCGTCCCCGATGAGGGAGACGGCTCGCTGCGCGCGTCCCACCCGACGCGGTGCGCGCCGCCGGGCCTCGCGGCGATCATCCACGCCATTCGTTGGGGACCAAACCATCGGCCGTCTCCCTCGGCGCACGCGAGGGCGCGCGCCCCGAGCTCGCAGACCGCGTTCGCCGTGCCGAAGAGCCCCGCGTGACCGCACACGCCGCCGAGCGCGTAGGCGTTCTCGTCGTGCACCTCGCCCTGCACCACGCGGCCCCTCCACGGGCACAGCTCCGTGGGTGCGTGTGTCGTGTCTCTCCATCGATCTCCGACGCCGCGGTACGCGATCGAGAGCCCGAGCGGTCCGGTGACCTCACGCGCGATCACGGCTTCGAGGGGATCTCCCGCGATGGCCGTGAGCGCCTCGCCGAGCAGGATGTACCCGAGGTCGCTGTAACGGACGCTGCCCGTGGGACCTCTCGGCGTCGCGGTCACGGCGTCGAGCACGGCGCGCCGCGCCTCGGGGCTCCCCGCAGCGACTGCTGAGACGCTGCGGTAGAAGGGCGCCCAGTGCACCAGCCCCGCGCGGTGCGAGAGCAGCTCGAGGAGCTTCGCGCCGCCCGCGGGCGTCTCTCTCGTCCACGGGAGCACCGACGCGAGGTCGCGGTCGAGGTCGATCTCTTCGCGGTGGGCGACGCGCACGAGCGAGAGCGCGGTGAAGAGCTTGGTGATCGACGCGAGGTCGTAGGCGGTCTCGGCGGTCACCCTCGCAGCGCCTGGTTCATACTCGACGGAGCCCACCGCGAAGGACTCCGTGCGACCGTCAGAGAAGCGCACGGAGAGCTGCGCGCCGGGGGTCACCCGATCGCGCACGGCCCGCTCGAGCAGGGCGCGCGCGGCGTCGAGGCGGCTCACGCGAGGAGCTCGTCGACCCAGCGGGCGAGGGCCTCGCGGTCGGGCAGCACCTCGATGGCGTCGCGCACGTTGTCGGGCACGAACCGCTCCTCGACGGCCCGGGTGATCCACGCGAGGAGCGGCCCCCAGAAGCCGCTCTCATCGAGGATCGCGATGCGTCGGTCGTGCTCGCCGATCTGGCGGAGGGTCACCGCTTCGAAGAGCTCGTCGAGCGTCCCGAAGCCGCCGGGCATCGCGAGAAAGGCGTTCGAACGCGCGAACATCGCGGCCTTGCGGTCGGCCATGGTGTCGACCTCGACGAGCTCCGAGAGCGCGGCGTGCGTGGTCTCCCTCGCGCGCAGCGTCGCGGGCATCACGCCGGTCACGCGTCCCCCCGCGGCCAGAGCTCCGTCGGCGAGGGCGCCCATGAGGCCGGTGTTCGCGCCGCCGTAGATGACCTCGACGCCGCGAGACCCTAGGAGCGCACCGACGTCGCGCGCGAGCGAGACGTAGCGGCCGTCGACCTTCGAAGACCCGCCGCAGAACACACAGACAGCGATACGAGATTCCACCCGGCGGAGGGTACCGCCGCTTCGCAACGAGCGGCGCGCGAAGTATGGTCCGCGCCCTCCGATGACCGACCCCACCGCGTCGCTCCCCTACCTCACCGCGTCGCTCCCTGGAATCGGCGGCGCTCTCCGCGCCACGCTCGACGACTTTCGCGTCGACGAAATCGCCGCCTACGAGCCCTCGGGCGAGGGCGAGCACGTCTACGCGCGCATCGAGAAGCGCGACATGACCACGCCCTTCGCCGTCGACCGCATCGCCCGCGCCCTCCGCGTCGACGCCCGCGACATCGGCTACGCGGGCCTCAAAGACCGCCACGCCGTCACCACGCAGTGGGTGAGCCTCCCCCGCGTCGACCCCACCGCCGTCGAGGCCCTCGCCATCGACGGCCTCCGCGTGCTCGCCGTCTCGCGCCACAAGAACAAGCTCCGCACCGGGCACCTCCACGGCAACCGCTTCACCCTCCGCGTCACGGGCCTCGGTGACGTCTCCCTTGCAATCCAGAGTGCTTCTGTTATTGCAACTGAGTTGCGAGTGAGCGGATGCCCCAACTACTACGGCGCGCAGCGCTTCGGCCGCGAGGGCGACAACGCCGAGCGCGGCCTCGCGTGGCTGCGCGGCGCGTCGTCCGCGCCCCGCCAGCACTTCGAGCGAAAGCTCTTCGCGTCGGCCGTTCAGTCGATGCTGTTCAACCGTTACCTCGCGCTGCGGGTCGAGGCGGGCGAGCTGGCGCGGTACATCCCGGGCGAGCTGGCGATGCGGCACCCGACGGGCGGACCCTGGCGCGTCGATCCCGCCGAGGCGCAGGCGCTCTACGACGCGCGGCAGGCGTCGGGCGCGGGGCCCATGTTCGGCACGCGGATGCTCAAGGCCGAGGGCGAGGCGCTCGCGCGCGAGGAGGCCGTGCTGGCCGCCGCGTCGCTCACCCTCGACGATTTCGCGCGGGCCCGCGACCTGGGCGAGGGGACCCGCCGCCCCGTCCGGATGATCGTCGACGACCTGAGCGTTGAGGCCGACGGTGACGCGGTGAAGCTCGCGTTCTCTCTCCCCGCGGGCGGCTACGCCACGGCGCTCGCCCGCGAGGTGATGAAGGGCGCAGAGACCGTTGAAACCGCATTGGACTGATGGCATCCAACCGACCGGGAGCCGCGCTCGGCGCCCGCGACTGACTCCGCTTACGCGCCCCGACGAGGCGCGCTGACCTCAAGGCTGGTGACGAATGCACGGTGGTTTCTCGCTGATTCAGCTCTTCACGCGATTCGCGATGCTGGGCGCAGAGTGGGTCATGTGGGTGCTGGTGGCGCTCTCGGTGGCCTCCGTCGCCGTGATGCTCGAGCGCGCGCGGTACTACCGCTCCCTCAACGACGACCTCGAGGCCCTCGCGAACTCGGTGAGAGAGCTCCTGAACAAGGCCGACCTCGACGGCGCGCGCGAGCGCCTGAAGAAGTCGCCGTCACCCGCCGCGATGGTCGCCCTCGCGGGCCTCGAGGAGTTCGACAACGGCCTCCGCAGCGCTGAAGAGGCGATGGCCGGCGCGCAGACCCGCGTGCGGCTCACCCTCGAGCGCTACCTCGCGTTCCTCGCGACCGCGGGCAACAACGCGCCCTTCGTCGGCCTGTTCGGCACGGTCATCGGCATCATCCAGGCGTTCGATAAGCTCCGCGCGAGCGAGCAGGCCGTCCGTGAGGCCGCGCGTCGCGCTGCGGCCGCGGGCGGAGGCGCCGCGGCGCCGACCTTCGACACGGGCGCCGTCATGGGCACCCTCGCCGAGGCCCTCGTGGCCACGGCCATCGGACTCTTCGTCGCCATCCCCGCGGTGGCCGCCTACAACTACTTTCAGCGCAAGGTGAAGTCGATCCTCACGTCGACGGACACCCTCACGCACGTCGTCACCGCGAGCCTCGCGTCGCAGGGCGCGACCTCGCCGTACCGCGGCCCCGCGCGCGACGCCGCGAAGGAGCCCAAGCCCGCCAAGGCCGAGAAGTCTGACAAGGCCGAGGAGAAGCGCTGACCATGGGAGGCGGAGCCTCACAGGACGACGACAGCGCGATCACGGGGATCAACGTCACCCCCTTCGTCGACATCGCGCTCGTGCTGCTGATCATCTTCATGGTGACGGCGAAGTACATCGTGACGCCGCAGGCGATCCCGGTGGACCTCCCCCACGCGTCGACGGGCAACGGCATCACCGTGGCCGTCGCGATCAGCGTCGATCAGACGGGCGCCATCTACGCCGACACGCGGCCCGTCACCGAGACCGAGCTCACGGGCATCATGCGCCAGCGCCGCGCGGAGAACCCCGAGGTGCGGGCCATCATCGCCGCCGACCAGCGCGTCTCGCACGGCCGGGTGATCCGCGTGATCGACCTCATCCGGCAGGCTGGCGTGACCCGGTTCGCCATCCAGACGCAGACGGACGCCCAACAGACCCCGCCGCCTCGCTAGCACCGAGTAACGCCCAATGACCTACGCGATCCCCCGAGAGGAAATGCTCGAGAACCGCTCGCTCCCGCCCCTCGCGGCGGCGTCGCTGGTGGCGCACGGCGTCGTCTATCTCGTGCTTTCGATGATCCCGCCGATGCACGTCAACCAGGCGAAGATCAACCCCTCGTCGCAGATCGATTTCGAGGCGCCGCCTCCTCCGCCACCGCCTCCTCCTCCGCCGCCTCCGCCCGCTGCGGAGCCGCCTCCTCCGCCTCCGCCCACACCCACGCGTCAGGCGCCGCCTCCGCGCGCCGAGCCCACGCCGCCACCTCCGCCCGCGCCCACCGCGCCGCCGCCGCTCATGGTCTCCGACGAGATCTCGAACGACCCGAGCGACAGCGTCCCGTCGGGTGACAACGCGAACTATCGCGGCGGCGACATGGCCGCCAACGGCGTCGCCAACCAGGGCCCCGTGCGCGGCGCCCAGATCGGCGGAACCCCCGGCGGAACAGGCACCGGCCCCGTCACGCCGCCGCCCGGACCCGACCTCACCGAGCGCGCGCACATCGAGTGCGACGACGGCTCGCTCGAGGGCTTCTTCCCCGATGAAGCCCGCGACGAGAACATCACCTCGGGCCGCGTGGGCGTGCGCGTCACCGTCGACGGCGAAGGTCGCATCACCACCGCGCGCGCCTCCGCCGACCCGGGACACGGCTTCGCGCGCGCCGCCGAGCGCGCCCTCCTCAGCGGGAGCTGCACCGCGAGGCCCGCGCGAAACCGCGAAGGACAGGCCGTGAGCTCCACGGTCACCTTCACCATCAACTTCGAAATCACCTCGTAACAAACGCGAAGACGCGCGGCGATCCACGCGCGGAATGCGTGACGCACGGCGCTTTCTTCGTGCATCATCGCCCGCGCTCGGGCCGCCCACAGCGGTGCCCCGACGGAGGATCTCGTATGCGCCGGTCGAGCGTGTTCGCTGTCGGTCTCGGTGTCTCCCTCTGCGCGTCGCTCGCGCAGGCGCAGTCGCCGCCATTCGAAGCCAACACCAACATGCAGCAGTTCCGGCCCGCGCCGGGGCCGTACAACCTCCTCACCGTGCACGGCGCACGGGTCGAGGGTAACGGCACGCTCTCCGTCGGCGCGTGGGCCAACTACAGCTGGCGTCCCTTCACGGTCTTCGACGCGAGCTGCCCCAACTCCGAGAACGACACGGGCTGCTCGCTCGGCGCCGTTCGCTCGCGGCCCGTCGAGCACATGCTCACGCTCGACGTGATGGCCACCGTCACGCTCGCGCGGCGCTTTCAGATCGGCCTCACGCTCCCGCTCAGCTACGAGTCGGGTCAGGCCATCAACGCCGCGACCGCGTATCCCCTCGCCTCGGGTGACTCGCAGGCCGCGTTCGCGCTCGGTGATCCTCGCATCGACCTCAAGGTGCGCCTCACGCAGCCCGGAATGACGGGCGTGGGCGTCGCGCTCGGGGCCTTCACGTCGCTCCCCACGGGGCGCTACACGGGCGGCGACGGGCACTACGTCTCCGACGGAACGCTCAACCTCGGCGGCCGCGCGATCGTCGACGTGCGCGCGGGACGCTTCTTCGCCGCGGCGAACCTCGGCGCCGTGTGGCGCCCCGACACGCTCACCATCCTCTCGACGAAGGTCGGCACGCAGCTCCTCTGGGGCGCGGGCCTCGGGGTGCAGGCGACGCCGCGCGTGTCGTTCCTCGCGGAGCTCTTCGGCAGCACCAACTTCTCGTCGTCGCAGCAGTCGAACGGCGTCGAGAGCGATTTCGCCGCGCGCTACACCCTCGGCGACGTGACGCTCACCGCGGGCGGCGGCGTCGGCATCGTGCGCGCGGCGGGCACCCCCGTGGCGCGCGGCTTCGTGGGCTTCACGTGGGCCCCCGTGCGCATCGACGTCGATCACGACTTCGTCGACGACAGCGTCGACCGCTGCCCGGGCGAGCCCGAAGACCGCGACAACTGGGACGACCTCGACGGCTGCCCCGACCTCGACAACGACGCCGACGGCATTCAAGACGACGCCGATCGCTGCCCCAACGAGCCCGAGGATCGCGACAACTTCCAGGACAGCGACGGCTGCCCCGACCTCGACAACGACAACGACGGCGTGCCCGACGGCTACGACTCGTGCCCCCGCGAGCCCGAAGACCGCGACGGCGATCACGACGAAGACGGCTGCCCCGACAACGACCGCGACCGCGACGGCGTCGGCGACGAGTCTGACCGCTGCCCCACCGAGCCCGAAGACATGGACGGCGCGCAGGACACCGACGGCTGCCCCGACCCCGACAACGACGACGACGGCGTGCTCGACGTCAACGACCAGTGCAGCGATCAACCCGAGACCCGCAACGGCTTCCAGGACGACGACGGCTGCCCCGACAGCACGCCCGACACCGACGGCGACGGGATTCCCAACGACCGCGACCGCTGCCCCGGCGAGCCCGAGACCTTCAACGGCGACCGCGACGACGACGGATGCCCCGAGAGCGCGCCCGCCCTCGCCGCCGTGTCAAACGGTCAGATCCGCATCATGGAGCCCGTGAACTTCATGCTGAACAGCGATCAGATCGTGGGCGGCGCGAGCTTCCGCGTGCTCGACACGGTCATCGCGATCCTCAACGCGCACCCCGAGATCACCGCCGTCGAGATTCAGGGGCACACCGACGACCGCGGCAACCCCGTCGCCAACCGCGCGCTCTCGCAGCGCCGCGCCAACGCCGTGAAGGTCTACCTCGTCGCGCACGGCATCTCGGCCGAGCGACTCTCGACCGTGGGCCACGGCCCCGATCGTCCCATCGAGGCCGAGCGCACCACCACCGCCCGCGCACGCAACCGCCGCGTGGAGTTCCACATCGTTGGGAACCCCACGATCGCAGCGCCCGCTCCGGCGCCGACGCCTTCGCCCGCGCCGACGCCCGCTCCCGCGCAGTGATCCCCTACTCCGCGCCGTAGATCCGCAGACGGCGGACCTGCACGCCGGGGCTCGCGAACATCATCCCGCTCACGGTGATCGTGGATCCTCGCGCCTGCGTGGGGACCTTGAACATCCGCGTCTGGCCCGCGAGCGATCCCTGGCCGTTGATCTCGGAGGTGCGCCATCCAATGCAGAACGAGGTCGTCACCTCGCGCACGGGCGCCGCGCAGCTCCCGCTCGTCATGTTGACGTTGTATTGGGCGATGACCGTTCCGTTGACGCGCACCGCGAGGGGGCCCGTGAGCTGGATGCCCTGCGAGTATCCGAGGTCGACGTCGAGCCACACGCCCGACTCGTCGCCGCTCTGGGTCACATACGTGAGCGTGTAGGGGGTGCCCGGCGACACGAAGGTCGTGCCCACCTCGTGACCGGGCCCGAAGTTCCTCACCGCGCCGCGCAGCACGAGCATCGAGACCACGCCGCCGATGCACGACAGCAGGATCACCGCGAGGCACCCGATCCCCAGGAACTTCAGCGCGTTCGATTTGGGCGGAGGCGGCGGCGCGCCCCACTGCGCGGACGGCGGTGATCCCCACGGAGACGGCCCGTTGCTCCCATACGGCTGTGACATGCGCGCATTGGACGCGCGGCACCTCGCGAGTGTCAACCGCGTCGGTGCGCTCCGTCGCTCTGTCGAAAAGGTGCGCTCCCGGCCGCGACGCTGTACCGCGTCGACACCCATGCGAACGACCCTCAGCCTCCTGGCGCTCGGCCTCGCGATGCTCGCGGGCGCGGCGTCCGCCGACGCTCAGCCGCGACCGGGACGCCCCCTCGGACGGGTGATCCGTGCCGCCGCCGCGCCGACGGTCACGCAGCGCGCGCTCAGACTCAGGCCCGTCACCCGTCGCGCGCTCAGGGCCGCCGTCGCGGTGCGCCCCCCGGCGCCGCCGCCCTCGCCGGTGACCACGGTGCTCCAGCGCATGGAGACCACGCTCCAGTTCACGCGCTACTCGATGGACAACCGCATCGACCCGCTCATGGGGCACTACGAGATCGACGCGCCGGGCCTCGTGACCTGGGTGCTCCGTCGCGCCACGCCCGCGGCGCATCGCGCGGTCTTCGCGCAGGTGCGCGCGCGGAGCCCGACGGCCCGCGACTACCACGACATCCTCGCGACGGCCTCGACGGAGCTCGTCGCGGGCGACGCGTGGCTGCGGCTCGGGCGCGTATCCGACCTGCGCGCGGGCGACGTGATCGCGTGGCGCCGTCCCGTGGGCCCGCATCCCGCGGGCGGTCATCACGTGTGCTTCGTGGCCGCGCCGCCCGTGCGGAACACCGCGGGCGAGGGGTGGCTCGTGCGGGTCACCGACTCGACCTCGCAGCCCCACGACAACGACACGCGCGGACCGCAGTCGCAGCACCGCTCGGGCCTCGGCACGGGCACGCTGCTCATCACCTCAGACGCCACCACCGACGCCCCCACGGGCTACGGCTGGAGCGGCTCGCGCACGGCAGCCATCACGCCCGCGAGCGTCGCGTTCGGACGCCCGCTGCGCTGAACAGCGTCGCTCTCTTCGATCGGTTGGTTCAGTACGTCTCGATGTGGAAGCGCCCTTCGCGCTTCATCTCGTCGCGGCGCGCGTCCCAGTCGACGCCGTGCGCGCGGCACACGTCGCGGAGGGCCTCGGTGACGCCGATCTCCATGCGCTTGTGGCCGCACACGTAGACGAAGCAGTCGCGGTCGCTCACGAGCCTGAAGACGTCGTCGGCGCGCGCCCTGATGCGGTCTTGCACGTACTGCTTGGGGCGGTCGGCGATGCGCGAGAAGGCGAGCTCCACGTCGATGAGCGAGCGGGGGAGCTTCATGAGCGGGCCGTGATAGGGCAGCTCCTGCGGGCTGCGCGCGCCGAAGAAGAGCAGGATCTCGCCGCCCTCGTTGAGCGCGAGGCGACGGCGACGGCGCTCGGTCATCGCGCGCATGGGCGCGGCGCCGGTTCCGGTGCAGATCATCAGGAGCTTCGCGCCGGGGTGATTCGGCATGAGGAAGCTCGATCCGTACGGGCCCGTGACCCTCACCTCGGCGCCGCGCGTGAGGTCGCAGAGGTAGTTCGAAGCGACGCCGTGCGAGGGCTTTCCGTCGCGGTCGCGGGTGACGCGCTTGACCGTGAGCGCGAGGTTGTTGTGCCTCGGTCGCTCGCCGTCGCGCGGCGACGCGATGGAGTAGAGGCGCACCGCGTGGGGCCTCCCGTCGGTGTCGAGGCCCGGCGTGAGCACCCCGAGGGTCTGCCCTTCGAGCACGGGGAACGCGAGGCTCCCGAAGTCGAGCACGAGGTGACGGATGTCGCTCTCGCTCTCTTCGCTCGTGAGGCGGTAGTTGCCCACCACCGTGGCGACCGCGGGGAGCTCGGCGGTGTAGAGCCCCACGTAGGGATGCGCCGCGGACCAGGGCGGAGGCACGTGCCCCACCGTGGCCGTCGCGCGCTCGGTGAGCGTCGTCACCTCGTCAGGGACGCTCCCCGCCGCGGCGCTCTCGGGCCGCTCGTCGGGAGGGAGCGACGTCCACGCGAGCTGGTCGTCGACGGACCAGGGCTTCGCGACCTGCCGCCACGAGTCGATGGCGCCCGTGGGGCACGGCGGGAGGCAGTCGCCGCAGTTGTTACAGACCTCGAAGCGCACGACGTAGTTGTTACGGTCGTGCGTGATGGCGTCGCGAGGGCACGCCGCTTCGCAGGTGTTGCACCGGATGCAGACCTCAGGGTCGATGAGGTGCTGTCGCGCGAGGAGGGCTGTCACGGCGGTTGTTTCAGCGCGATCAGTGGAAGCGGACGTACTCGAAGTCCGCCGCCTGGTTGTTGATCCCGCGCGGGGGCGGTGCGATCCAGTTGGCGTACTGGCCGGGCTTCGTCACTGCGCCCGAGACGGCCTGCACGAAGGCGTGATCGGCGTCCGAGGGGAGCCACTTGGCGGCGAGCGCGTTCCACTCGGTGTCGCTCACCACGCGTCCGTCGGGGGTCACGTGACGGCCCGCGTAGGCGCCGATCTTCCGATGGAAAGCTTTGTGCGCGAGCGAGAGGCGCTGCGAGGTGCCGCCCTTCTCGAGGATCTTGTTCCAGCGGTCGACGCCGGCCTGGCAGTCCTTGATGTAGTCGTCGCGGAGGCGCTCGTTGAGGGCCAGCGTGGCGTCGACGCGGCGCTCGACGAAGCGTCCGCCGTCGATCTCGAGCATCGGGTACGTGGCGCCCTTGAGCACGTGGTCGTCGTTGAGCTTCGACTCTTCGAAGCGGCCTTTGATGCCCATGTTGAAGAAGGTCGACGCGTTCGAAGACACCTCGCCGCCGTAGAGGTCGAGCGTCACGCTGAAGTGGAAGTTGAGGTACCGCTGGAGCGTCGGCACGTCGATCACGCCGAGCGCGCGGAGCTTGTCGGGGTCCTCGGTGTTGTGCTGCTTCATCACCTCGGCGGTGCGCTGGAGCACGCGGCCGATGCCCGACTCGCCCACGAAGAGGTGATGCGCCTCTTCGGTGAGCATGAAGCGCGTCGAGCGCGCGAGCGGGTCGAAGCCCGACTCGGCCAGCGCCGCGAGCTGGTACTTGCCATCGCGGTCCGTGAGGAAGGTGAAGAGAAAGAACGACAGCCAGTCGGGCGTGCGCTCGTTGAAGGCTCCGAGGATGCGCGGACGATCGGCGTCTCCCGACCTGCGCTCCAGAAGGGCCTCGCCCTCCTCGCGACCGTCGCGTCCGAAGTGGGCGTGGAGGAGGTAGACCATCGCCCAGAGGTGGCGCCCCTCTTCGACGTTGACCTGATAGAGGTTGCGGAGGTCGTAGAGCGAGGGGCAGCTCGCGCCGAGGTACCGCTGCTGCTCCACCGAGGCGGGCTCCGTGTCGGCCTGCGTCACGATGATCCGTCGCAGCGTGCTGCGGTACTCGCCGGGGACCTCCTCCCACGCGGGCGCGCCCTTGTGCTCACCGAAGCCGATCGTTCGCTCGTGCTCGCGCGGCGTGAGAAAGATGCCCCATCGGTAGTCGGGCATCTTCACGTGTTCGAAGTGCGCCCACCCCTTCGGGTCAACGCTCACCGCAGTACGGAGATACACGTCATGGTTGGCCGACCCCTCGGGTCCCATCTCGCGCCACCAGTCGAGATACTTCGGCTGCCAGTGCTCGAGCGCGCGCTGCAACTGCTTGTTGCTCGCGAGGTCGACGTTGTTCGGAATCTTCGAGGTGTAGTCGATCGCCATGGTGGGAGCCGCCCATAGCAACCCCTGTGCAAGCGCTTCTGACCGCAGCTTCGAAGCGCACCCGAGATCCGTCACGGCAATGATTGCGCGCACGCTGACGTTCCGTGCACGCACGCATCGCACGCGACGCGTTCTTCTCGCGCTCTGGTAGTCTCCGTGGTCCCAACGATGACCCTCCGAAAGATCGCTCACATCGGGCATCCGATCCTCAGGCAGACGGCGCGCACGCTCACCCGCGAGGAGCTGCTCGCGCCCGACATGCAGCGCTTCATCGACGACCTCGTCGAGACGATGCGCGACGCCAACGGCGCGGGCCTCGCGGCGCCGCAGATCTACGAGTCGGTGATGATCTGCGCGCTCGAGGTGAAGAAGAACCCGCGCTACCCCTACAAGCCCGACATCCCGCTCACGGTCGCGGTGAACCCGACGATCGAGTTCCTCACCGACGAGCGCTTCGACAACTACGAGGGGTGCCTCTCGGTGCCCAACTTCCGTGGGCTCGTCCCGCGCTGCACCGAGATCCGCGTGCGCTACTGGGACCGCGAGGGCAACGAGGTCGACACGCTCGTGAAGGGCCTCACCGCGGGCACGTGGCAGCACGAGGTCGACCACCTCTTCGGCAAGGTCTTCGTCGACAGGGTCACGGACCCCACGTCGTTCTGCACCTGGGCCGAGTTCGAGCGCTACCACATGGCGGGCTTCGTCGAGCGCGCGAAGGCCCTCGTCGCCCGCTACGGGAGCTGACCCTCTCCCCCGGTTCGCGCTCATCGTTGCTCTCATCTCGCGGAAACCGCTTTAGAGCGGCGATCACATGAGTCTGGTACGCGGTTGGCGCGCGGTTGGCATATCGTTTCTGGAGGAGGCGCGTCATGCGCGCATACAGCACCGACCTCCGCGAGCGCGTCGTGGATGCGTACAAGGC
>JBPOHC010000623.1:0-4141 GCA_052035985.1 Myxococcota bacterium | reverse complement strand
ACCGGCGGCCGTAAGGACGCCGGGGCGTCGCGCTGAGATCGCCCCCGGCGTCGTTACCGCCGCCGGTCCTTTACGTTGATCGTGGCTGAAGGAACCGGCGGCCGTAAGGACGCCGGGGCGTCGCGCTGAGATCGCCCCCGGCGTCGTGACCGCCGCCGGTCCTTTGGGGCGATTGTTCGCGTGCCTGGCACGTACGCCGCTCGCTCTGGGACAGGCCCTACGGCGCGTCCCACACGAGGGCGGTGCCTTCGGTGCCCAGGGTGGCGAAGCGGCGTCCGTCGGGCGACCAGGCCACCCACTCGACGTCGCCGCTGTGGGGCGCGCCCGACCACGTCTCCCTCGGCGCGTCGCCCGCGAGCGAGAGCACTTGAACGATGTTGCCGCTCGTGAGCACCGCGCCGCGCATCCCCGGCGCGACGTGCGCGGTCCACGGCGCCTCGGCCACCGTGTGCGTGGCGATCGACACCGAGAGGTCGGCGTCGCGGACGCGCGCGCGTCCCAGAAAATCGAGCTCGGTGAGCACTCCGTCATGCGCGGTCAGCCCGCCGAGCGCGCCTCGCTCGGTGCGCGTGACGACGCCGCGCGCCCAGTCGACGAGGACCAGCGACTTGCCCTCGGGGGCGTAGAGCACCACCGCGACGCGGTCGTCGTCGACGAAGGCGATGGCGGAGACGCGTCCGTTCATCTCGATGTCGCGCAGCGCGCCCGAGCGCAGATCGAGGAGCCGCAGGGCGTTGGCGTCGACGGTCTGCCCCGCGAGCCGCGCGCCGCTCGGGCTGGTGGTGACGAAGTAGCCCCACCGCGCTCCGGGGAGCGTGGTCTCGGCGCGCTCCACGAGGTCGATGAGAACGAGCTGCTGGTTTCGCGTGGCGTAGACCGCCGTCGCGTCGCAGGCGTAGGCGCACACCGAGAGGTGCGGGCCGAGCGTGTGCTCGCCGAGGAGCGCGCCGTCGTCCGCGCGGACGCGACGCAGCGTGGGACCGTGCTGCACGCACAGCACCTCGTTCGAAGCGAAGCGCGCGGTGGCGTTGGCGGGGAACATCCCGTCGAGGGTCGCCCGCGCGCCCGTCGTGACGTCGATGCGCTCGGGGACGCGCGCCCCGTGGTAGTGGCTCGCGTGCAGGATCGCGCCGTCTCGCGGGTCGAGCGCGAGGTTCGTGCCCTGGTAGGTCGCGTGGTCTTCGAGGTCGGTGACAGCGGTCTCGACGCGCTCGCCCGAGGGCAGTCGCCAGCGCCTCACGTCGCGCTGGGTGAAGCGTGAGAGGGTGAGCTCGCGGCGGGCCTCGTCGCAGAGGGCCCAACCGTGCCAGCCGTCGTCGTCGAGGCCGTCGAGCGCGGACGTCACGGGCGCCCCCGTGGCCGCGTCGAAGAGGCCCTTCGCGCCGCGAAAGGGCATGAAGACCGTGTGCGTCCCCGGGACGAACACGCCGTTGGCGGTGTTGGTGAAACACCCGTGCGCGACGGTCGCCGCGAGCTTTCGCGAGGCGACGTCGTAGGTGCGCGCCTCGGAGTTTCCCGTGACCGTGAGGAGGTAGCGGTCGTCGTGCGAGAACGAGAGCGCGAGCGCGGCCTCGCGGCCGACGGCGTCGAGCGCGGCGACGAGCTTCGTCGAGGCGGCGTCGTAGAGCTCGGTGGCCTTCTCACCCGAGACGGCGAGGAGCGCGCCATCGTGAGAGAAGGCCACGACGCGCGCGCCGGGCTTGCCGAGCATCACGTCGGCGCCCGTGCGGAGGTCGAAGAGGTGCGCCTGCATCTCGACGGGCTGGCCGTACTTCTGGCGCACCTTGCCGGGCTTCTTGGGGTAGCTCGCGACCTCGGACGATACGCACGCGAGGCGGTCTCCGTCGGGCGAGAAGGCGAGGTCGTAGACGGCGCGGCTGCGGCCGAGGACGCGGTGCGTGAGCTCGCCCGTGGAGAGGTTCCACACGCGCACTTCGTCGGCGCCCCACGCGGCGCCCGCGGCCACCCGCGCGAGGGCGATGGGGAGGCAGCGCTCGCGGTCGCTGGGGGCCTTCTGCGTGCCGAGCGCGAGGCGCCTCCCATCGGGCGAGACGGCCATCGCGCCGATGGCGTGCGGCGCTCGGAACGAGAGCGATCCGAGGCGATACCGCGACCCCGTCGGTCGCTCGTCGACGAAGGGGAACACCGACCCTCCCGCGCGCACCTCGTAGCGCACGCGGAGGCTCGTGAGGGTCACCGCGACGGCGCCCGACGCGGCGTTGAACGCGAGCGTCTGGAGCGCCTGAACGGCGTGTCCCCAGGCGTCGAGCGAGAGGGTTCCGTCGAAGTCGACCTCGCAGCGAGTGCCGGTCAGCGAGGCTCCGGCGGGGAGCGCGAAGGCGGTGGCCTGCTGGAGCTTCGCCGCGGCCTTGAGCGCGGCGGGGCTGGCGTACACGAGCGCCCCTGTGAGACGAACCGGGAGTTCCATCGGCGCGGAGTATACAAACCGGGGGGCGCGCGCGGCCGCGTCGATCAGCGCGTGACCTGCTCGACCCGGGTCACGTTCGCGGGCGTGGCGGGGACGATCTTGCGAATCTCCGTGACGCCGTTCGAGCCTCCAGCGAGGAACAGCACGTAGTCCTCGCCGGGTCGCGGGACCTGCTCGACCTGATCCGCCGGGAGCGTCTGCACTCGCAGCGCGAGCGTCAGGGGGCCCTGGGGCGTGCCTCGCAGAGTCCGGTTGACCGTCCATCGCGTGGTGTCGAAGGCCGTCACCTCCATCGCGGCGGCCGAGGGTCTGCCGAGCGTCCCGAGGCGCGCCACGACGATCGCGCTGGCCTGCCCGGCCGCGTCTGCGAGCGACGTCGCCTCACCCGGCCACCGCTGCGGGGCGAGCACGGCGGGCGGGGACGCAGCGTGCGAGGGCGCAGCGGTCGGGGTCTCTTCGGGGGGCGCAGCGGTCGGCGTCGCAGGGGGCGGTGCCGCAGCGGTCGGCGTCGCTTCGGGGGCCGCCGCGGAGGGCGTCGCAGCGGAGGGTGTCGCGGCGGAGGGCGCGGCGGTCGGGCGTCGCGGTTGCGGGGTCCTGTTCGGGGTGCGGGAGCATCCCAGGGCGAGCGAGATCAGCGTGGCGAGGACGAGGTGGCTTCGCATCGGAGGCGAGTTTCGTCGCAACCTCTTCGACGTTCAAACACTGAGCGCGAACGACCTCAGCGGATCACCACGCCGTTGGCGCCGAGGGCGGGCTCTTCGCCCGTCGAGCCGTGGTGTCTGCGGCGCCCGTGGCCGTGACGTCGAGGCCGCTCGGTGACGGGCTCTGCGACGACCGCTGCGGGCGTTGCGGCGTCGGGCGCAGGCGCGGCGGCGTCGGCGACGGGCTGCGCCGCGAGGGGCTGCGCTGCGGGCGGCTGCGCCGTGAGGGGTGTTGCGACGACGGGCTGCGCGGCGGGCGGCTGCGGGTGTGTCGGAGGCGTGGTCGGGGCCGTGCTCGACGCGGGCGACGGACGCAGCGCGACGAACGCCGCGATCGCGACGAGCGCGAGCGATGCGATGAGCGCGGGGCCTCGCCACGCGGGTGCGCGTACGGCAGTCGAAGGCGTGGGAGCGACGCTCTCGCGCGGCGCGAGGGTGCCCGCGAGCGAGACCCGCGCGGCGTCAGGCGCCACGACCCACGGCGAAGAACGCGGGGCGTCGGGCGAGCCCGTGAAGTCCTCGGACCAGCGCACCCGCGAGGCGTCAGAGGCCAGCGGAAGGAGCGCGCGACCTGCGGCGCGCACGTCTTCGAAGCGGTCTGCGGGTGAGACTCGGAGCATGCGATCGACGACGGTCACGAGCGCCGCGGGTGTGGAGGGCGAGACCTCGGCGAGGGGCGCGAGGCGTCCGCTGGCGATCTTGCCGAAGACCTCGAGCAGCGAGTCTCCGGTGAACGGACGGACGCCCGTGAGGCACTCGTAGACGATCACGCCGAGGGCCCACTGGTCGCTGCGCGCGTCGATGTTCTTCGACTCGTGCGCCTGCTCGGGAGACATGTAGTAGGGCGTTCCGAGCACCGTCGCCGTGCGCGTGAGGGCCATCGCCTTGTCGTCGCCGCCCGCCTTCGCGATGCCGAAATCGAGCACCTTGGGGAACACCGCGGCGCCGCGCGTGCGCACCAGAAAGATGTTCTCGGGCTTGAGGTCGCGGTGCACCACGCCCGCGTCGTGCA
>JBPOHC010000743.1:0-35378 GCA_052035985.1 Myxococcota bacterium | reverse complement strand
TCGCCATCATCGCCTCGAGCTCACGCACCCTCGCCTCCGCGGCGTTCGCGCGGTCCTCTGCGGCGCTCCTCGCGGCGGACTCGGCGTCCGCGCGCTCCTCTGCGGCGGCGCGCGCCTCCGCGGCCGTGGGCCACAGGTCGGTGCCCGCGCGATCGTTCGAGACGCGCAGCAGATCATCGACCACCACGAGCCACGCGCCGAGCTCGCGCGAGAAGTACGGCCCGTCGCCCGCGTAGGCGCGCTGAAAGACGCCCTTCACCGTGCGCCACACCTGGAGCACCCACGGGCCGCGTCCGTCGTCGGTCTTGCCGAAGCCCTCGGGGTCGAAGATCCACAGCTCGCGCGTCTTCGAGGCGCCGAACTTCGTCGGGCCGTAGGTGTAGTCCTTCTGCGCCGTGTCGCGTCCCACGATCTCGACCGCGACGCGCGGCGGTGACACGCCAGGCTTCCACGTCAGCACGCTGCGGTGCCGCTTCGGCAGCGCGGGCTCGACCCACATCACGTCGGGGTCGACGCCCACGCCGGGGTGGAGCTCGTCCCATCGCAGCGCGACGTTCGCCAGGATCGACGCGTCTCGCTTCTCTCTCGCGACGTACGCCTCGAAGGTCTGCTGGATCACGTCTTCACGCCGCTGCATCTGCGCGCTGATGGGCATCTTGAACCCGTCGGACAGGTACCAGCGCTCTGGAGGAAAATCCCCCTCGTACCCGACGTTCGGCGGGATGGGAGCGTTCGCCTTCATGCCCGCGACGATACCACCGTCACGCCCGTGGCTGATCGCGTCGCGGCCTCTCTTCTGATCGCCGACGAGGAGCGCGCTACCGCGCGGACGCTGCTGAACACGGCGCTCGACAGCGCGGATGCGCTCGCCCTGGCCGCTCGCAAGCACACCGGGCGCTGAGCGACGACCGCGACGCGATCGCGTCAACGCCCCGTTCGCCCCGCTACGTCACCGCGTCGCTGCGATCTTCCGCGTCGTCGTCGCGCTCCTGCCCCGGCAGCCGCGGCGCCGCGAGCGCGCGCCAACGCGACTCGATCTCCGCGAGCGAGCGGTCGAGCGACTCGCGCGCGTGCTCGATCACGCGATCGGCCTGGCTGAAATCCCACGGCACCACGTCGGGGACGGGCGGCGAGAAGGTCACGTCGGCGAGGTACGCGTCGCTCGCTCCCGCCGTGTGCATCAGCACCAGCATCGAGCGCACGAGGTCGCGCATGCGCAGGATGGGAGAGAACTCGTGGAGCGCCCTCCCCCAGCGGCCCTCGAACATGGGCGTCGGGACGGGCTCCTTCGACGGCGCCGACACGATGTTCGACGCGATCACGAGCTGCGCGCCCTCGCGCGCGGGGACGTCCTCGGGGACGTTGTTCACGATGCCGCCATCGACGAGCCGCCCCGAGGCGCTCGTCACCGGCGTGAACATCCCGGGGAACGCGCCGCTCGCGCGCACGCCCTCGTGCAGACCGCCCAGGCGGATCGTGCGCTGCGCCCCCGACGAGATCTCCGTCGCCACGGGGAAGTACGGCCGCAGCAGCGACTCGATGTAGTGCGTCCCGAGCTCCTTCTCGACGGTGCGCGACACCGACTCCGACGAGATCATCGCGAGGTGCACCGCGCGCGAGAGGCGCGGCCCCGACGACTTCACCTGATCGAGCCCGCGGTCTCCGAGCGCGGCGTAGTAGGCGCCCACCACCGCGCCGAAGCTGCACCCCGCGAGCACGTCGACGGGAATCCCTCGCGCGGCCATCCCCTTGAGCAGGCCGACGTGCGCGTAGCCCCACGCGCCGCCGCCGCCGAGCGCCACGCCCACGCGCCGCCCCGTGAGCGACCTGCCCACGCGCGCGATCGCCTCGTGAACATCGCTCCCGGGCCTCGCCGCGCCGAACGCGGCCCCGCGCGGGAGACGCAGCGTCGCGGGCGCCCAGGGCTTTGTTCCTGCGCCCGACACGAGCCCCACGCGCAGCGCGTCGAGTTCGCGCAGGCTCCCCTGCGGAATCGGATCATCGGGGTGGCGCTGCGCGTGGATGACGCCTCGCAGCTGCGGCGCGATCCACGACGCCTGCTCGTCGGTGAGCCCCGTCGCGTCGACGAGCGCCATCGCGGTGAAGCGGTTGTAGCGCGTGAGCTGCGCGCCGAGCGCCTCTCCAGCGCGCGCGTCGGCGGGGAGCGTCACGTCGATCACGGGCGCGTTCGACGGCTCGACGCGCGCGTCGGAGACCTCACCGAATCGCAGACGCAGCTTCGAGATCGCGTCGCCGTGCGTGCCCCGGAGCTGCGCGACGATCACGCGGCCGAGCTCCGTGACGCCCTCGTCGTTTGGTCCCACGAGCGCGCGGACATCGACCGTCGTCGTGGCCGTCGTGGCCGTCGCCGCACGCGCGTCGAGCGAAGGGAAGCGCACGATCTGAACGGGCGCCGACGCGCGCAGCTCCAGCGGCTCGGGCACGCTCATGAGCAGCGCGTAGTCGCAGAGGACCTCGCCCGCGTACACCGTGTCGACCACCGTGGCCGCGGCGCCCTCGTGGCGCACCTGTTCGAGCGATCCGTCGAGGAGAAAGAAGGCGCCGAAGGGCTTCGACCCCTGCGCGACGAGCGTGGCGCCCGCGGCGTAGTGCTCGACGTCGGCCTCGTCGAGGCGCTCCCGCAGCCGACGCATCAGCGTGGCGCCCGCGAGCGAAGAGCGGCGCAGCGCGGCGACGATCTCGCGCTCGTGGTCGCGCACCGTCGCGAGGTCGAGGAGGGCCTCGCGCAGCGTCGCCGACGCCGCGAGCGCGGGCGCGAGCGACGCGTACGGGATCGACAGCACCGTCGACGCGCACGTGAGGCGCGCGCCGATGTGCGCGGGCGGAGACTGCACGGCGCCCCCTTCCGAGAAGATCCCCGCACGACGGAGCGTCCGCGACGACGAGCCGCCGCCCGCGGTGGCGCGCGTGAGGGCGACCTCTCCGTCGAGGACGACGTAGAGCGCCGTGGGGGCTTCACCCCAGGCGACGAGGCGCGTGTCGGCGGGGAGCGTCTCGACGCGCGCGCTTGCAGCGAGGGCTTCGAGCGTGGCGGTGTCGACCCGATGGAGCGCGCGGCACGCGCGGAGCGCGGCGAGCGGAGCGGTGGTTCCCATGGCGTGGGTCAGCGCATCACGGAGGCCGACGCGCGGTCAAGCCTCACGATCGCGGGGCGGACCGGATATGTCAGCCCGCGCTGATTCGATCGAGCGCGGCGCGCGCCTCGTCGCGGTCGTCGAAGGGGGAGCGCACGCCCATGACCTCCTGCGTGGTCTCGTGCCCCTTGCCCGCGATGAGCACGGTGTCTCCGTCGCGCGCGATGCTCACAGCGAGCGAAATGGCCTCGCGTCGATCGAGCACCACGACGAACTCACCCTTCGCGGGGTGCGCGCCCTGCGCCTCGGACATTCCCTCGCTGCGCACGCCTTCGGCGGCGGCGCGCGCGATCTCGGCGGGGTCTTCGCTGCGGGGGTTGTCGCTCGTGACGATCACGACGTCGGCGCCCCTCGCCGCCGCGGCGCCCATGAGCGGACGCTTCGCGCGGTCGCGGTCTCCGCCGCAGCCGAAGAGGCAGATGACGCGCGCGGGCGTCGTGGCGCGCACCGAGGCGATCACGCGCTCGAGCGCGTCGGGGGTGTGCGCGTAGTCGACGAGCACGTCGAAGCCAGCAACTCCCCTCGTGGGCGTGACGCGTTCGAGGCGACCGGGCGCGCCCTTCGCGTCGGAGAGGGCGTCGAGCGCGCGGGCGTAGGGGAAGTCCATCGCGCCGAGGATTCCGAGCGCCGCGAGGAGGTTCTCGACGTTGTGCGCGCCCGCGAGGGGAGAGCGCATGGTGAGCACGCCGTCGGGCGTCTGCACCTCGGCCTCGATGCCGCCGTGACGCGCCCCGCCCGATCGCACCGAGAGGGTCGCGGCGGCGCCGCGCGCGCTGTACGAGACGGCGTCGGGGACGGTGCGCGCGAGGTCGGCGCCCGTGGCGTCGTCGACGTTGACCACCGACGCGCCCGGTCCGAACTCCTCGAAGAGCGCGCGCTTGGCGGCGATGTAGCGCTCCATGGTGCCGTGAAAATCGAGGTGGTCCTGCGTGATGTTGGTGAGCGCGGCGACGCGAAAGCGCACGGCCCCGACGCGCTTGAGGGCGATGGCGTGGGAGCTCACCTCCATCACGGCGTGCGTGGCGCCCGCGTCGCGCATGGCGGCGAAGCGGCGCGCGATGTCGTCGGCCTCGGGCGTGGTGTGCAGCGCGGGCCAGGTGAGCGCGCCGTACCGATGCGCCACGGTGCCGAGGAGGCCGGGACGCGCGCCGAGCCTTCGCAGCGCGTGCTCGACGAGCCACGCGGTGGTGGTCTTGCCGTTGGTGCCGGTGATGCCGATGACGTCGAGCACCCAGGTCGGGTGCGTCCACACGTAGCTCGACATGAACGCGAGCGCGCCCTCGATGTCGGGCACCACGATCTGCGGAACGGGCACCGCGAGCTCCGTGGGAGACGCGACCGCCACGGCGCCTCGCGCGATGGCGTCGAGCGCGAAGCGGGCCCCGTCGGTCTTCGTGCCTGGACGCGCCACGAAGAGATCGCCGGCGGTGACCTCGCGCGAGTCGTGTCGCACGTCTCGTACGCGCGTGTCGGGGTCTCCGATCACACGCGCGTCGTGGAGTTCCTTCGCGAGGTCACCGAGCGTCGCGCCTCGGAGTCCGGGCTGATGTTCTGCGGTCATCGTGGCACCTCGTCGGCCGCCGTGGTCTGCGTCGCCACGGGGACGTATCCGCCCCCGGGCTCGGCCCACGCGCGCACGCCCGTCGACGCGCTGCACGCGGTCCCCGCGGGGGGATCCTGTCGTACCACGACGCCCGCGCCTTCGAAGGCTCCGTCGAGGCCGCGGTCGTTGAGCGCCCTTCGCGCGTCGCGGAGGGTCATGCGCGAGAGGTCGGGCACCACGCACTGCACGCCCGCGTCTCCGTGCGCGGCCTCACGCCGACGCGCCGCGGGCTGCGAGGGCTGCGCTGGCGTCACCCCGCGCGGAAAGTCCATCGCCCGCTGCGCCGACGGGAGCGCGCCGAGGTAGCGCAACGACTGCTCCATCACGCGGTGAAAGAGCGGCGCGGCGACGGCTCCGCCCGCGTGCGAGATCTGCGGCTCGTCGATGACCACGGTGATCACGAGCCTCGGACGCTCGGCGGGTGCGAAGCCGATGAACGAGCTCACCCAGCGCTGGTCGTCGTAGCCGTGCGCGTGCTCGCGGGCCTTCTGCGCGGTGCCCGTCTTGCCCGCCACGCGCACACCCGCGATGGCCGCTTCGACGCCCGTCCCCTGGTCTTCGGTGACGGCGGTGAGCATCTCGGAGACGAGCCGCGAGATGTTCGGGCTCATGGCCGTGCGACCGGGGTCGGGCGTGTTCTCTGACACGAGCGATCCCGTCGCGTCGGTGATGCGCGAGACGAGCAGCGGATGCACGAGCCTGCCGCCGTTGGCGACGGCGCCGAGGGCCTGCGAGAGCTGCGCGGAGGTCACGCCGATGCCCTGTCCGAAGGCCACCGTGGCGACCTCGACGTCGTACCAGCGACGCTCGCCGAAGCGCGCGCGCGCCTCACCGGGGAGCGGCAGTCCCGTGCGCTCTCCGAAGCCGAAGCGACGGTACGCGCGCTCGAGCCCTTCGGCGCCGAGGGCGAGCCCGATCTGCGCCGCGCCGATGTTGCTCGACCGCGAGAGCACGAGCATCGGCGTGAGCATCTGCTCGGGGTGCGAGTCGTGGATCGTGAGGTCGCCGATGGTGTACGTGCCGCCGTAGCAGTTGATCTCCTGCCCCGGACGCACGACGCCCGCGTCGAGGGCGCCGCCGACGGAGAACACCTTGAGCGTCGAGCCCGGTTCGAAGCGGTCGGCGATGGCGCGGTTGCGTCGCGCCTCGGCGTCGGAGAGGTTGAACTCGTTGGGGTTGTACGTGGGATAGCTCGCCATCGCGTAGACCTCGCCCGTGTTGGGGTCGGTCACGATGACGCTGCCGCCGCGCGCTTCGAAGACCTGGCAGGTGAGGGCCAGCTCGCGCTCGACGATGTGCTGAATGGTCGAGTCGAGGGTGACGGTCACGTCGTCGCCGGCCTGGCCCATTCCAGGCGTGAGGCCGTCGGCGAAGACGAGGTTGCCGCGCGCGTCGCGGAGGCCCTGCACGGCGACCATGCGCCCGCGGAGGTTCGCGTCGAGGGAGCGCTCGAGCCCTTCGAGCCCGTGTCCGTCGGAGCCCACGAAGCCCACGATGTGCGCCGCGAGCTCGCGGTTGGGATACCAGCGGCGGCTCTCCTCGATGAGCTCGAGCCCGTCGCGGTTGCGGAGGTGCAGCTCGCGCATGATCTCCTGCACGCGGGTGTGCTCCTGCGGAGACATGTGACGCTTGAGCCACACGAAGCCGCGCTGGCTCCCGACGCGCGCGCGCACGTCGGCCACGGGGAGCGAGAGCGCGGTGGCGAGGCGTGACGCGAGGCCGTCGAGGTCGAGGCCGCGGATGGTCGAGAGACGCCGCGGAGAGGCCGACAGCGACGGCGAGACGACGCTCACCGCGAGGGGGTTGTGATGGCGGTCGTAGATGGTGCCGCGGCGCGGAGAGAACTCGACCTGACGCGTGTACTGCTGCTCGGCCTCTTCGCGGAGCACGGGCGCGCGTCGCACCTGGAGGTCCCACGCGGCGCCGACGAGGCGCGTGAAGCCCACGCCGAGGAGGCACACGAGGATCGAGAGGCGCACGCGCATCCACCTGGCGCGGTTGGGATCGAGGTTCCTCACCGGGGCCTCCCGCTGGCGCGCGCGGGTCGCGTCGCGCCGCCTGCCACGAGCGTCGGGACGCGGTCGGGGCCGACCATGCCCAGCTCCGCGCGTCCGATGTCTTCGAGCGCCGCGGGCGAGCGCCGCGCGGCGAGCTCGAGCCTCACCTGGTTGATGTCACCGCGTAGCCGCAGCGCCTCGGTGCGCGCGCGCTCGACCTCGTACCCCATCGTGATGTTCTGGTTTCGCAGCGCGAGGTGCACCACGAACGCCGCCACCGACGAGACCACCGCGAGGCTGAACATCACCATGAACCGCGTCGAGCTCACGCCTCCTCCTCTCCGTCTCTCACCGCGCGTCGCGCGGCGCGCAGCTTTGCGCTGCGGGCCCTCGGGTTCTCGCGGCACTCGTCGTCGCCGGGCTCGATGGGCTTCTTTGTCATCACCTCGAGCGAATCCGCATCGCGGAAGGCGTGCTTGACCTTGCGGTCTTCGAGCGAGTGAAACGAGATGATCGCGGCGACGCCGCCGTCGGCGAGGACGTCGGGCACCGCGGCGAGCAGTTGGTCGAGCTCGCCGAGCTCGTCGTTCACGGCGATGCGCAGGGCCTGAAAGGTCCGCGTCGCGGGGTCGAGCGTGCCGAAGCGCGGCGGGCCCATCACGCGGTAGATGGCCGACGCGAGCTGCTTCGTGGTCTCCATCTCGCCCGCCTCGATGGCGCGCTTGATCGAGCGCGCGATGGGACGCGAGCGGCGCTCCTCTCCGTACTGATAGATCACGTCGGCGAGGTCGTTCTCGCGCAGGTCGCGCACGAGGCTCCACGCGGTCACCTCGCCGTCGAGGTCCATGCGCATGTCGAGGGGGCCCTCGGCGCGAAAGCTCATTCCGCGCTCGGGCTCGTCGAGCTGCGGAGAGCTCACGCCGAGGTCCGCGACGAGGCCGTCGACGAGGCGTCCGTCGAGCACCGCGCGCACCGACGACATCGTCGCGTGGTGAAACTCGGCGCGGTCTCCGAAGCGCGCGAGGCGCTCCTTCGAGCGCGCGATGGCCGTCGGGTCGCGGTCGATGCAGACGACCCTTCCGTCGGGCTGCGACGCTTCGAGAATGGCCTCGCTGTGACCGCCAAGGCCGAGGGTGACGTCGACGTAGAGGCCGCCCCCGCGCGGCGCGATCAGCTCGATCACTCGCTCGCGAAAGACCGTGATGTGAAGGGGGCTTTCCATGCGCCGCCTACACAGCGCACGTCCGAGGCTCTCCCGTCAATTTCGCTGCAAGCGCGCGGGGCTTACGGGAGCAGTCGCACGAGCCTCGGCCCGAGGGCGCTCGTGAAGCTCACGGGGAGGTGCTGCCACGCGCGACTCACGTTCGCGAGGAGGGGATTCTCCGCGCCCGCGCCGGGGAGCTCTTCACCCGGCGCGAGGAGGTAGTGGTAGGGCAGCGCGACGGGCCTGGCGCCCCAGTTCTTCTTGAACGTGTAGGTGCCCGAGTCCTCGCTCGAACGGCCGAACGAGAAGGTCTTGTAGCCGCGGCGCATGGCCTCTCGGAGGATGGTCCAGTAGAGGAGCATGTTGCCGCGGAGGCGCGCGAGGTGGTGGAGCGTGCCCGCGCAGGGGATCTCGAGCGTGTCGCCCATGCCAACAAGAATGGCCCCACCGATGGCAACTCCCTGGTACCTCGCGACGGCGACGAAGCTGCGCTCGGGCATGCGCGCGACGATGGCTTCGAAGACCGCGCGGCCGTGACACGGGCTCCCGAGGTCGCGCATCACGTGGGCGTACGCGGCGTGGAACTCGGGGATGAGCTCGGCGCCGCCGATGTGCGCGGTGACCCCTTCCTTCTCGGGGCGTCGGATGTCGGCGCGAGCCTTGGGGCCGATGGCCTTGAGGAGCCCCTCTTCGCCGGGCGTGAGGTCGAGGTGCATGAGCACCTTGCCGTGTCGCGCGGGCGGCGCGTCGCGCGGGACGGGGTGCGCGTGACGGAGCTCGACGTGACGCGCGTGTTGCTCTTCTCGGATGGCCTCGGCGGCGTCGAGGAGGCAGCGCCAGGTGGCGTCGTCATCCGCGATCGCGCCGCCGTGACCGAACCAGGGCACGGAGACGAGCGAGCGATGCCCCGTCGGCCCCGTGAGGAGCGTGAGCGGGAGCACACCCCGCACACAATCTTCATAGAGGGCGAGGAGCGGAAACGCGGGGGTGCCGTAGACCGAGCGGAAGAGCTCGGTCCACTCCCAGCGGTGATAGACGGATGCGTGGGGGTGGCGCTCGACGAAGCCGTTCCACCGGGCGCGATCGAGCGCGGTGGCGAGGCGGATCAAGGACCTACGCGGGGCGACGTCGGGAGGAAGACGGTGAGCCCGATCGTGAACATCTGGTTGAAGCTCCACGAGCGGTCGTCGCTGTTGATCACGGTCTGACGCTGCGCCGGGTTGCGGTTGAAGTACGTCGACACGTAGTCCGAGAAGCCCGCGCAGCTCTGGCGACCGTCGGAGCCGCAGAGGCTCGCGGTGCTGTTCTCATCGGTGCCCGAGCGGTTCCACTGGAAGGGCGTCGCGCGGTACTCGAAATTGATCGAGAGGAAGCGCGTGATGTAGAAGTTCAGACCCGCGCCGAAGGTCGGGGCGATGGCCACGCGCGAGGCCCGGTTGGTCTGGCTCGCGGCGCGCTGCACGTCGGTGGCCGTGGAGTTGAGCGAGGTGTCCGCGCGCTCCTCGACGCCCACGAAGGCCGCGCCCGCGAAGACGAAGAAGTCGATGTCGGCGACGAGGCTCTGAAAGAGCGCGAACTTGCCGCGCAGCGGGATGAACGTGAGGTGGATGTCGGCCATCCAGTTGCGGCGGCCGATCTGGTCGGCGAAGCCGCCGTGCGCCGGCGTGGTCGACGTGCGGCCCCCGGCGCTCGCGTAGGGGACGTTGACCGTACCCGCGGGCGAGCGCGCGCCCACCTGCTCGGTGAGCGAGGTGTTGACGTGCACGGGCGCGAAGGCCCCCATCACGCCGAGGCCGAGCCAGTCGGTGAAGTGGTATTCAGCGCGCACGCCGAAGAAGAGGTCGCGCGAGAACTCGTCGAGGAGCGAGATCCCGAAGATCGGGGTGACCGCGAAGCGGCCCTCGCGGTGCTGCACGAGGCGCGACACGGAGCGGGCGCCCGCGAGGGGTCCGCGGAGCTGGATCTCTTGAGCCTGCGCGGGCGAGGCGGCGAGGGCGGCCCCCGCGAGGGCCATCGTGCCGATCAGTCGCTTCATGGAGGTGTTGCTCATGGCTTGGCGTCCGCGCGGCGTCACTTGGGCAGGTGGTAGGAGAACGAGAAGGGCAGGAACACCGTGAGCCCCACCGAGAGCATGACGTTGTCGGTGAGGGCCGACTCACCCGTCCAGGTGGCGCGGTTGCGGCGAGAGTTCGCCGCCGTCGCGGAGCCTTCGGGTGCGATGTTCGTGTTCTCCAGGAGCTCGGGATACACGAAGTTCCTGAGCTCCAGGGTGAGGCCCACCGAGCGCGAGAAGAAGATGCGGAAGCCGATGTTCGCGTCGAACAGGATGTTGGTGTTCCAGTCGAACGTGCGGATCTCGGGGTCGATCGCGGCGATGGGGCGCGAGCGCATGATGCCCACGCCGGCGCTCACGTACAGATCCCAGTGGAAGATGTACCGCGAGAACATCGAGAACTTGCCGTAGAGGGGCACGTACGAGAAGTTCAGCGCGGCGGCGAGCTGGTACTCGTTGATGGGCACCACGAGGCCCGTCGAACGACCCACGAAGACGTTCACGTCGGACTGCGCGTTGAGCCCCTGGAAGAACACGCCCGTGAGGCCCACGGCCAGCACGTTCGAGATCCAGTAGTTCGCGTTGAGACCGAAGCCCGTGTGCGACACGAACGGGTCGTTGAGCGCGAAGTTCGCCGTGGGCGTGAGCTCCAGGCGGTGGTTGCGCAGCGCGTAGATCTGCTGAACCGCGTAGATCTCCTCACGGAACGGGTGCCGCTGCGCGGTCACCTCTCCGCCAGGGACCTCGAGCTGCAGGTTCGAGCCGCCCGCAGGCTGCTCGGTCTGCGCGGGTTCGGCCGTCGGTGTGGCGGGCTGGTCGGGTTGGCTGAAGTCCATGTCGGACCCGCCCCCCGTAGCCGGTTGAGCCTGCGCGGCCGGTGCTGCCATCGGATCCGCCGCGGGCGCAGCCGCGGGCGTCTGTGCCTGGCTATGCCGACGACGCTGCGCGTTTCCCGCGAGGGGAAGGCTCAGCACCGCGGCTGTCAGCAGGAACCGGGCGATCGTTTTGCGACCCATCGTCACCCCTGTGCTCTCTCCCTGAAGCGCCTCGGGCGCTCTTCGCCACACGCGATCCGGTGACTTCCAAGTGCTTGAAATCACAGGACAATCAGCCAAATCGCCGCGGACTATATCACGCGCTTTAAAATCGCCTCAACAGAAATCCGGGTCGCAGCAGGCAACGCCACCCCGAAGGGCCCTCACGTCACGCGTGGGTCTCCTCGTCGCCATCCCTCGCGAAGAGGGCGTCGACGAAGTCTCGGGGGTCGAACTCGCGGAGGTCATCGGACTTCTCGCCCACTCCCACGAAGCGCACGGGGAGCTTGAATTCATCGGCAATCGCAAGGATCACGCCGCCCTTGGCCGTCCCATCGAGCTTGGTCAGCACCACGCCCGTGAGCTCCAGGGTCTCGCGGAACTCCCTCGCCTGACTGATCGCGTTCTGGCCCGTCGTCGCGTCGAGCACGAGGAGCACCTCGTGAGGGGCGCCCGGTGAAGCCTTGCCACACGCCTCGCGGATCTTCCGGAGCTCTTCCATGAGCGGGGCCTTGGTCTGAAGCCGCCCCGCGGTGTCGGCGATGATCACGTCGACGCCCTCGGAGACGCCCCGCGCGACGGCTTCGAAGACCACCGCGCCGGGCTTGGCGCCCTCCCTGCCCTTGTGCACGGGCACGCCCACGCGCTTGCCCCACATCTCGAGCTGCGCAACGGCCGCCGCGCGGAAGGTGTCACCCGCCGCGAGGAGCACCGTCTTGCCCTGCTCTTTGTACCGCGTCGCGAGCTTGGCGATCGTGGTGGTCTTGCCCGCGCCGTTCACGCCGACCATCAAGATCACCAGGGGCTTCGACGTGGCCCGCGCCGCGAAGGGAGGCGCGCCCAGGTCGAGGAACGACAGCGCGTCGGCCTTGAGGGCCTCCCACACCTTGTCCGCGTCGCCGAGCTCCTTGCGCCCGAGGCGCTCCTTGAGGCCGTCGATGAAGCGCTTCGTCGTGGGCGATCCGACGTCGCCCGTGAGCAGCGTCTCCTCGATCTCGTCGAGGAGCGCGGGGTCGATCTCCTTCTTGCCCGTGAACACCGACAGGAGCCGCGCCATCCAGCCCGTGCGCGTCTGCGTGAGGCCCTTCTTGAGCGCCGACACGTCGCGCGGCTTCTCGGGGGCCTTCTCGATCGGCTTGTCGAAGGTCGCCTCGACGGGCGACGGCGCCTGCGAGAACTTCAGCGGCGCGGCGGGCTCCGACGGACGGTTCGCCTCGGCCGCGGGGCTCGTCTCGGGCTCCGTGGTGGCCTTCGTCTCCGAGGGCTTCTCCGCAGGCTTCTCCGAGGGCTTCGCCTCCTGCGGACGCTCCGAGGGCTTTCGCTCCGTGGGCCGCTCCGAAGCCTTCTCCGCGGGTCGCTCCGAGGGCTTCGCCTCCGCGGGCTTCTTCTCCGGGAGCTTCGTCTCCGCGGGCGTCGCGCCCTTCGTCGACTCGGGGAGCTTCTCGGGCTCCTCGGGGGGGGGTAGGCGCGCTTGACCCCGGTTCCATAGGAGCAACGCGATCGCCGCGACTGCGACGAGCGCCAGCACGAGCCAGGCAATCGGTGTCATCGAGAAAGGTCCTGTGGTCCCATGCACACGGAGGGAGTATCGGGCGACGGCCGCCCCATCATCACCGCCGCGCGGAGGCGCGACTATACGTTGATGCCGTTCCCCGGTTCAATCCCGAGAATCACGCGGGCGGATCGACCACCGAGGAGAGCTCCTCCGCCCGCTCGACGACCTTCGCGTCGGGGCTCTCGGGCGCGTAGCACCCGGCCTCCACGAGCTCGACGAAGGCCACCGCGCGCGGCGTCGCGGGCCGCGTCTTGAGCGCCTCGCGCAGCGTCGGCAGCGCGCCCGCCGACGGCCCCGCGCGACGCAGCCACGGCCTCGCGCGCTCGAAGAGCTCCTCCCGCCACGACCGGAGCTGCACCCGCACGACGTACTCGCCGGGACGCGAGAACTCTCCCGCCACCTTGCGCGGCGCATAGCCCGACGCGCCCAGTTCGAACTCCACCCGACGCGCGCCCTGCACCGCCACGCTCTCGCTCGTCACGGGCCTCCACTCGGCGTCGCCGCCGAAGCGCACCATGGCCTCGCCGACGGGCCTCGTCGTCGCGCGGTCGAGCACCACGAAGCGCACGCGCAGGCCGCCCGTGACCGAAGGCGCCACGTGCTCGATCGCGTCTCCGTGCGCCGACGCCGCGTCGGGCCTCGGGATCTCCTTCGAGCCCGTCTGCCCGCGCGCGCGCACCAGCACGGCCGCGAGCCCGAGCGCCGCGACGAAGGCCGGCGCGACCACCCACAGCCAGTGGATCTGCGGCGGCGGCGGCGTGGTGAGCTCCACCTCCGGGCTCTCGCTCGGACCGAACCACGGCTCCGTCGGCTCGAAGAGCGCGCGCACCGTCACCGCGCGCTCGGCGAGCACCTCGGGATCGACCGCGACCTGAAAGCGCCCCAGCGCGTCGGTGCGAACCCCCGCGAGCGTCACCGCACCTCGCGCCACACGCACCGGCGCGTCGCCGAGCGGAGCGCCCGACGAGAGCAGCAATGTGCCATGGAGCCGCACGCCCGACGCGTCGCCCTCACCGCCCACGCGCACGAGCGAGAGCGAGGTCTCCGCGCGCACGAGCACCGCGTGTTCGGGCCCCTCCACGCGCTCCCCCTGCGCCGAGGTCACCGCGCGGATCCGATGCACGCCCGCGCCGCCGAGCGACGAGGGCGCGACCTGAAGCACCGCGCGCCCCGACGCGTCGGTAACGCCCGACGCGATCACGCGATCGTGCTCGCGCAGCTCGACGCCCTGTCCGCGCACGGGGAAGCTCACGACCTCGCCGACGTGCATCGTCACCACGAAGGGCGCGTCGCCTGCGCCGAGCGTGACGCCCCCTGCGGGCGCGACGAGGTCGACGGTCACATACGGCGCGTCGAGGTTCACGTGGATCGTCGTATGCCTCGGCGCCGTGGCCCCATCGCCCGCGTAGTACGCCGTCACGTCGACGACGCCCTGCTCGCGCGCGATCGCGACCCTGTGCACCGCCTCGCCGTCAGCGCCGAGCGTGAGCGTCGCGCGCTCCTCCGCGACGCCCGGTGACGTGATCGAGAGCGTGACCGTGCGACGCGCGAGGGGCGACGCACGATCGTCTTGCAGTCGCACCGCGAGCGTGAGCGACGAACGATCGGGGCTGAGCCTCGGCTCGACGCGCAGATCCGACGCCGCGAGCACGCGGAGCGTGAACGGTTGCACCTCGGCGGGCATCGATACGAGCGCGAGCGACGACGCCATCGCCGCCATCAGGCACCACGCGCGCGTCGTGTTCATCGCCGCGTACTCTGCCCCATGCGCGAACGCGTCGGCAACGGGCCTCGTGCAGCTTTCTTGCCCCCGAGCGCGGCGCCCGAGCAGGATCTACGTTGAGGCTCAGGAGCGGTCATGAAAGGCACATCGTCTCGCGGTTCTCGGCGCCACGCCCTCGCGGTCGCGACGGCGCTCGCGCTGTCGGGATCGGCCCTCCACGCCTCACCGCTCGTCGCCTCGCGCGTCGAGCCCGTGAGAGCGCGCGTGCCTCGCGGCGCGCGGTACCTCATCGACGTGGGTCGCTTCGCGGTGGGCGCTGAAGCGCCGCAGCTCGGATCGCTCGCGCGCGACGCGGTGCTCGGACGCCTCGCGCTCGAGGGCTCCGTCATGCTCGGCGAGGGCGAGGGCGAGCGCGTCGAGGTCGAGCGCGTCCTGCGTCGACACCACCTCCGCGGGTACTTCATCGACGGGCGCGTGCACGTCACCGAGGGCGCGAGCACGAGCCGCGTCGAGGTCTCGCTCGTGGTGCAGACCCACCCCGGTCGCGAGTATCGCTTCGAGTCGTCGGTGAGCGTCACGCTGAGCGGCGGCGACGTCGCGCGGCGGACCGCGAGCATCGAGGCCGCCACGCGGCGCGCGGTGATCTCGGCGACGACGAGGGCGCTCGGACAGCTCGCCGAGAGCTGAGCGGATCGCGGTGTGGTGATGTGGTGACGTGATCGCCGCGAGCGCCGCAGGGAGCGCTCGCGGCGGCGGTGACGTCAGCGGCCGGGGCGGGTGATGATCCCGTCGGCGTCCATCACGAAGGGGCCGTTGGGGAGGCGGTTGAGGAGCGCGCCGACCTTCTCGCGGTGCTCCTCGGTCACGGCCCACTTGAGGGCGACGAGGCCGTCGACCACGGTGGTGCGGATGCGCATGCTGTCGTCGCGGACGAGGAGCGCGGCGAGGGCCGACGCGGCGGAGGCGTCCTCCTGGGCGAGGAGCGTGCGCGCGGCGTAGAAGCGCGTGTCCTCGCTGGCGTCTTCGAGGAAGGGGATCACCGCGGGGGCGACGCGCGGGTCCTTGTCCTTCTCGAGCGCGATGATCGACTGGATCTTCCGCTCGGGGTTCTTCTGGTAGACCGTGTCCTCGCCCTTGAGGATGTCCACGAGCTCGGAGACGAAGCCCTCCGCGGGGAGGAGTTCTCGGAGCATCTTGATCGGCCAGTTGACCGACTGCGACTTGCGGAGGAACTCCTTCACGGGCTCCACCGCCGCCTCGCCGCCGCGCACCACGTTGTCGAAGATGTACTGCTTCTCCTCGCGGTCGGTGATCGACGGGTCGACGGTGAAGTTGTACCGCGGCAGGAGCGCGCGCCACGCGTCCTCCGTGCCGAGCTTCGAGAGGTACTCGATGGAGGCGAAGCGGTCGGGGCTGAGCGAGCGCTTGTCCATCACGCGCTCGACGTGGCGCGCGAGGAGCTTCTCCTGCTCGGCGGGGCCGCCGGGGCTCTTGCGAAAGAAATCGAACAATCCCATTGGGCTCTACGGGGTGTTGAAGGGGGGTACGGGGACGAAGCGGCGGGGCGGGACACTAACGCGGCGAGCGGTCAACTTCCACTTCCGCCCGAGGAGCCGTCGCCCTCGTCGACGCCGGTGAGCTCGGACACGAGCTGATTCACCCGATACACGATGCCGCCGAGCTCGGCGTGCTCGACGTTGATCCGGTGCTCGCGGTTGCCGTTGATGATCTGGAGCAGCCCGTCCTCGATCTGCTCGATGGGCTTCTCGAGGTACATCGCGACGTAGAGGTTCGACCCCACCACCACGACGAGCCCGAGGAGCATCACGAGCAGCACCGGGAAGGCCACGTCGTTCGCAGGGGCCTTCGCCGCCGTCATGCTGCGCATCACGATCGCGCCCGCGTTGTTCGACGAGTACGCGCCGGGCATCGGGATGCTGATCGCGAAGAACTCGTCGTCGCCGAGCATGAGCTTCGCGGTCTGACGGCCGCGGAGGATGTTCCGAAGCTGGCGCTGGTTGCACCACGTGCGGAGCTCCTCCTTCTCGCGCTGCTGGCCCACCGAGAGCGACTGGACCATGCAGTTCTCGCCGTCGCGGAAGAGGTAGCCCACGTCGACGCCCACGCGCTGCGCGTCGCTGCGCGCGGCGCTGTCCGCGAGCACGAAGCCCACGAGGAGCCCGCCGCGGATCTGCTCGCCCACGATGACCGGCGCCACGGCGACCTCGAGCCAGCCCTGCTCGCCGTAACGGATGTAATCCCGCGTCACGTTCCCGCGCGGCGCCGAGAGCGCGTGCGCCACGGCGGGGAACTCCTGGCCCACGTTGCGGCCCGCGTCGAGCCTGCGGTCGGCGTTGCGGCCGATCACGCGGCCGTCGGCCGAGAGCACCGCGACGAGGTCCGCGGGCCGTCCGCGCCGGGGGATCTGCGCGCCGATCTGGCGCGCCATCGACTCGCTGAACGTGAAGGCCGCGTCGCGCTTGGCGCTCTCGCTGTCGCCCGCGAGCACCGCCGTGAGGTCGGCCACGCGCGTCGCGGCCTCCACCGCGTCGACGAGCTGATCGCCGTCCTGCGCGCGCACCGCGTCGAGCAGCGACGTCGCGCGATCGACGGACGGCGCCACGTCGGTCTCCAGCTCCTCCGCGGCCTTGTTGCGGCTCAGATACCAGCCCAGGATGCCCACCAGCAGCACCGCGACGACATTGCCTACCAGTAGCTTCCAGCGCATCGTGAGTCCCTCTCGGTATAGGCGCGCGATCCGGTCGGTGCTCTCACCGACGCTCTATCCAGACGACGTTCCGCCGGATCCATCGCAGCCAGAGGGTGTTCCCCATTGGCGGCGACAGGTCAATAGCGGTACTCCATCGCGCAGGTAACACCCGCACCAAAGCGGGGTCAAGCACTGCGGAGCAGCCCCAATGCGCCCCGAGACGTCCGCCGACGCGAGCCTGGCGGTCCTGTCCCATCCCCGCTTCGCCGAGCACTCCCCGCCCGGCTTTCACCCCGAGCGCCCGCGGCGCCTCGAAGCCGCCGAGCTCGGCGCCCGCCGCGCCCTCGAAGCCATCGGCCGTCCGCCCGTCCACGTCGCCCTCCGCGAAGCCACCGAGACCGAGCTCGAACGCGTCCATGATCCCACGTGGCTCGCGCGCCTCGAGCGAACGATCAAGGGCCACGCGGGATACCTCGACGCAGACACGTACTTCAACGCCTCCACCCGCGACGCCGCGTGGCTCGCCGCGGGCTCGTCGTGCGCCCTCGTCGAAGCGCTCCTCCGCGGACAGGTCGACCTCGGGATGCTCCTCGCGCGCCCGCCCGGTCACCACGCCACGCGCACCCGCGCCATGGGCTACTGCGTGCTCAACAACGTCGCAGTGGCAGCCGCGCACGCGCTCTCCCTCGGCGCCCGCCGCGTCGCCGTCATCGACTGGGACGTGCACCACGGCAACGGCACGCAGGACATCTTCTACAACCATCCCGGCGTGCTCTTCTTCTCGCTCCACGAGTCGCCCGCGTACCCCGACACGGGGCACATCCACGAGACCGGCGGCCCCGACGCGCAGGGGATGACCGTCAACCTCCCGCTCCCCTCGGGCTCCGACGGCGGCGCCTACGCCATGGCCTTCGAACGCGTCATCATTCCCATCCTCGCCGAGGCCGCGCCCGATCTCATTCTCATCTCCGCGGGCTACGACGCGCACACGCGAGACCCCCTCGCCACGATGCTCCTCAAGCGCGGCGACTACCGCTGGATGGCCGCGCGCCTCCGCGACGCAGCGATCGCCTCCGCGAAGGGACGCGTGGGCGTGCTCCTCGAAGGCGGCTACGACCTCTCGGCGCTCGAAGAGAGCGTCGAAGACACGCTCCTCGGGCTCGACGCTCCGTCGTCGGCGCCGCGCCCCGAGGTGACGGCGCAGTCTCGCGCGGCGGAGTCCGTGATTCGCGCCATCGAGCGATCGCAGCGGCAGTTCTGGCCGTCGCTACGGTGACGCGACGCGCTCGGTTCCGCCCACCGCGCGCTCGATGAAGTACGCCACCGCGGCGCCCACCACGAACCCGGCGCCCGCGCCGAGAAAGATGTCCGATCGGTTCGACGCGCGCACCTGATCCTGGCAGGCGTCGCAGCCCTCTGAGACCGCGCGGATCGCGAAGTACCCCGCGACGCCCATCGAGGCCGCGCCGAGCCCGAGGAGCACCGCACTCGCAATGTGCGGACGCGGACGGGTGACGTAGCGCGTGGCGAGCGCGGGCGCGGCGAACACCGTGGCGGTCTCGCCCTGTCGCACACGCACCCGCGCGGCCCAGTCTTGCGAAGCATCCGCGGTCACGCGCACGGCGTGATCGCCCGTCGGAACGCCCCTCGGATCGAGCGTCGCCGGGAGCTCCTGACCGTCGAGGAAGAAGCGCGTGTTGCGGGCGGTGCCTTCGAGCACGAGGCGGACGCGCGCGCTGTCGGCGGTCTGTCGGCTCGCGGCGGCCTGCGCGTCGATGCGCTCTTGAATCCCGCGGATCGTGCGCTGCACGTCTTCGCGGTCGGGCGCGTCGACCTTGTCGCGGAGGTAGCGCTGATAGTCCGCGATGGCGCCGGGGAGGTCTCCCGAGAGCTCCCTCGCGCGAGCGAGGTTGTACCAGACGTCGGCGTCGGGGGCCGCGCGGTACGACGCTTCGAACTCTCGAATGGCCGTCGCGTAGCGGTGCGCGCGGAACGCGTTCATCGCCGCGGTGATGTGCTCCTGCGCCTCGGCGACGCGCGTCCCGGGCTGCGCGGTCGGCGCCTGCGCGGGCTGTGTCTGCGCGCGCGCGGTCGACGTGATCGCGAGCGTCGCGAGGAGCGAGAGCGCCGCGGTTGCGCGCTGCGTTGCCACGGGGCGAGACGGTATCACGGCGCGCTCACAGACCGCGGAGCAGGTTGCGGATCCAGACGATCTTCCACGAGCCCGCGAAACCCGCCATGAGCCACGGGTCGCGCTCCATGAGCGTGCGGGTGATCCAGCCCGCGCGGTTGTAGTCCGAGCCGCCCGTGAGCAGCACGTAGGAGCCTCCGTCGGGCGCTTCGAGCACGTCCCAGCGGTGCGAGCTGCCCGAGAGGTCGCCCGCGACGCCCTCGTGCCACACGACGTTGCCCCCCTCGACGCGCATCACCTGCTCGCCCTCGATGTGCGTGAGCGGCGTCTCGATCACCAGGCGGTACCGCACGGGCCCGTCGGGCGGAGGGCTCTGCCCGGGGAGCACCGTCACCTCACGGATCGATCCCCACACGTTGCCGTAGTTCGCCACGTCGCGCAGGCGCGCCATCACCACGTTGGGCGGCGCGCTCGTCCACGACCCGACGGTCACCTGTCGAATCGACCCTTCGGGCGTGAGCGACATCGAGAGCACGGTCGCGTCGTGGGTGAGCGCCAGCCACGGTCCCGACGACGGCGGCGCGAGATCACCCGACGGCGCGATGCCCTGCGCTGGACGCACGGGGAGGTTCTGCCCCGCGTTGATCGCCGCGCGCCGCGCCGCGCCGAGGGCGAGCACGGTGTCGACGGAGATGTTCATCCCCGCGATGGCCGACGGAGACCGCCGCGCGACCTGACGGAGAATCCAGTGCCCCTGCGAGGGATCGCCCCAGGTGGTGAGCGAGACGAGTGAGGTCGTGTCGCTCTCGGGGGTGAGGTCCCACCGCGAGGCGCCGGGGCCCGTCTCGGATTGCGTGATGGCGACGTCGACGCGGCGCTCGCTCACGTCGTTCATGGCGCAGAGCGCGGTCACGTCGAAGAGGGGCGCGGCGACGTGAAAGCGAAACGCGGTGCGCGAGCCGTGCGACGAGAGCACGTCGACGCTCCGCAGGATGGGCATGAAGGTCCCGTACTCGCCGGGCGTGGTGATGACCCTGCGCATCTGCGCGGCCGAGGCCCCCGCCCGCGCGAGGATGGTGATGCGCGCGTCGGCGCCGCCGTCGGCGTTGCGCACCACGAAGACCGGTCCGCGGTCGAGGAGGGGCCTCAGGGCGTCGACCTCCGCCGCGGTCGGAGACGTGAGCACCTGCGCGCGGGCAGTGCGGGCCTCGGGCGCTGCCCCCGCGTCATCGGGAGGCGCTTCGATGAGCTGCCTCCCTGCGAGGACGGTCGCCACGCGCGCGCCTCCGCAGCCGAAGGAGAGCGCGGCGAAGAGCGCCACATGACGGAGGACCTTGACGGGAGATGCGTGGGTCATGGAAAGCATCGGCATGGTGATCGAGGCCGCGAAGGATGTCACGGGCTGGGCGCGGGTGGTCGGAAAGGTGCTCCTCGACTCGGGGACCGCCACCACCTTCAGGCCCGCGGGGGCCTTCGTGGGCGCGAAGCTCCTCGCGCAGGGCCGCGCGGGGATGTCCACGATCTTCCGCGTGAGGGCGGCCAACGCGCCTCGCGACACGGCGTTTCTCTTCGAGGGGCGCAAGCTCACCTTCGGCGAGGTCGACCGGCGCATCGACCAGCTCGCGACGGGGCTCCGTCGTCGGGGCATCGGCAAGAAGAGCGCGGTGGCGCTGGTGATCCACAACCGGCCCGAGTTCTTCGAGATCGAGGCCGCGATGAGCCGCCTCGGGGGCTCCGCGGTGAGCGTCTCGTGGCGCTCGACGCCGCACGAGCTGGCCTATCTGCTCAACCACTCGGGGGCGCGCGCGGTGTTCTTCGAACACGACATCGCGAGCGTGGTCGAGGCCGCGCAGCGCGAGTGTCCGAACCTCCCTGCGGCGAACCTCTTCGCTGTGGGCGGAGAAGCAAAGCCCCACCTCGGGTACGAGTCGCTGCTCGCGCGCTGGCCCGACCGCGCGGTCGACGGCGAAGACGGCGCGGTGGTGATCTACACCTCGGGCACGACGGGACGCCCCAAGGGCGCGGTGCGTCGCTTCGGCGCGGGTCAGGTGCTCGGGTTCATGGCCTTCCTCGAGCGCGTGTCGCTGCGTCGCGGAGACGTGCACCTCTGCGTGTGTCCGCTCTATCACTCGACGGGCCTGGGGTTCGCGTCGATGTCGCTGATGATGGGCGGCGCGGTGGCGATCGAGCGAGACTTCAACCCCGCGCGCTTCTTCGCGGCGGTGAAGCGCGACGGCGTGACCACGACGGCGCTCGTTCCGACGATGCTCCACAGGCTCATGGCGCTGCCCGACGAGGCGTTCACGCACGGCGAGCTCGCGTCGCTGCGTGTGCTGCTCTGCGGCGGCGCGCAGCTCCCCGCGACGCTGGCCGCGCGCACGATGGAGCGCCTCGGTCCGGTGCTCTACAACTTCTACGGCGCGACGGAGACGGGCCTGGTGACCACGGCGACGCCCGAGGATCTCCGCGCGCTTCCGGGCACCATCGGAACGGCCCTGCATGGCGTATCGATCCGTCTGCTCGACGAGTCTGGGCGCGAGGTGGGTGTCGGTGAGGTGGGCGAGCTCTACGTGAAGAACCGCATGCTCGTGGAGGGCTACCACGGCGACGACGACGCCACGGCCTCGTCGGTGCGCGACGGCTACTTCAGCGTCGGAGACCTCGCCACCGTCGACGCCGCGGGGCGCTACATGATCGTCGGCCGTCGCAGAGACATGGTGATCTCGGGCGGCATGAACATCTACCCCGCGGAGGTGGAGGCCGTGATCGAGCAGCACCCCGACGTGGCGCAGGTGGCGGTGATCGGCGTGGCCGACGACGAGTGGGGCGAGCGGCTGCGGGCCTTCGTGGTGCTGCGCTGCGACGTCGACCACGCGATGACGCGCGCGGCGGAGCTCAGGTCGTGGTGCCGCGAGCGGATGTCGGGGCCGAAGGTTCCGCGCGAGTGGGTGTTCGTCGACGGGCTGCCGTCGAACCCGACGGGCAAGATCCTGAAGCGCGAGCTCAAGGACTACGACGGCGAGGTCGTTCGGGTGTGACGGTCGCCTCGTCGGGGCGGGCGATTCACGCGGGGTTCGCGGGGCGCTTGCGAGGGCCGTTCGCCATGAAGGCGACGACGCTGGCGAGCTCCTGCGCGATCTCGGGGTCGTGGTCGGCCATGCCCGAGAGCACGCCGTAGTAGGCGAGAAAAGCCTCCCAGGTCTCGGACTCGGCCTGACCTTCGGTGTCTTCCGCGAGGGCGAGACCCGCGCGGAACTCGTCGACGAAGGGCTTCATCGTGTTCGAGAGGTTGAGGTCGGAGAGCATCCCGACGAGGGGGATGCCGCGGACCTTGACGTTGTGCTTCTCGGCGAGCTCGTAGACGCGGCGCACGTGAGGCTCCGCGCCGGTGCGGGCGTGGAGGAGGCGTCTGCGATCGCTCGCGTCGAGGGTGATGCCGAAGGCGCGGAGCTTCGCGATCACCTCGCGCAACTGTTCGAGGAGCTGCGCGATCGCCTTCGCCTGCGGGATGTTGTCACCGACCTTGTTCGTCATTTCGGGTCCTCCGAGAGAAGCGTTCCCCCGGAGCGACCCGAGACGTCGGGTCCCCCAAGGAGACGTGTTCGAGGGGACGGGCCGACGCATTCGGGTGCTCCCCCCGAAATACAAATGTCTTCAGAACGACTTTTTTCGGGTGAGCGTGTGAATTTCTTCTACGCCCGCTCCCGATCGCGTCGGGTGGCGACAGGCGAAGCGTTCGGGCGGCGGTGCCCGATGATTTTGGGGACCTCGATGAGACCTATCGGGTCGCGGAGGCGAACCTTTCGGGTCGCGGAGGCGAACCCATCGGGTCGCGGGAGGCGAACCCATCGGGTCGCGGAAGGCGCGATGCCTTCGCACGCCCGACGTGCCTGTCAGATGGCGAATCGGAGCAAGGCCCCGAGGGAGGGGGCGCTCGACATGGAAGGGCGTTAGATTCCCTACCCACTGGCGTCGTGAACTCGCCTTCACAGGCCGAGAGCGCCGCACGGGTGTACCGCGCACAACAGCGTGAAAAGCCCGACCTTCGCCGCACCGATCAAGGCTTTCGACCGCGCACCGACTGGAAACCGTACTCTGGCCCCAAAGCTGCTTACTCTCCGAGCATCACTCCTCGAAAGGAGTGCTGGAGCTGCCATGAACAAGATCGCCCTCACGTCCCTCTGTTCCCTCTCTCTGCTCCTCACCTCTTCGAGCGTCTTCGCGCAGTCCATCGGCGGTTGGGTCGGCGTCGGCGGTGGAATCTCCGTCGGCGGCAGCCTCCAGGTCGGCGTGATGCCTCCTCCGCCTCCTCCGCAGCAGCAGGTGATCGTCGTCCAGCAGCAGCCGGTCTACCAGCAGCCCGTGTACATCCCGCCGCCCCCTCCGCGGCGGGTGATCGTGACGACGGCGCCGACGTACACGTACACCACGACGCAGACCGTCACGTACATCGGCGCGACGCGCGGTCGCGCGCTCGGCCTCGGCGGCTTCGCGGCGGGTCTGGGCTTCGGCTCCAACGGTGACGGCGCGCGCGGCATGGGCGGCGTCGGCGCGACGATGCGCTACCGCCAGCACCCCATGTTCGCGACGGAGCTCTCGGTCGCGGGCATGGCGGGCACGGACTACAACGGCGACTCGCGCGCCGAGGTCCCGCTGACCCTGAGCGAGATCATCTACTTCAATCCCCAGAACCGCTTTCAGGTCTACGGCGTGGTCGGCTTCGGTGCTTCGTGGGCCTCGGTCACCTACGGCGACGCCTCGGCGCGCGCTCGCGGCGTCGACTCGGGCGCGTACACCTACGTGGGCGGCCTCGCGGGCCTCGGCGTCGAGTGGCAGCTCACGCCGAACTTCTCGATCTTCGGTGACGCCCGCGCGTTCCTCCGCACCCGCGTCGACCCGAACGCCCGCGACAACCCCGAGTTCTCGCGCGTGAACGCCGACGGACGCACCGAGACCTCGAACGTCTCCACGGGCGTCATCGGTCAGCTCGGCGGCATCTTCTACTTCTGATCCGCTCCGCGCGATCGCGCGTCGTCTCCCTCCGTATCCCGCCCGCGTCCTTCCGCTCCACCACCCATCACACGCCCGCGATTCCGCGGAGAATTGTCGCCGTGGGCGCCGTGAGACGGCCCTGTCAGGGGCCACGTCGCGCACCCGGCCACGGAGAGAGCCAGCCTTCGGGCGCTTCGAATCGCCAATAAAATAGCGCTTTTCTGAGCGTCGCTGACGCGTCCGCGGCGGGTTCGCGCGATGCACCTCCTGAGCTCGAAGCAGGAGGCGCCATGAACCCCCGTAACAACCGCGCTTCGTGGTTCGCAGTCGTCGCCGCGTCGCTCGCGCTCTCGTGCGCATCGTTCAGGCCCGAGCCTCCGCGCTACGGCCCGACGGAGGGCGCGCGGACGGGGCAGACCTTCCCGACGTACCACACGCTCCGCGAGCGGGGCGGCTTCTGGCGCAACCTCGCCGACACGCTGCGCTACGGCGATACGATGGAGATGGTGCCCGTGAGCACGTACCACCTCCGCTTCGCCTACCCGGCCGAGAAGATCGCGCGCTACACCGAGTGGCCGCTCGGTCTCGGCTTCGGACGCGCGCGCACCGACAGCCACGGCAACCGCCGCGAGGTCTTCGGGATCGTCTTCGAAGACTCCGCCGCGAGGCTTCAGTACAACCTCGGGTACATCTACCTCTGGACGCGCCCCATCGTGCCGTCGAACCCCACGGTCACGCTCGGCGCGGGCTACATCCTCATGCTCATGGGGCGCTGGGACTGGGACTACGTCCCCGTTCCGCTCGTCTTTCCGATGGCCTCGCTCACTGTCTCGCGCATCTCGGTCGAGACGGCCTTCGTGCCCGGCTGGATCGGCTACGGAAACGTCCTCTTCACGTGGGTGCAGTTCCGTCTGTGACGGGTGGCTCAGCGCGGGCAGTACCACGACGGCAGCGGGATCGGATCGATGTCTCTCGTCAGGAGCGAGAGCGAGTAGAACATCACGTCGAAGAGCAGCATCGTGCCTCCGAGGCGCGAGATGCCAACCACCACCGATGGGCGCGAGAAGATCGCAGCCGCGCGCGCCCACCCCCCGACCGCGTAGGCGCAGAGCCCCGCGACGAGCCCTCCGAGGAGCGACACGCCGGAGCGTCCGTACCAGTCCATTCCGACGCCGTGCACCGACGCGGCGAAGACCCAGCGGCGCTCGATGGGGAGGTACCACGGCATCGCCCAGTGCTGCGCCAGGCTCACGAGGAAGAGCAGGCCGAAGACGGCCCTCCCGATGGCGAAGCCGAGCATGGTGCGGGCGACGGGGCGCATCGCTCAGACGGCCTTGTACGAGGCGATGAGCACGCCGCTCACGACGTCGAACCACACCACCGCGGCCACGAAGAGGCTCATGGCCGCGTACACCGGGCGGAAGGGCTTGTCCGCGGGGTCGGTCATCCGCCCGCCGAGCGCGGCGAGCGCGAGCGCGAGGGGGAGCGCGATGGTGGCGAGGTTCTCCTTCACGTCGAAGAGGTTCGAGATCATCGGGTGGTGTCGGTCGAGGAAGAGCGCGCGCACGTGGTAGCGGTACGTCGGGTAGAGCAGCGCGCCGAGCGCGTAGGTGAGCGCGTACGAGCACGCCACCACGAGGCCGTAGATGCGCTCGAGGCGCGCGCGGCTCTGGCCCCGTAGGAGCGCGGGCATCTGGAGGAGCAGGTGCGTCGACGATCCGATGAGCGCCACGGCCCCCGCGAAGTGCAGCACCAGCAGGAGCTTGCGCGCGCCGTAGAGGAAGGTCACCGCGCTCTCGGGGACGTCGCAGGGTGGCATCGCTCGCGTCGCTCCGCCGACCTTCAGCGCTCGATCTTCACGACGCGGTCGGTGTGCCGCCCGCCTTCGAACTCCGTGGTGATGAAGGCCTCGACGATGGCCTCGGCCACGCCGGGGCCCACCACGCGAGCGCCCATCGCGAGCACGTTGGCGTCGTTGTGGGCGCGCGACATCTTCGCCGTGTAGAGGTCGTTGCAGAGGGCCGCGCGCACGCCGCGGTGGCGGTTCGCGGCGATCGAGATGCCCACGCCGCTGCCGCACACGAGCACGCCGCGCTGGTACTCGCCCGAGGCGATCACCTCGCCGAGCGCGTGGCCCCAGTCGGGGTAGTCGGTGCGGTCGGTGTCGTGCGTGCCGAGGTCGGTGACGTCGAGGCCGCGCGCGCGCAGCTGCTTCTCGACGGCCTCCTTGAGTTCGAAGCCGGCGTGGTCGGCGGCGAGGACCCAGCGCATGAGCAACTTCTCTCCGTGAGGGTGTGACGTTGAGCTACGAGTGACGGGCGAGGGCGAGGGTGACGTTCGTCCCGCCGAAGCCGAAGGAGTTCGACAGGGCCACGTCGACCTCGGCGCGGCGTGCCGCGTTGGGCACGTAGTCGAGGTCGCACGCGGGGTCGGGGTCGTCGAGGTTGATCGTGGGCGGCAACACGCCGTGCTTCAGCGCGAGGGCCGTGAACGCGGCCTCGACGCCTCCGGCGGCGCCGAGGAGGTGCCCCGTCATGCTCTTGGTCGAGCTCACGGCGAGGCGCTCGGCGTGGGCGCCGAAGACCGACCTGACGGCGCGGCTCTCCTGCATGTCGCCCTGCACGGTGCTCGTTCCGTGGGCGTTGATGTAGCCCACGCGCGTCGCGTCGAGCGCTCCGTCGGCGAGGGCCTCTCGCATCGCGCGCTGCGCCCCTTCGCCCTCGGGCGCGGGCTGCGTGACGTGGTGCGCGTCGTCGGTGGCGCCGTAGCCCACGAGCTCCGCGTAGATCTTCGCGCCGCGCGCGAGGGCCCGCTCGCGCTCCTCGATCACGAGGATGCCCGCGCCTTCGCCCATGACGAATCCGTCGCGGCCGCGGTCCCACGGGCGGCTGGCCTTCGTGGGCTCGTCGTTGCGGGTCGAGAGGGCGAGCATGGCGTTGAAGCCCGCGACGCCGAGGGGCGTGATGGCCGCCTCGGCGCCGCCGGCCACCATGATCTCCGCGGCGCCGCGCTGCACCAGGCGCATCGCTTCGCCGATGGCGTGGGCGCCCGACGCGCACGCGCTGGTGGTGCAGTAGTTGATGCCCCGCAGCCCGAGGCGCATCGCGACCTGCCCCGCGGCCATGTTCGAAATGGCTGCGGGGATGAAGTACGGCGACACGCGGTTGGGGCCCTTCTCGAGGAGCGTGCGGTGGTGGCGCTCGATGGTCTCGATGCCGCCGATGCCGACGCCCACGATGGTGCCGATGCGGTCGCGCTCGCGCTGCGGGAGCTCGTCGCCGAGGCCCGCGTCGGCCCAGGCCATCACCGCGGAGACCACGGCGAACTGGCTGTACCGATCGAGCTCCTTGAGCTTGCGGTGGTTGATCCAGGGGTCGGGGGAGAAGCCCTTGACCTCCGCGGCGAAGCGCGTGCGATAGCCCGCGGCGTCGAAGAGGGTGATGGGTGCGGCGCCGCTCTGCCCCGCGAGGAGCGCCGACCACGAGGGGTCGACGCCCACGCCGAGGGGCGTCACGAGGCCGATGCCTGTGACCACGACGCGTCGCATGGGTCGGTGGGCTCTCGGTTGGTGGGGGAGTGCGGCGCCTCAGGCGCTCGCGGGGCGGCTCTGGTTCACGCGCGACGAGATGTAGTCGATGGCGTTCTGCACGGTGCGGATGCGCTCGGTCTCCTCGTCGGGGATGTCGAGTTCGAACTCCTCTTCGAAGGCGAGCACGAGCTCGACGATCGCGAGCGAGTCGGCGCCGAGGTCGTCGATGAACGATGCCTCGGGCTTCGCGTCGTTGAGGTCGATCTCGAGGTGCTTCGCGATGATCGCGCGCACGCGCTGGTCGATGTCACTGCTCATGGTCCACTACACCATCGCCTTTGAATCTTCTGGATGCCCCAATGGAAAGCGGTGCGCGTCTTACATCCCCGAGGCTCAGACGTAAAGCCCGCCGTTCACGTTGAGCACCTGACCCGTGACGTATCCCGCCTCGTCGGAGGCGAGGTACACGGCCGCCGCGGCGATGTCGTCGGGGCGACCCAGGCGACCCAGGGGGACGCCCTCGAGGATCTTCGAGCGCATCATCTCGGGGATTCGCGCGGTCATGTCGGTGTCGATGAAGCCCGGCGCGATGACGTTCGCCGTGATGCCCCGCGACGCGTACTCGCGCGCGATGGAGCGCGCGGCGCCTTCGAGCGCCGACTTGCTCGCGGCGTACACGGTCTGCCCCGCGTTGCCCGTCTGCCCCACGACGCTCGAGATGGCGATGAAGCGGCCCCAGCGGGCCTTCATCATCAAGCGCACCGAGGCGCGGGCGAGGTAGAGCGCGCCGTTGACGTTGGTCGCGAAGGTCTGGGTGATCTCTTCGTCTTTCAGGCGCAGGAGGAGGCCGTCGACGGCGACGCCCGCGTTCGCCACGGCGATGTGCAGGGCCTTCTTGCGCGCGAAGAGGTCGTCGATGGCGGCGCTCACGGCCTCGCCGTCGGTGACGTCGAAGCGCAGGAGCTCTCCGTCTCCGCCCGCGGACTTGAGGGCGGCGAGGGTCTCGTTGGCGGCGTCCTCGTTGCGCGCGTAGTTCACGGCGACGTAGGCGCCCTGGCGAGCGAGTCCGAGGGCGATGGCGCGGCCGATTCCGCGCGAGGCGCCCGTCACGACCGCGACGCGGCCCTGGAGGTTGAACATCACACCGCTCCCTTCGCTCGGAGGCTCTCGACCGTCGCGGCGAGGCTCGCGGGGTCGCTCACGTTCCAGAGGCTCGCGCCCTTGTGAATGCGCTTGATGAGCCCCGTGAGCACGCGCCCCGGTCCCACCTCGATGAAGCCCTCGACGCCCGAGGCCACCATCGCGCGCACGCTGTCGGCCCACCGCACGGCGCCCGCCACCTGCTGCACGAGAAGCGCCTTCGCGCGCGCCGGGTCGTCGTTCGAAGCCGCGTCGACGTTGGCCACCACGGGCGCGTCGAAGCTCCCGAAGGTCACCGCGTCGAGGGCGATCTTCAAGCGCTCCGCCGCGGGGTTCATGAGCGCGCAGTGGAAGGGCGCGCTCACCTTGAGGGCCATCGCCTTGCCGCGACGCGCATCCGCGAGCTCGCTCACGCGGGCGACGGCGTCGGCGTGTCCGGCCACCACGACCTGACCGGGCGCGTTGTAGTTCGCGGGCTGCACGACGCGTCCGGGCATCGCGGCCGAGACCTCTTCGCAGAGGGAGGCCACGACGGCGTCGTCGAGCATGAGGATCGCGGCCATGCTCCCCTCGCCCGGCGCGACGGCGTCTTGCATCGCCTCGCCGCGGAGCCGGAGGAGGCGCGCGGCGGAGGTGAGGTCGAGCGCGCCCGCGGCCACGAGGGCCGAGTACTCACCGAGCGAGTGCCCGGCGTACACCGAGGGGCGGAGTTCGGGCAGGGCCGTTCGAAGCGCGGCCAGGCACGCGAGGCTCGTCGCGAGGATCGCGGGCTGCGTGTTGGCGGTGAGGGTGAGCGACTCCGCGGGGCCCTCGAAGCACAGCGTCGAGAGGCTTGCGGAGAGGGCGGCGTCGACGGCGTCGAAGACCTCCCTCGCGCGCGGGTCGGCGGCGGCCATCGCGCGGCCCATGCCGACCTCCTGCGCCCCTTGACCGGGGAACACGATCGCGACCTTCATCTGGGATTACGGCTCCGCGCTGTGGGTGCGAGGGTGTGACGTTGCGCCCGGCGGTGGCGGTCACCGCCGCGCGGACGCGAACCACGGAGTAGGGAGACCGGAGACCTTCACTCCGTAGGAGCGGGCTCGGCCTTCTCGATGACCTGCACGCCGGCGTAGAAGCCGCAGGCGCCGCAGACGCGGTGGGGCTTCATGTTCTCGCCGCAGTTCGAGCAGCGGCCGAACGCGGGGACGTCGATGCGGTCGTGGTTGGCGCGACGCATGTCACGCTTGGTTCGCGAGGTTCGCCTCTTCGGTACGGCCACGGGGGTCCTATTCCTTCCTGGTCAGCTTCATGAGGGGCGCGAGGCGAGGGTCGATCTCGCGGGGCGTGCCCCCATTCGTGGGAGCGTTGGGGATCAGCGGCCTCGGGCAGTCGCCCTCGTGCCGCGGGTGCACCGGGGCCGCGAGCAGGATCTGCTCCCGAAGCCAGTGCGACAGCTTGATGGTGTCGTCTTCGTAGACGTCGGTGTCGAGCTCGTCGGACGTGAGCTCGACCTCCTCGTGCGGCTTGTGGGCCTTCTGCGACGACGCGGGCGAGAGCACCAGGGTGAACTCTCCCTCGACGGGGAAGGTCACCTCTTCGAGGCACGCGACGCACTCGGCCGCGAGCGTGGCCTTCACCGTCCCCGACACGATGACGTCCTTCTCGCTGAGGTCGAGTCGCACGCGCGCTGCGCCGCGGGTCCCGGGCACAGGGCGCATCGCGGCGTCGGCGAGCACCTCGGTCAGCCACGACGTATCGAGCGGGAGCTCCAACTGGAGCCCGTCCTCAGGGATCGTCTCGACGCGGATGGATGGGAGCGAGGTCATTGCGTAGGGAAAACTGCGTAACGTATGGGTGCTTCGAGCGGGCGGCGGAGACTATGGAGGCCCCCGCCCCGTGTCAAGCGCGCCGGGAGAGAAACCACGGCGCCCCGAAGCGCCTCTCCCGACGACTCGTATGGTTGCGGCGCGCGCGTCGCGCGGTCTATGACTGGAGCGACATGCGTCGCACGCTCGCCCTCTCGCTCGCGGCCTCACTCCTCACGCTCGGCGCGGCTGCGTCGGGCGACCCGTTGCCCGTGCACACCGCCACGACGCGCGTGGCGACGACCTCGCTGCAGCCCACCGATCGCATCGAGCTCGCGGACGCCGTGGCGCGCGTCTTCCGCGAGTCGGGCGCGCCCGAGGTGCTCACGGCCACCGAGACGCGCAACCGCCTCCAGGAGATCAGCCCCATCGGCGCGGCGTGCGACAACGCCTCGTGCGCCGCGTCGATCTTCAACCCCGTGCGCGGTCGCGCGCTGATCCTCGTGCGACAGAGCCGCACGCGAGGCCGCGCCACGATCGCCGTGGAGTTCATCAACCTCCACAGCGAGGTCGTGATGCGCGAGGAGCGCGACGAGGCCATCGCGCAGTGGAGCGAGGCCGTGATCCTCGCGCGCGTCGCGACGCAGCGGCTCATCGAGCGCCTCCGCGCGGACCCGCATGCGGCGGCGATGCTCAACCCCGTCACGGCGAATCCCAATCCCAATCCCAACCCGAACCCCAACCCGAACCCGAACCCCAACCCCAACCCCAAACCCAACCACGGGAATCAGGGCGTCACGCCGCCTCCGGTGGTGATGGTCCCCGTGGTGCGGTACTCGCGGCGGCCGTGGGAGATCGGCGTCGGCGCGGGGCTCATCGCGGGCGGGATCACCCTCGCGAGCGTGGGGCTCGCGGGCATCGCGTCGAACAACACGGTGAGCGACGGCGCGCCGGGCACGAACCAGGAGGTCGTTCACTGCGCCGTGGGCGCGTCGTGGACGGGCAACACGTGCGACGGGATCGGCGTGGTGTCTCCGCTTCTCCTTGCGACGGGCGCCGTGGCGCTCGGGGCGGGGATCTTTCTGCTCTATGACGGCCTCCGTCGGCGCCCCGAGGTGATCGGGACGCGGCCCTCGACGGAGGTCTCGGCGACGCCGCAGCGCTCGATGGTGCTGGGCGCATCGCCGCTCGCGCAGGGCGGCGCGCTCACGCTCTCGGGAACGTTCTGATGCTGCCGAGGCTCGGCGTCGACGCGATCATCGAGGCGCTCGCGGTCACGCCCGATGGGTTTCACCGCGCCGTGGCCACCGACGCCGACGGCACGCTCTGGTCGACGGACGTGGGCGATGAGCTCTTTCTCGACCTCGGTGAACGCGGCGATTTTCGAGGCTCCGCGGGAGAGATGCTCCGGACGCGCGCGGCGGCCATTGTCGGGGAGCTCCCCGCGACGGACCTCGCGCTCGCGCAGGCCGTGATGGCGAAGTATCGCGCGGGCGAGGTGGCCATCGGGCCGATGTGTGAGCTCCAGGCCGAGGCCATGGGAGACCGCTCGGAGGCCGAGCTCTCGGCGCTCTATGACAGGGTCGCGGAGCGCGTCGCGCGCACGGTACGGCCCGAGGTTCGCGCGCTACTGAAGGCGCTCTACGACCGCGGCTATGTGATTCACGTGGTGTCGGGCTCGCTCGGCGACGCGGTGGAGCGCTGCCTCGCGCGCGCGGAGATCCCGTTCACCACGGCCTCGGGCGCGTCGCTCGCGCGTGACGGGGATCGCGTGCTCCCGCGGTGCGCGAAGGAGATTCCGCTCTTCGAGGGCAAGGTGCGTGCGCTGCGCGCGGCGAGCGCGTGGCCCGCGAGTTTGGGCCTCGGCGACGGCGGGTGGGACGTGACCTTTCTGCGCGACGTGCACCTCCCGGTGCTGGTTCACCCGAAGCCCGCGCTCCTCGAAGCGATGTGCGGGCACCCGCGGGCGGTGGTCATCGATTGATCGGGTGAGGTAGCCTCCCGCGCGGAGAGACCCACCGATGCTTCACGCTCGCTCGCTTCTCGCTGTCATTTCCGCGACGCTGGCCCTCTGCCCCGCGGTCGCCTCGGCCCAGGAGTCACGGATCGCGTCGCTGCGCGAGGCCGGTCGCGACGGGGCCTCGACGCTCCAGCTCGGGCGCGCGATGCGCCGCGCGGGGCGCTTCGACGAGGCCGTGCGAACGCTCCAGGGCGTGCGCGACGCGGCGCTCCGCAACGACGCGCTCTGGGAGATCGCGCGCGTGCGCTTCGACCAGGGGGTGTTCCAGGCGGCGCGGGGGGCGTGCATGGCCTTTCCGATGCCGCGCAACAACCCCTCCGCGAGCTTCATGCGCCACGTCTGCATGGGCCGCGCGTACCTCGTGTGGAACCGCGTCGCCCTCGCAGAGCGCGAGATCGCCGCGGCGCGCGCGATCAACCCCAACGACGGCGAGCTCCAGCTCGTGATCGCCGACTCTCGCAGGCTCGCGAGCGACCTCCCCGGCGCCGAGGCGGCCTACCACGCCGCGGCCACCGCGATGCCCGGACGCGACGACGCGCTCCTCGGGCTCGGGCAGCTCTACGAGATGTTCCAGCAGCTCGATCGCGCGCAGGATCACTACACGCAAGCCCTCGCGGCGCAGCCCGACGACCCCGCCGCGCGCCTCGCCGTGGGGCGCTTTCTGCTTCGACGCAGGGAGCGTCCCGCCGATGCCATTCCGCACCTCCGCAGCGCGGTGCAGGACCGCCCGCACTGGGCCGAGGCGCTCGCGCTCTACGGCGAGTCGCTGCTCGCGACGGGCGCCCACGCCGAGGCCCTCACGGCGCTTCAAGAGGCCGCGCAGCTCTCGCCCACGCAGCCCGGCGTGCAGTCGGCGCTCGGCCGCACGCTCGTGGCCCTCGGTCGATTTCAAGAGGCCGAGGTGCCCGTGCGACGCGCCATTCAGCTCGTGAACACCGACGCGAGCGCGCACATGGCCCTCGCCGATCTGCTCGAACACACGCAGCGCGAGACCGAGGCCATGGGCGCCTGGGACGCCGCCATCGACCGCGCGCCGAGCGACATGACCCCGCGCCTCCGCGCCGCCGAGCTCGCGCATCGCACGCACCAGAACGCCCTCGCGCGGGCCTACCTCGACCGCGTGCTCACCGACGACCCCAACTCGGCGCGCGCGCTCATGCTCCGCGGCACCATCGCGATGGAGGACGGCGACCGCGCGGCGGCGCGGCAGTTCCTCGATCAGTCGCTGCATGGGAACGGCGAGATCGACCGCGCCGCGGTGCAGCGCATGATCACCGAGCTCGACACGCCCCCGCGCACGCGGCGGCGGTAGTCACGCGCGGGCGTCGCGTCCGCCGAGGCCGAAGAGCACCGCCAGCGAGGGCAGCGCCACGAGGTTCAGGAACTTCGACAGCGCGATTCCACCGAGCACCGCGAGCGCGAGCGGACGGAGCACGTCGGTGCCCTTGCCGATACCGAGCGCGAGCGGGAGCACGCCGAAGAGCGTCGCCGTCGTCGTGAGCATGATCGGTCGGATGCGGCGACGTCCCGCCTCGACCACCGCGCTCACCGCGTCGAGGCCGCGCGCCTCGTGCTCCTGCGCCACTTCGAGGAGGAGGATGCCCGACTTCACCTCGAGCCCCACGAGCAGCACGAAGCCCATGAGCGACGACACGTTGAGCGGCGTCTGCGTCGCCCACAGCGTCACGAGCGCGCCCGCGATCGCGAAGGGCGTCGTCGCGAGCACCGCCAGCGACGGACGCACGCGGCGGAACTGCAACGTCAAGACGAGCAGCGTGAGCAGCACGCCACCGAAGGCCACCGCCGCGAGGTTGCGAAATGCCTCGCGCTGCGACGCCTGCTGACCGCCGAGCTCCACGCGATAGCCCGAGGGAACGCGCAAGCCCTGGAGCGCGCGGCGCACGTCGCGGTCGACGCTGCCGAGGTCGCGCCCTTCGAGCTCCGCGGTCACGGTCACCACGGGCTGGAGGTCTTCGTGAAAGACCTCGCTCGGCACGAGCGTGTGACGCAGCGTCGCCACGGCGCCGAGGGCCACGCCGCCCGCGACGCCATCGACGGCGAGGGGCGTCGCGAGCAGACGCTCGGGCTCGTAGCGGATCGCGTCGGCGTAGCGCACACGAATCGGGACGAGGCGATCAAAACGGCGGAGCGTCCCCGCGTGCTGACCCGTGACCGCGAGGGTGAGCTCGTCGAGCACCTCCTGCGGCGTGCGGTGGAGCCTCGCGGCCGCGTCGCGGTTCACGTCGAACACGTCGGCCCGGAGCGGAGGCTCGACGCCGCCGTAGAGGTCGGCGAGTCCCTCGACGTGACCGAGCCTTGAGGTGACCTCTTCAGAGAGCGACGCGAGCACGGCGGGGTCTTCGCCGAAGAGCTTCACCTCGACGGGCATCGGCGCCCCCGAGAGGTCGTTGAGCACGTCTTGAAGCACGAGGATGAACTCCGTCCGCGCGTCGGGGACCTCCTCTCCGACGCGGTGACGCACGTCTTCGATGACCTGCTCGGTGGTGCGCGCGCGGTTGTGCTTCAGCCGCACCATGATGTCTCCGCTGTTGCCCACGGTGGCCGCCACGGGGCCGAGCTCCGCGCCCGTACGCCGTGAGAACGAGGCCACCTCGGGCGTCGCGCGGAGCACGCGTTCGAGCGCGCGCGCGGTCTCTTCGGTCGCGTGCAGCGAGGTGCCCGCGGGGCGGAAGTAGTCGAGCACGAAGGCCCCCTCGTCCATCATCGGGAGGAAGCCGCTCGGCA
>JBPOHC010000760.1:0-2750 GCA_052035985.1 Myxococcota bacterium | reverse complement strand
CTGCGGGAGTTGCTCACTCATCAGGCGCGCGACGCTATCACCCGCGCTCTGACGAATACCAGCGTCGATCCGCGGGACCTCCGTCCCCTGCGATGCGCGTTACGATGCTCGTGACGTCGCGCCGCGGTCTGAGCGAACGGCGTCGTTGTGCACCACCGGAGCCGCGCCATCCGCTCCTCGCTCCTGCAGCGCACGACGCCCGAAGGGAGGGCTGATCATGTCGGATCGTTCGGGCGCGAGACTTCTTCGTCCTCTGCCTTTGGAACACCCGGCGCATCACCCGCCGACACGGGCGTGGATCCTTCGACGTTCGGCTTCCCTTTCGGTCTTCCCGGACTGCGTCGCGGTGCAATCGGTGTCGGCGTGAACAGGTCGCGCAGATCGACCTCGTACGCGACGCAAAGGCGCGCGAGGGTGCTGAGCGTAGGGTTCACGTCGCCCCCAGACTCGAGGCGTTGGTAGGCCCGGATCGCAACGTTGGACCGCCAGGCCGCTTCTTCCTGTCCCCACCCCTTGGCGGTGCGCAGCCGCGTCAGGTGGGAGGCCAGTCGACGCGTGAGATCCTGCTGGAGAGCACCGGCCGCCTTCTGGCTCGCCTCGTCGGCTTCGCTGCTGGGGCGGCGCATGACGCACCGTAGTGGCGCCGCGGCCGACCAATACACGCCATTGAAAACACGCCATATATGACATAGACCCCACCCAGAGGTGAGTGACATGGTGGGAGTTCAGCGTCAGATTACGGGTCTGCGGGAAAGCAATCGCTTGGATGGCCGGGCCCTGTGGAAGGTACCGCTTCGGGTGATGCTGTTCGTGGTCGGGGTCGTGGTGTTGTTGGCGCCCTTGGCGCCACGAGACGCGCTCGCGCAGCCACGGCGTCACCGCGCCCCGTCGCCCCTCGCTGGGAGTCAGGCGCCGTCGACCTCCTCCGTCCCGCCGGCAGGGGTCGAGCTCGCGCGGGTCTGTATGCCCGGCGCGCAGATGGCGTGCGCGTGCCTTGGCGGGGCAGGAGGCGTGCAGACATGCAACGGGCTCGGAACAGCCCTCGAACCGTGTGCCTGCCCCTCGCCGCTCCCCCCGCCCGCTGCACCGCTCGCGGTCGAAGCCCGGGCGACTCCGCTGTCTGCGATGGTCTCGACGAGCCGTTGGTACGGGTGGCAGGTGCTGCTCGCGGATGTGGTCGGAGGAACACTCGCGGGCATCGGCACCGCCGCCGATGTGCGTGCGCTCCTCATCGTGGGCGGAGTGATCCAGATCGCCGGTCCCCCTACGGTCCACTGGGCGCACGGCCGTGTCGGTGCAGGCTTCGGGTCGGTCGGTCTGCGCATCGGGGGACCGCTGCTCGGGGGGCTCGCCGCTGCCGGGATTCAGACAGCGTCCGGCTTCGGCATCGACTGGATCGGCGTGGGAATCGGCGCATCCGCTGGCGCCCTGGTCGCGTTGGTGGTCGATGTCGCGGCGCTCTCGCACGAGCGCGTCGCGCGTCCGCAAACAGCATCAACAGCCGTAATGCACCGCGCACAGGCCTTCATCACGCCGGGCCTGTCCGTCGGTCCGAGCGGCGCCACGGTCACGCTTGACGGGGCGTTCTGAACGCGCGGACGTACCGTGCTGCACAGCGGGTCGATCAGGCATGTGAATCTCGTAGATCTGGGTAGGAGACTTGATCCCGTCGTACCTCTACAGAGTGCTGCCGGTGGTCTCAGGAGGTTAATGACGCTCGGAAGGACGGACGCGCTCACCTGGTCTGGCGAGATCGAACAGAGGGCGGCTCTTGGACCTCGACCGTCCGGTTGAGGTCCAAGATCCTGACGGTGCTGCCTTGTCGGGAGTAGGATCGGCACCATCATGTCGAGGCAACGCGTCCCATCGGGTGATCCCGCCATCGCAGTGGCCTACGTTCGGGTCTCAACAGAGGACCAGCATCTCGGCCCCGACGCACAGCGCGCCGCGATCGACGCGTGGGCGGGGCGGCAAGGGGTCACGATCGCCGCCTGTTTCGTGGACCACGGTGTTTCTGGTGCCAGCGAGCTCGATGCTCGTCCCGGCCTCGCAGCCGCCGTCACGTCACTGCGGACCCATACAGCAGGTCTACTCGTCGTCGCTCGGCGAGACCGCCTCGCGCGCGACACCGTAGTCGCCGGCCTGATCGAGCGTGCTGTCGCGCGCGCTCGAGCGAGGGTCGTCGCCGCTGACGGTGCGGGTAACGGCGCGGGACCTGCGGATGAATTCATGCGGACCGTGATCGATGGCGCAGCTGCCTACGAGCGCGCTTTGATCCGGGCCCGAACTAGCGCGGCGCTCCAGGCGAAGCGCGCTCGCGGAGAGCGGGCTGGGACGACGCCGTGGGGCTACCGCGCCAACGCCGATGGCCAGCTCGAGCCTGACGCGGGCGAGCGCGGCATCACGCGCCGGATCGAGGCCCTGCGTGAGGCCGGTCTGACCCACCGGGCGATCGTCGGGAGGCTCACGGATGAAGGTCTCCGAGGACGGCGTGGGAAGCCTTTGGCCAAGGGTCAAGTGCAGCGAATCCTCGCCGCTGCGTCTAGACCGTCGTGACCACCCGCCGCGCAGTTATTTCTTGACAACCGCTCCAAGTGCGCAAACGCGCCTCTGACGGGGATGCTTAGAGCGGCGATCACATGAGTCTGGTACGCGGTTGGCGCGCGGTTGGCATATCGTTTCTGGAGGAGGCGCGTCATGCGCGCATACAGCACCGACCTCCGCGAGCGCGTCGTGGATGCGTACAAGGC
>JBPOHC010000742.1:0-12218 GCA_052035985.1 Myxococcota bacterium | reverse complement strand
CGGTGATGGTGACCGTGTGACGTCCCGGCTCCGACGGCGGCGGCGGAGGGGGCGCCGTGTCTTCGATCTCGGGCGCATCGCGGGGCGCGTCTGTCGCGGCGTCGTTGGCCGCGGGGGCAGGGGAGCTGCACGCGGAGAGCGTCACGAGGAGCGCGAGGGCGAGGGAGCGCATGGCGGGGGAGAGGGTAACGCGCCGTCGCGGAGAAAGGCGATCAACGGCATGGTCTACGCGAGAGCGTGAACGAGGCCGTTGCAGGGCTCAATCTTCGGCCTCGCGCGTGACTTTCGACCGTGGGCCTCAAGAAATCCGCGCGGCTCGGCTGCTGTCTACAGCCGACATGAATCAAACGCACGCAAGAGGCGTCTTGCGACGGGATCGATCGCATGTCGTCGCTTCGCGATCTCCTGTGCTGCGCGCCAGAGCCCCGCAGACTGCGCGCGCCCTTGACAATTCAGGCGTTTTAGAGGGAAGACCTCGCATCTCGATGACCTCGGGCCTACCGAACTCGCCAGCCCCCGCGAGGCAGGGCAACGTGCGTGTCGCGCGACGAGCACTCGCGGGGTTGACCTCCCTGGCGGTGATGCTCCTGGCGGTCGAGGTCTACCTCCGTGGGCATATTCATGTGCCCACCGATCCGCATTTCCCCTTCGCGCAGACGGCGTTGCAGCGCACGGTCGTGACCCTCGCGCGCCCTGCGCTCGGGCTCGACGCGCGCCGGGTCGTCGTTCACACCAACGCCCTCGGGCTTCGGGGCGACGACCTCGACCCGACCGACACGCAGACCTTCCGCGTCGTCACGCTCGGGGGGAGCGTGACCGAGTGCCTTCTGCTCCGCGACGAAGACACCTGGCCGCACCGCCTCCAAGACGTTCTCCGCGCGGGGAGCGGCCGTCGAATCTGGGTCGGAAACGCCGCCCGTAGCGGCCACTCCACGCTGGATTACACAGCGCACGCGCGCGTTCTTCTGCACGCCCTGAGGCCCGACCTCGTGATCGTGATGGCGGGAGCGAACGATCTTCAGGCTGCGGTCGAAGATCGTCTCATCCCGATGGATCTGTCGGACCGGGCGGTGCTGTCTCAGTATTCCGATCGCCTCTACGCGCAGGGAGACGTCGAGGGCATCAGGGGCTCGTACCTGAACTTCATGGTCGAGCGGTATTTCACCTCTCCATCGCTCGATATCACCGGGCTCTACGAGCGCATGAGTCGGCGCCGACGCGCCGCACGCCTGCTCGACGTCATTCCGAACATGGAAGACGCCACCGATGTGTACCGCGCGAACTTGCGTCAGCTCGTCGAGGCGCTCGCTCAGGTTCCGTCGCGCCCGCGCGTGCTGATGTTGACGCACCCTTCGCTCTGGAAGGCCGAGATGTCTCCGCGCGAGCGCGACGCCCTCTGGGGTGGCTACACATGCATGGACTGCGAGCGCGCGGAGTACTACTCCCCTCGCGCGCTCGCGGCGGCCCTCGACGGATTCAACCGCGAGCTGCAAGCGGTCAGCGCCGCCGCCGGCGTGCCTTGCCTCGACCTCGCCGCGCGCGTGCCCAAGACGCTCGACAACTTCTACGACGACGCCCACCTGCGCGAGCTCGGAGCGCGACTCGTCGCCGACACCGTGGGACAGTTTCTTCTCCGTGAGAGGTTGGTGCCTTGATGAAGCGAATGCTCTCCACGCTCGTCGCCGCGTCGACGATTCTCTTCTGCTCAGTGGCGCTCTCCGATGACGGTTTCTTTCGCCCTACGTCGGGCAACCTCTACATCACCAACACCGACCGCTTCCTCTATATCATCTGGGCCGTACCTCGCGACCTGCGGCCCTTCGCGCACATTCACCAGCAGCCCGCGCTCGACGCGTACCTCATGCGCACGGCGGTTTTTCTCTGCACTGAGAGCCGCGCTCGCGCCCGCGCCACCTCGCGCGACTGCAAGGTTCAGCTGGTGCAGATGAACAGCAACGACGAGTACACGCGCTCCGCCACGGGAGGGTTCCGCACGATCGCGCGCATGCTGCTGCCCATGACCTCCGCGACGTCCGAGGTTCACCGAAGGGTGCAGACGCAGGGGGTCGCTGAGGTGCGCGCGCTCTTCACGCAGTTCGAACTCCGCCCGGGCTCCATTCCCATGACGGGCCGTTGATGACTCGCGCGCTATGGCTTCGCCTCACGTGGATCACCATCAAGCTGGCGGTGCTCTTCTCTCTCGGTGACACCACGGCTCACCTCGTCATCTATCAGAACTACTGAGATGAACGACCGCTCGCCGACCTCGTCCGGCGGCGCTTCTCGGAGAGCGTCGTCGCGCGCCCCGCTCCTCGCGCAGGCCGTTGCGGTCATCGCCGCGGTGCTCGTCGCGCTCAACGGCGCGGCGTGGGCGTGGGTTCGCGTGCGGCGCGCGGATGAGCGCGTCGTCGACATTCAGTCGCGAGATCTCATGCGCGCTCGGGCCGCTACGCTCGACGGCGCCGATGCGCGTCAGGTCGCCTTTCTGGGCGACTCGCTCGTGTTCGGCAAGCACCTCGAGGCATCGCTCGGCGCGCGTTGGACGGAGCACACGCTCGCCTCCAGCTACGCACAGCTCGAACTGCGCGCGGGGAGGAGGCCGCACGCCGTGAACCTCGGCATCAACGGCGTGTTGTTTAGGGAGCTCGAATGCGTCGCCGCCGAGGCCATCGGGCACCGCCCCGCGCTGCTCTTCATCGATGTCTCTCCGCGCCCTTTCGCGCGTGACTTCCGCGCCGATGGGGCGGCCTCCGAGCGCGGCCTCTGCCGTCCTGACGCGCACGCGCTCGATCGACTGTTCGGGCCGCTGCGTGACGTCGCGTTCGAGGCCGTTCCGCTGCTCCGGTACCGCGACCTCGTTCTCCGCTCGCGTCTGTCGGCTTCTCCGCGGTTGGCCGCTGTCGCGGCGGCGCGCGCCGCGTTCGGCCTTGTCGACCCCGACGCCGAGCCTCCCCCACCGCCTCCGGCCCCCTCGGGCGACGGCTGGGGAGAGAGCTCCCCCGAGGAGGCAGCCGCGATGCGCGAGATGGCGTGGCGGGTGCGCGCGGCGCAGCGGTACGACTCCATCGAGGTGAGGCGCGACAGCCCCCAGGCGGCGGCGCTCAGGTCGCTCGTCGCGCGATTGGGGAGAGCCGTCGGTACGCGCGTGGTGCTCTTCTACCTCGAAGAGGACATGTCGATGCTGGCCGAACAGGTCGACATCGCGCACTTCGAACAGCAGCGAGACGCATTCACGACGATGGTTCGAGACCTCGCGCGCGCGGCGCGTGTGACCTTTCGCCCGGTGCGCCGAGACGAGATCGGCGGCCACTACCACGACCACGTTCACCTCGACGCGGAGGGGTACCTTCGCCTCGCGTCTCTGCTGCGCGACGCGGCCTCGGAGTCGTCGCGATGATGCAGGTCGACCACCCCGCGTTCGTGCTGGTTGCCGTGCTGCTCGTCGTCGCGCTGCGCCTCTCCTCTCGGCGCACGGGACGCTGGATCTACGCCGTGGTCAGCGTGGTGATGCTCGCCGTCGCCCTCGGTGACGGCGCATCGATCGCGGCGACGGGAGCCTTCGCGATTCTTCCGTTCGCGGTGGTTCGTCTCAGGCGCTCGCTGCCCGCGGCCCCCTTTCTCGCGCTCGTTGCGGTGCAGCTCTTCGCCGTCGCCGTGCTCCGTCGCTACCTCGAAGCGGTGCATTGGCTCGGCCCCATCGCCCACCCCGCACTCAAGGTCATCGGGCTCTCGTACATCGTGCTTCGGCAGATCGAGTGGATGCTCTGGATCGACGCCGACGACGAGGCCGCCGTCGACCTCGTCGAGTACACCCACTTCACCCTCGGGATGTTCTCGCTCCTGGCGGGGCCCATCGCGCGCTACGGCAGGTACTCAGAGGCATTTCTCGATCGAAGCGAGCCGGAGCGCCCCTCGGACGTCGTGGGCGCCCTCAACCGCGTCGTCAACGGCTACCTCCTGGTCGTGCTCGTCGCGCCGTTCTTGGCCTCGTTCTCATCGGTCTCCGTCGTCGAGAGCGGCGCCGCGAGGCCGCGAGACTGGCTGCTCTTCGTGATCGCGCAGCCGCTGCAGCTCTACTTCAACTTCTCGGGCTATTCCGACATCGTCATCGGCTTCGCCAGGCTGTGCCGCTTCGAGCTCCCTGAGAATTTCGCCCGTCCGTTGTTCGCGACCAACCCGCAGGAGTTCTGGCAGCGGTGGCACATGTCGTTCTCGACATGGATGAGAGACTTCGTCTTCTACCCGTCGCTCCGCTCGCTGCAGCGTGGCGCGTTGAGAGCGCACTCGAAGGCGGCCACGGCGCTCGCGCTGCTCCTCACCTTCGCCCTGATCGGGCTATGGCACGGAGTTCAGCTTGGATTTCTGCTCTTCGGGGTGGCGCAGGGCCTCGCCGTGCTGCTCGTGGGCCCATACTCATCAGCCCTGAAGCGGCTGCTGGGCGCAGAAGGCGTCGAGCGGTACGAGCGCTCGCGTGTGCTGCGCGTCGTCCGCGTGGCGAGCTGCTTCGCGTACTTCGCGCTGACCAGTGTGCTCTTCGACCGCTCGGGGGCGGAGCTCGTGAGCCTCTGGCAGCATTTCACCCGCACGATGACGGGGTGACGCCTCGCGTCAGCTCACCTTGCTGCGGATCTTGTCGAGCAGGTCGCCGACGTTCTTCAGGCGACCTATCTCGATGACCTTGAAGCGGATCTCGAAGGCTTTCTCTACCGAGACGATGAGCTCGACGTGCTTGAGGGAGTCCCACCCGGTGACCTTGTCCGCGGTGGTGTCACGTTCGACGGTGAGCGTCGGGCGGTTGAAGACGGTGCGAAAGACTTCGGTCAGGCGGAGGGCGATCTCGTTGTCGGTCATGGTGCGGATGCGTCCTTGATGAAATGCGTTCTCGCGGTGTCTGCGCTGACGTCGACGCGGTAGCGCCTGCCGTTCGCGTCTTCGTCGCGGAGGGCGAAGCCCAGCGATGGGTACAGCTCGGCCACCATCCCGTTCTTCCCTGACGGGCGGTACTCTCCGATGATCGATCGCACGCCCGCGCGTCGGCCCTCCTCCACGATGCGATTGGCCACCATGGCCTCGACGCCGCGCTTGAGCACGCGGCAGCTCATCAGCCATGTGTCGACGAAGAGCAAGTCCTCGTCGCGTCGGAGCATCACGACGGAGATCGTTCCGTGGGTGCCGAAGCGATCGGCGAGCGACACGGCGAAGGCGACGTTGCCTGGGGTCGCCACGAACTGCCTGATCTGCTCCGCGGAGTGCCTCACCGTGCGTAGGTTGAACTGGTTGGTGCGCTGTAGGAGCTCGGCGACGCGCGTCAGGTTGTCCGGTCCGACGGGCGCGAAGCGGGCCTCGAGCGCGAGGCTCTGAAGGTACGCGTCATAGTCGACGAAGGAGCTCGCGAGGCCCTGGCGCGCCTGCTCCTCCTGCATTCGCTGCGTTCGCTGCGCGCCCTCAGAGGACACTTCGGTGAGTTCGAAGAGAGCGCAGCGATCGATGGCTGCGACGTACCCGTCGGGGTCATCGGGCAGCTCGACGACGGTGACCTCGGGGAGGGCGATGCGAATGAGCGCTCGCTCCTCCGCGCTGTTGTCGACGAACACCATCGAGTCCAGGCCGATGTTGAGCGTCCGAGCGATTCGCTTGACGTTCGATGCCTTGTCTTCCCAGTTGGCGACGAAGCACGCGAAGTCGTCGACGCGCAGGGGCATGTCCGCACGCCTCGCGAAGGCGTCGAGCGCTACCTTCTCGTCGTTCTTGCTGCACACCGCGAGCAGGACCCCGCGCTCTCGCAGGCCCTTGACGTAACGCTGAAACGCCGTGAACGACTCGCCGCCGAGAAAGTCGGGCCCCACGACGATCGCCTCGGCCCCGTCTTCGCCGACGGTGCCGCCCCAGAGCGTGTCGTCGAGGTCGAGGACGACGCATTTCTTCGCGCGTCCCTGCGTCGACGCGATGAGGCGCGCGAGGCGGTGGCAGTAGGTGGGCAGAAAGTCGAACGCGAACGGCTGCTTGCTCAGTTGATAGACGCTGCGATCGATCGCTCGGTGGAGGCCGTACCCCGATGCGATGTACTCGGCGTCGAAGATCGCTACGCCCGGTCGCGAGGCGCGGCTGAGCTCCTCGTTCACCCTGCGCAGGTAGCGCACCCGCCCCCACGGCGCCGTGCCGTCGAGGCTCCCCGTGGGGTTCGCATCAGGGAGCGGAAAGTTGCTCTGAACGATCGTGGCAGGCAGGCGCGCGTGAATCGCGCTCCAGAGCGCCGCCCAGCGCGCGACCTCGCTGCGTGCGAGCGAGGCCGCGTCGCTTTCCGAAGAGAAGACCGCGGGGCGCTCGCTCACGGCCTCCTCGTGGGTGAGAAGCGCCACCACGTCGGGCTTCGTGTCGTAGAGCGGAGAGCGCGCGTTGAGCGCGTGGTCCATCCAGCCCGCGTAGGGCGACTCATCGATGGTCGCGTCGATGCCTACCGACAGCAAGAAGACGTCGAGCACCTTCGCGACGAACGAGGTGGTGAAGGTGCCGAGCAACGCCACCCTGAGCGACGTCATCGCGCGTGTCGACGTGAACTGCTGACGGTCATCGCGAACGCGTTGGGCGAACGCGAGGACCTCGGCGCCCGTCAGACGCTCCGGGCTCGGGCCAATTGGCGTGAACACGGGCGCAACTCTATCAGATTCTCGCTTGTGTCGAGGTTCAACGTGAGAGCGCCACTCCTGGGCGGAGCGACGCGTCGAGGCGGGCTCCGCAGCGTGTCGGAGGGATGCGAGTCGACCTGCGATCGAGCACGAACGCGAGCCACTGGGACGCCGAGATCGCTCGCAGCCCGGGCGAGTCGAGCACGGCGTGGAGCCACTGCGGCGCGAAGCGGTAGAGCGTGGGGTGCGAGTTCACCACGACGGGCACTCCCGCGGCGCGCGCCGCGTCTACGGTGCGACGAGCGGCCGACGCGAGCCTCGCCGCGGCGCTGGCGAGCTGGCTGTAATCAGGAACCCGCAGCGAGTAGTCATCGATCGACGTGACCTGTTGAAAGATGGGGATTCGCGCGCCTCGCTCGTCAACGAACATCACCGGCTCGGAGGAGCCGCCGGGGAAGCCCACGCACGGCTCGGCGCCGCTGCCGACGGGCATGTTGTCGAAGTTCAGCGCGACTCCGCGGGAGGCCTCGACGCGCGCGGGGTCCGCGTAGCCGAACCAGCGGATGTGGTGGTTGCGGGCGAAGAGAGGCGTGAGCCGCGCGTCGCGAGCCGCGTGGTCGAGGTGCGTCGCGATGTCGTCTGCGTTGCGCGGAAACGGGTGCACCCCGAGGTCGTGGCCCGCGGCGAGCGCCTCGTCGGCCGATGCGAGCGAGAGGGTCGGCGCCCCATGCGGGCCAACGTTGAGGTCTGCTGGGAGACCGACCGAGGGGTCGGTGAGCATGAAGGTCGTGTGCGCGCCGCGCCGCGCGAGCGCGTCGGCCATCTCGGAGACCACCTCGTCGTCGGCGTAGTCTTGATCGCTCGTCAAGACCGCGAGCGAGTCGATGCCCTCGGGCAATCCTCGGGTGCGCGGTAGCGAGCAAGGCAGCGCGCCGTCGAGGACGTTGAGAATCTCCGCGAGGAGTTCATCGGCGAAGGGGCGCGCGACGAGCTCCGGCGAGAGCCTCGGAGCGAGGTCCGCGGGCTGGATGCCTCCGTTCTGATCGCTGTCTCGACCGGCGTTCTCCGGGCTTCCGAAGCGCAAGCGCCACAGCGCGTCGGCGAGGTCGATGCCGAGCCGCAGTCGGGCGGATCCGTTCGCCGATTGGAGCGCCGCCACGACCGCGCCGACGTCGTCGACCGCGACCGCGCGCTCGCCCTCCGCGAGCGTGAGCGGCGTCACTCCGAAGCCCGCGAGGGGCACGGTGAGCGCTCCCCAGCGGAGCCATTGCGCCGACCGCGTCGCGCCGCGCACCACCTCGATGACCGCGCGCTCGGGGGCGGTGAGCGCCGCGCTCCTCGGCCCGTCGAGCACGATCAGACGCGCCGCAGCGGGCACCTCTGCGTTCTCCGAGAGGAGCAGCGGAGAGGGGACGCCGGCGGCCTGAAGCAGCTCGGACCATTGCTCCTTGCGCTCGCCCGACACCACGACCGCGTAGGTGTCCGCGAGGCCTCGGGCGCGTATCGTTCGAGCGCTCAACCACCTCGCCGCGAGGGCGGCGTGTTGCGACCGTCGCCGACGCGTCGCGAGCGGTCGCGCCGTGAGTTGCCACGCCGCGAACGCGCTCACCGCTGCCAACAGAACGAGCAGGTGTCGCGTGCGACGGCTCGAGGTGACGGTCATCCGGCGCGATCCTTGGAAGGCGCCTCGACGCTCGCGCGCTGCCAGTAGAACGCCTTCGCGTCGACGCGATGCAAAGGCTCCGTGATGCCGCGACCGGCGCGGAACTCATCGACGGCCTGACGGCAATACGTCCACGCGTCTTCGCCGTAGTCGTCGACGATGACGAAGCCGCCGGGCGAGAGTCGATCATAGAGGGCCTCGAGCGCGTCGCGCGTCGATTCGTAGTAGTCGCCGTCGAGGCGGATGAGCGCGAGGCGATCGATGGGCGCAACGCGGAGCGTGTCTTTGAACCACCCGGGGAGAAACTCGACCTGATCGTCGAGCATGCCGAAGGTGCGAAAGTGGCCTTCGACCTCTTCGAGCGACACCGCGAAGTGCGCGTACGCATCGACCATCGTCCTGCTCGCGTGCGCCGACGCCTCGAGGGGAAACCTCTCCGCGTCGGGCTCGGGCAACCCTGCGAATGAGTCGGCGACCCAGACCTTTCGATCGGTCACGCGATGCGCTGCCAGAATCGCTCGCATGTAGATCGTCATCCCGCCGCGCCACACGCCCGTCTCGATGAGGTCACCGGGCACGCCCCTCGCGATCACATCTTCGACGCAGGCGCGCGTGTTCGCCAGCCGCGCGAGGGGGGCCATCGAGTACGCAGTCCCCTCGACGTAGTGCCTGATGAAGTTCGCGACGAAGCGGGGGTCTTCGACGTCGGGCTCCGTCGCGGAGAGCGTTCCGGTGAGCACTCGCTCGAGCAGCTTCAGGTAGAGATCGACGGGGCTGTGCTGCATGGCGGACGCAGTATCACCGACGCGGCGACCACGCGTAAACAGCCGTCTCCCTCGGCGCCGCTCACCATCGCGATCGTCGACGCCACCGCCGCGCCGACGCGCGCTCCGCTCCGCCAGTCGACGCCACCCGCCTCGCCGCCCCACGTCTTGCGGGAGATCTTCTTGGGAGAGCCTTCACGCGTGGCATCGCGCTCGCTGTGTGGCGCGCCGCGGTGGCGCACGACCCCTTCGACGAGTTCGCCCCGCGGCGGCCGCTCGAGACCGCGCCCTGCGACCGCTGGCCCGCGCAGGTCACGAGCTCGACGCGGTCATCCCGGGGTCGGCCGAACGGGCGCGATCACGCGCCGAAATCTCGATCTGGCGGCGCCTGGCTGAGGCTCGGCAGGCGTTGTCAACGACTCCTTCGCGGTCGTCGTCGAGCAGGTTGCCCCGTGTCGGTCGTCGTCTCAGCTCGCGCGAGGCGGTCGCATGAGCCCCATCGATTCCGCGAGCGACGGGCCGCTCTGGCTCCAGAAGATCGACTCCCGGTCGGCCGCGCGGAGCACCTCGGCGCGGGGAATCGACGCGCGGAGCAGCTTCGCCTGCGAGAGCGCGGCCTCCTCCTCGTACGCGTCGGCGAGCGCGTCGAGCGACTCGTTGATGGCGTGCACCATCTTCGGCGCGGGAGAGGGCGCGTCCGCGACCGACGCGCGGAGCTGCGCTTCGAATGACTGCAAGCCCACCGTCAGCGACGCCTCGACGCCGTCGGGCTTCAGCGCGCGGTCGACGCCGAGCGCCTTCGCCGCGTGGCGCATCACCATCGCCCCTTCGCTGAACACCCGCTGCGACCCTCGCTCCGCGAGACGCATCACGGCGTCACGCTGATCCTCGGAGAGCGACGCGCCGAAGGCCCTCGCACTCTCCATCGCGCACATCATCTGGTCGCCCGAGGCCACCGCCACGGAGAGAGACCCGACGGCGCGCATCGCATGGCCCACGCCGAGGCTCCGTCGCGGCCCGGGCACGGCGGAGCGCCACATGAGCGCGTCGCGGTCCGAGGCGATGAACGATCGCAGCGCGGAGAGCACGTCCTCGACCTGACGGCCCATGGGGTCGTTCGCGGCGTCGACGACGCCTCGCCGGATGCGCTCCTCGAACGCATCGAAGCTGTCGCCGATGACCCGGGTGACCCCGGCGGTGAAGCGATCCGCCGTGGCGGCGAGGAGGAGCTGCTCGCGCTCCACCTCGACGTGCCACGCGTCGATGCGCTTCCAGACGGCGCGGTGCGCGTCGCTGTCGGGGAGCGGCTCCCTGGCCTTCTGCGGCGGGCGCCAACGCTCCCACTGCGTGACGAGCTGACGGGCCTCGTGCTCGCGGCTCGGAATCACGCGCAGCGCGTCGCGCGCCACCGCGCAGAGCGGTCGAACGACGAAGACGAAGGGCAGACCGAGCGCGCCCGCGAGCGCCATGAGGTGGTCACCTCGCGGGCACGCGTCCCACGCGGCCCCGAGGTCGTCACCCGACGGCGACGCCCACGCGAGGAGGCTGTCAACATCGAGGTCCCAGCTCGTGTGCTCGTACCTGATCCACGCATCGATGCGCTCCGCGACGGTTCCCATGCGCACCATCTTGAGTGCGTCGCGCGCGTCGAATCCACTTGAAACGATCAGCGCCCCCGACCACGCGCATCACCGCCCCCGACCACGCGTCGCAGCGCCCCCGACCACGCGCATCACCGCCCCCGACCACCGCGCGTGCTGTCGTCTGCACGCGGCGCGGGCCACGCCACCTCGCGCGACACCGAGCGTCACCTCGCGCGACGGCACCCCCGAGGTCCGCAACACCACCGCCGACCACGCGAGGCACCACCCCCGACCACCCGGTGTCGCAGCCTCGTACACCTTCGCCGCGAAGCGCGCGCATGCGCGGAGCTCGACCGTAGACGCACCAGCGCGGACGCTGTCACGTTTGCTCCGTCGCACGCACGCGACACATCGTCGAAGGGAGCCCCGTCCAATGAGCAAGCGAGCGCAGACCGCCACCGTCGAGACCACGCAAAACCGCGAGCCCGCCGTCGCCGAGAGGCACGCCGTCGCCGCCGCGACGCACGCCGACCCCACGCCGCCCGGCCTCGCGCAGACGCTCCTCGCGCTGTTGGAGTCGCTCGGACCGCCCACCGCGGCGGCGACGCGCGCGGCATTTCGCGGCGCCGACCCCGCGTGGATGCTCTCCACCGGACAGACCGTCGCCTCCGAGGTGATCCTCCGCGACGGGACGGACTTCGCGCGCAGCGTCCGCTCGATCTGGCAGAGCCTCTCCGCGGAGCAGCGCGCCGCGGCGAAGGGCTACAACCCCGGCCTCGACGCCGTGCTGGTGCACGAGCTCTCCACGCTGCGCGGCGACAGCGCGCGCTACGACAGGCTCGCGCTGCTCGCGGGCTCGACGCTCGCCGAGCGGAGACAGCGCGCCAGAGACGCGTGGGCCGACGGCGTGATCGGGCGCCAGGCGAACTACCAGACCCTCCGCGACTACCTCGGCCAGGACCACCCCACCGTCGTGGGCCTCGCGTCGTCGATGCGCGCCGCGCAGACCGCCGACGCGCTCGCGCAGGGCCTCGACGCCGTGGCGGAGGCCATCCACGTCACGCGGCACGGAGACGCCGAGCACACCGCGAGCGCGGAGCTACGCGAGGACCTCGACTTCGCGGGCCTCGGCGACGACGCGGTCGCCTCGCTGCGCAAGCAGGCCACGACGGTGAGAGACACCGCCGAGGCCGCTGACGCGCGCCCCAGGGACCTCGCCGCCGCGCAGCGCACCCTCGACATGCAAGACGGCCGCGTGCTCCATGTGATGGGGATCATCCTGCGCGGGTTCCGTCGCGCGCGGAGGCGGCACCCCGAGACGCTCGTGCCCGCGCTCGGCGACCTCGGGCGCGTGTTCAACGTGTCGCGCGGAGGCGGCGAAGAAGACGACTCCGAGCCGACGCCTCCGACTCCGCCCACGCCTGCCCCGACGCCCGCCTGAAGCTCAGCCCGTCCTCGCGGCCTCGCGTCGAACCAGCGACGACACGGGGACGAGCGGCGCCGCGGGGGCCTCTGGCTGCACCGTGACGTGGCGGATCCCGAGCTCGCGCTCGATGCGCTGCGAGACGTCGCGCGCGACCTC
>JBPOHC010000718.1:0-2830 GCA_052035985.1 Myxococcota bacterium | reverse complement strand
ATCACCGTCTGCTACTGAGCGCCTTCTCGCGCCGCGTGCGCTCTGGCACCCTCCCGCGCCTGATGCCCCCCAAGCGCAAGGCCACCTCACCCGCTCCCGCCACCGACACCGACACCCCGAAGCAGCGCACCGACGCGGACCTCGCGCGGAACCTGCAGAAGGCTGTCAGATCCGAAGTGGCCCGCGCGTCGAGAGTGGTAGCCATGACCACCGAACCTCCTCCCCCTCGCGCGCCTGCGCGGCGCTTCGAGAGCTTCTCCGAACTCTCGAACTTCATCTTCCAGATCGCCGATCGCCTCCGCGGCAAATACAAGCCCTCGGAGTACGCCAAGGTCATCCTGCCGATGACCCTCATCCGGCGCCTCGACTGCGTGCTCCTCGATCAGCGCGCCCACGTCCGCGAGGTGTTCAAGAAGCACCTCAAGAAGCACCCCCACGCGGAGGCCGAGCGGCGCACCCTCGACGAGCTCGAGCTCCCCTTCGCCAACACCTCGGACTTCGACCTCGACGCGCTCCTCGGCGACGGCGTGCGAGAGAACCTCATCGCGTACCTCAACGGGTTCACCGATGTCGCGCGCGAGGTGCTCGACAAGTTTCGCTTCGCCGAGCAGATCGAGCGACTCTCGAAGGCCGAGCTCCTCTACGACGTCGTCGCCGAGTTCGCGGCCATCGACCTGCACCCCTCGGTCATCGACAACCACATGATGGGCTCGGCCTTCGAAGACCTCATCCGGCGCTTCTCGGAGCAGTCGAACGAGACCGCGGGCGAGCACTACCCCCCGCGCGAGGTCATCCAGCTCATGGTCGACCTCGTGCTCGCGGGCGATGAGAAGCGACTCGCCGTGCCGGGCTTCGAGCCCTCCCTCTACGACCCCGCGTGCGGAACCGGCGGAATGCTCTCCGTCGCCGAGGAGCGCATCAGGGTCTACAACCCCCAGGCCGAGGCGGAACTCTACGGCCAGGAGCTCAACGACGAGTCCTACGCCATCTGCAAGGCCGACATGATGCTCCGCGGGCATCGCTCGAAGAACATCGCCCAGGGCAACAGCTTCACCCGCGACGGCCACGACGAGCGGCGCTTCGACTACATGCTCTCGAACCCTCCCTTCGGCGTCGACTGGAAGGGCATCGAAGAGCGCCTCCGCAAGCGCCACGACGACGAGGGCGACGACGGCCCCTTCGCCGCGGGCCTGCCCCGCGTGAGCGACGGCGCGCTGCTCTTTCTTCAGCTCATGGTCTCGAAGATGAAGCCCGTCACCGGCGCGCTCGGGGGCTCGCGCATCGCCGTCGTCTTCAACGGCTCACCCCTCTTCACCGGCGACGCCGGGAGCGGCGAGAGCGAGATCCGCGGCTGGCTCCTCTCGCGCGACCTCGTCGAGGCCATCATCGCCCTGCCCGATCAGCTCTTCTTCAACACCGGCATTAGCACCTACGTCTGGATCGTCTCGAACCGCAAGCCCGCAGCCCGCAAGGGCAAGGTGCAGCTCATCGACGCCTCGGACCTCTCCCACAAGATGCGCCGCGCCCTCGGCGAGAAGCGCCACGAGGTCAGCGACGAAGACCGCGCGACCATCCTCGCGACCTACCGCGCCTTCGCCGGGAGCGAGCGCTCGCGCATCTTCGACAACACCGACTTCGCCTTCCGCCGCGTCACCGTCGACCGTCCGCTTCGCATGAACTTCTCGACCACGCCCGAGCGCCTCGCCCGCGTCGCCGACGCCTCCGGCGTGCGCGCCCTCACGAAGCCCCGCAAGGGCGCCTCCGCCGACGAGGGAGCGCGCCTCGTGAGCGCGCTCATGGCCGCCCTCGCGACGCTCGACCCCGCGCGCGTCGAGAAGAACCGCAACGCCTTCCGCGCCGCCGTGTGCGCCGCGCTCTCGAAGTCGAAGATCGACGCGCCCGCGAGCGCCATCGACGCCGCCGTCGACGCGATGGGCGAACGCGACGAGACCGCCGACGAGATCCGCGACGCGAAGGGCAACCGCGTCGCCGACCCCGAGCTCCGCGACTTCGAGAGCGTCCCCATGAAGGAAGACGTCGCGACCTTCATCGCCCGCGAGGTGCTCCCCCACGCGCCCGACGCCTGGGTCGACCACTCGAAGACGCGCGTCGGGTGGGAGATCCCCTTCTCGCGGCATTTCTACAAGTACAAGCCGCTGCGGCCCCTCGCCGAGATCAACGCAGAGATCCTCGCCCTGGAGACCGAGATCCAGTGGCTCCTCGGGGAGGTGGGCGCGTGAGCGAACGATCCGCAGGTCCGCAGTCGGATGGTTTCCCATCCTTCGCGCTGAAACGTTTCTGGCGGGTGATCGACTGCAAGCACCGCACGCCGACGTACGTCGACGAAGGGTTCCCCCTGGTGAGCACGTCCGAGGTGAAGCCTGGGAATCTCGATCTCTCCCTCGCCTCGCGTTTCGTGTCGCAGGATGACCTCGCAGACCTTACGGAAGGACGACAGCCCCGGCTCGGGGACTTGATCTACAGCCGCAATGCCTCTCTCGGAGTTGCCGCGTATGTCGCGACCGAGAAGCCGTTCTGCATGGGGCAAGATGTCGTTCTGATCACCTCGCCAAGACAAGATCAGCGATACCTGATGTACGCGCTCAACAGCGACGTTGCCCGCGCTCAGGTCGCGAGCGTCTGCATCGGCAGCACGTTCAGTCGCATCAATGTTTCGCAGATCGAGGCGCTGCTGATCCCGCATCCTCCTCCCGAAGCGCAGAGAACTATCGCGCGATACCTCGACCGCCGCACCGCCGCGCTCGACGCGCTCATCGAGAAGAAGACGCGGCTCATCGATCGTCTGCGAGAGAAGCGTCAGGCGCTCATC
>JBPOHC010000260.1:0-3777 GCA_052035985.1 Myxococcota bacterium | reverse complement strand
CTGCGGCGCGCATCGGGATGGCGGGCGCACCGGACACACGCGCTCGCTTCGAAGGACTGCTGGCGCAGTACGAGGTCACGCGCGAGGAGCTCGGGGAGATCGCCCGCCTCGCCCGCGCTGGTGGGCTGCTCCGTCAGGACAAGCACCAGGTCGTCGACCTCCAGATGCTCGCGCCTCGGAGCGGCGACCAGACGGTGTTCACGTCGTGGATCAACGCCGCGCGCGGCGCGATCGGGAAGCGCGAACGTGAACGCGAACGTGAACGTCCACGACAGCCCTCGCTCGGCCTGCCCGACAACGAGGTGTCGACGGGTCCTCCGAGCGCGGTGACGGAGCCGCGCGCCGGGCCCGTGAAGGCTGAGCAGCTCCGCGCGGGGCTCGCGTTCGGGACGCGCGCGAGCTGATCGCACCTCGACGCGTCGCGTGATTGCTACCGGAGCTCTCGCGCGCGACACTGCACCGCGATGGGCCTACCAGCTCCCTCGGCGCCGACCTGCTGTCGCGCCGCCATTGAGTTCGTCGCGACCGAGGGCCGCGCCGCCGAGTGCCCGACTTGCGGGCTGATCTACCTCCCCGACGACAGCGACCGCGCGAGCGACGTGGAGCTACGGCCACGCGAGCGCGCGCCGCACGCGCCGCTTGCCCAGGTCCTCGAAGCCGTGTCCCTCGCCCTTGCGGTTCGCGCGGAGAACGACGTCACCCCGCGTCGCCCGCTCTCCCCGATCGCGAAGGCGCAGGGCCGCACGGAGCTCTCGACGAGCGACGCCTCCGCGGGCACCACCGCGCGCCTCTGGCGCCTGGTCACCGAGCCCGCGGGGCGTGTCGGCCGAGACCGTCGCGCGGGCTTCGTCGACGCCCTTGTCCGGTACTGCGACGCCACCTCGAGGCCCGACACCGACGAGATCGACTGGACGGCCGCGCGGCGCTTCGAAGAGCAGCTCGGCCGCCTCGACGCCGAGTCGCGCCGCACGCTCGCAACCGTCGCGCGCCGGTGTCGGCCATCGGTCTCGTGGGACGCCGCCGCCCTCGTGGTCGCCGACGAGCTCGCGCCCCGCGCCCTGCGCGACCGCTGGACGACGACACGGAGCGCGAGCCGCGCGGCGCCGCCGCCGGAGCTTGAGGCCCTCGCGTGGGGCGAGGACGTCCTCACGTCGGCCCTCATCGCGTGGACGCTCGCGACCCGCGGCGGTGCTTGACGGCCGAATAAAGGACACGCAGGGTCCGAATCGCAGCGCCACAGGTCCGCCCGCGGGGAGCGACCGAGAGCGCATCACCCCAATGGTTGCCGCGTACCTCACCGTCGCCGAGCTCGCCCGAGAGCTCCGCTGCCACGTCCGCACGGCGCGGCGGTGGTGCGCTTCGTGGCTGCACCTCGCGAGGGCCTACCTCGTGCCGCGCGTCCGCCTCTGGCGCTCCGGGCGCCGCGGTCACCCGCTCTACCTCGTCGAGCTCGCCTCGCTCCGTGCGTGGCTGCGGCGCGCGTTCACGCCCGCCAACACCAACGCCGTCGCCAACGACTGACCGATGCCCCGCTCGCACGCGATGATCGCCGGTCTGGTGATCCTCACGGCCGTGCTCACGCTCGCCATCACGGCGATCGGGTACGGCGTGGGCCGACGCGAGCGGCCGTGTCCCTGTGCCTGCGGAGGACCTCGATGACGCGCGATCCTCAGCTCACGCTCTCGGCCCTCGCGGGCAACGACGTGAGCCTCGACGACGTGCTCGGACCGTCGCGTCGCGTGTCCGCGGGTGACCGCGCGCTCGTTGCGCAGGCCGGGCTTGATGCGCCCGTCGTCGCGAGGCGCCAGGCCAACGTCGCGCGCGGGCGCAAGGCGCAGAAGCACGGAGCCGAGTTCGAAGCGTGGATCACGTCGCAGTTCGCGGCGATGATGTTCCCCGGGCCCGGGCGGCTTCTCGCGTGGGGCTTCCACGTCGAGGCGGGCGCGAAGTACCTGCGCGACCATCGCACGGGCGAGAAGCGCCTCAAGCACACCGAGAAGGCGCACGCGGACTTCGTGGCCATGAGCGTGCGCGCGTGGGGCTCGCGCCCCATCGTGATCGAGACAAAGACGGTCGCGGGCGAGGGCGAGCGGCTCAGCCTCGAGGAGATCCGCCCTCAGCAGGTCACGCACCTGGTCGAGACGTGGCGGGAGGGCGGCGTCGCGCTCCTCGGGGTGGAGTTCCGCACGCCGGGCCCGAAGGGGCACGTGGACCAGCTCGCGCGGTTCTTCGTGCCGTGGGGGCAGATCCCGTGGCGCGTGGGCGGCCGCGGCGGCTGGTCGATCGGCGCCGAGGACCTCGCGGGCTTCGAAGCGCCGCCCGAGACGGGACCGAGGCGCGAGTACTTTCTCAAGCGCCACATCGAGGCCGCGTGAGTCGCCCGGAGCCGCGCCCGTTCGCGCAGGAGTTGGTGCTCACGATCGCGTCGACGGTGGCGGCCGAGCTGCTCACCGCGGCGCGCGGTGTCCTGCGGCGCGAACACGAGGCTTGGATGGCGCGGCGCGAGAGGCCGCAGCCGAAGGGACGGAAGCGATGACGCGCACGACGGCTGAGGACCTGGAGACGATCGCCGAGGGGCAGGACGCCGTGATCGCGATGGAGCGGCTCGCGCTCCTCGACGATCTCCGCGCGGGCATGCGCCCTCTCGTGTGCCTCAGCGCGCCGGGCGAGCGGAAGCGGATGGTGCGCCTCACGACCGCGGCTGAGGTCGACAACCCGAAGTTCCCGTGGGCCCGGCTGCGGCGCTGAGATGGGCGGTCCGCGGCTCACTCCCGAGCAGCTCGAGCAGGCCGCGGAGGTCTTCGAGCGCACGGGCAACACCAGCGCGGCCGCGGCGTCGATCGGCGTCGCGGAGTCGACGCTGCGGGCGGTGTTCGCGCGGAACCGTATCGCGAGGAATCGCGACCTCCATAGGGCAGCGGTCGAGCGCGGTCTGCGGCGCGGGCGCAGGCACCTCTCCGACGCCGCGAACCTCCTCGGCGAGCAGCTCGTTGAGGAACTCCGCACTGAGGGTCTCGAACCGCTCGAACGTCTCCAGTGCGCAAGCGCGCTCAGCGCGGTGATGCTGTCGCTCACGCGGCTCGCGCTGCTCGACCTCAAGTCGCGCCAGGCCGCGCTCACCAGGGCGCAGACCCGCATCGCGATCGCCCGCGCTTCGAAGGAGCTCAACGGCGAAGGCGGTCCGAAGCTCACGATCCCGGTGTTCCTCCTCACGGAGCGACCCGACAACGACGGCGCCGAGGGCGACGCCACAGGTCAGAAAGAGAGCGCGCAATGAGCCGAATCCTCGTGTGGGCCACGAAGGGCAACCACACCGTTGCAGCGAGCGGAGACCTCGACATCGAGGTGGAGGGCAACCCGACGCTCACCAGCCTCACGCTCGCGAAGGTCAGCGGGGGCAACGTCACCGCGATCAACGTCCGCCGCTCGCTCGACGGCGGCACGACGTGGGGCCCCGCGCGCGCCGTCACGTCGGGCCTGCCCCTCGCCGCGGCCGACGACGCCGTCGACGTCGACCTCATCGACGAGCTGGTCACCAACGTGCGCTTCGAACTCACGGTCTCGGCATCGACGGTCGTGCGCGTGACCGGGAGGGCAATGCGATGACGCTTTCGATCAACGGCGCCGCGGGCGGCGCAGGCGGTGGCGCTGTCACCATCGCAGACATCAGCGACGCGGGCGCGGCGGGTGCCGACGTGCTCGCGGCCGCGACCGAGGCGGACGCGCGCACGGCCCTCGGCGCGGCGGCGGCGGCCGGGGCCGTCTCCCTCGGCACGG
>JBPOHC010000655.1:0-2383 GCA_052035985.1 Myxococcota bacterium | reverse complement strand
GCTGCGCCGTGCCTTCTGAACCCGTCGAAGACGGGTGATCCGTGCAGGCCATAGCCCAGGCTGAGCCCCTATTGCGTACATCCCTTGGGGGCGAACCCTGGGCGCGTCACACGCGTACATCCCTTTGCGCGCCCCCAGGCGCGTGACGCGCGTTCCTCCCTTTGCGCGCCCCCATGCGCGTGACGCGCGTGCCTCCCTTTGCGCGCCCCCAGACGCGTGACGCGCGTGCCTCCCTTTGCGCGTCCCCCAGGCGCGCGACGCACGTATCCCCAGGCGCGTTCCGCGCACTTCCCTGCGCCGCGGGCGTTTCGTGTCCGCCCCGACGAGCTCACGCTCGTCGGCTTGTTCGCCGGGTCGTGGCGCACCCGTCGCGACGCCCACCGAAGAATCGTCACGCGCTCGCTCAAGGTCGAGCGGGAGAAATCCGTTGAGCCTTTTCGAGACGGAAGTCGTCGCCGCGTCGCGCGCATACGCACCGTCGCCCTCACACATCACAAGGGAGGGACGCATGAGCACGACACGCAAGAGCATCAACCCGCCGCCCGAAGAGGGGGCCGCGCAGACGAGCGCGCAACGAAAGGGAAAGACCGCCAGGGGCTACGTCGCATCGCTCGCGTACCTGTTCGCGGCCTTCACCATGCTCATCACCGACAAGGCCCGCGCGTTCCTCATGGCGCGGCTCTCGGTGGCCGCCGCGCAGTCGCTCGGGATGCGCGCGAGCCCCACGGACGTCGTCGATGAGTTCGTGCGCTGCCTCACGGTCTACGCGCCCTTCATCCAGCAGAAGCGGCTCCAGGGCTACGGCCCGATGCGCGCCCGCTTCGGCCTCGAGCTCGCGAAGGGCGCCGCGCCGCTGCTCGACCGCTACCACGCCGCCGACCCCGCGCTCCGAGGCGCCGCGGCCGAGCGCGACCGCACGATGGCGAAGACCGAGGCCATGCGCGCCGGGGTCGTGACGGGCCTGCTCAACCTCGCGGGCGACGACGCCGAGGCCAACGAGCGCGTGCGCGCCGCGGCCGCGCCGCAGGACACCGCCGACGCCCACCTCCGCGCGATGGACAACCTCGCCCACGAGATCGCCGTGGCGCGCGAGGAGGTCCCCGAGGAGCTCCTCGACGACTCGGGCCTCGACGCGGCCACCCTCGACGCCGTGCAGTCGAGCACCCGCGACGCCGCCGACGCCCGCACGAAGAGCCGCGCGCAACGCCTCGCGCAGCAGCAGCTCCGCGCCGAGCTCGCCGAGCCCTGCGGACGCATCTACCACGAGCTCAAGACCATGCTCCGCGCCGCGCGCACCGCCCGCCAGCAAGACGCCACGATCCCCGAGGTCACCTCGTGGCTCGTCTCGCGCACGGCCACAGCCGCGAAGCCTCCGACGCCGCCCGCCCCGCCGTCGCCCGCCTGATCGCGGCGCCGCCGCTGTCCGATCGCCGCATCGTCAACGGACATCGCCGCCCCCGCCGCCGCCCGAAGATCGATCACCGCGTCCACCCCCCGCGTGTCCTGAGAATGGAATCGCCACGCGACCCGGCGGCGGGGTCTTGTTCATCGCGGTTCGCGGAGCGATCTATCACGTCATGAGTCACATCAAAGACGAGTGCGAGAAGGCGATCGCAGCGCACGCTGCGTGGAAGTTCAAGTTCAAGCAGCTCATCAGCGGGGAGGCGCAGCTCGACGCCGCCACGACCCGATTGCACGACCGGTGCGACTTCGGGAAGTGGCTCGCGGCGAGCGGCACCCGCGCCGAGCTCGGCGCCGACTTCGAGGCGATCAACAGCGCGCACAAGCAGTTCCACTCCGTGGCCGCCGACGTCGTCGAGGCCCACAACCGCGGACAGAACGACAAGGTCACCGAGAAGCTCTCGATGGCCGGCGCGTTCAGCGTGGCCGGCGCGAACCTCACCCGACTCGTCGCCACCGCGCGCGACAAGGCGCACTGATCCCCCTCCTCGGCCTCATCCTGCCGCGCTCGACGGCCCCTCCTCCTGTTCTCGACGGCCCTACCGCCATCGCGCAGGTCCCCTGGCGCCCTCGCCGCCCTCCGTGCGCTGGGCTGGAGCGTGTCGACAGAGGCGCCCGCGCCGCGCGCATTCGACACATGTGCATATTCAACAATCCTCGACGGAGCGACGGCGGCCTCATTGACCATCGCGGCTGGCGGAGCGATCTATTGCGACATGGCAAACCTCAAAGCTGAGTGTGACAAGGCGATCGCGGCCCACGCCGGATGGAAGTTCAAGATCAAGCAGTTCATCAGCGGGGAGGCACAGATCGACGCCGCCACGGCCCGAATGCACGACCGGTGCGACTTCGGGAAGTGGCTCGCGGCGAGCGGCACCCGCGCCGAGCTCGGCCCCCACGTCGAGGCGATCAACACGGCCCA
>JBPOHC010000792.1:0-1994 GCA_052035985.1 Myxococcota bacterium | reverse complement strand
AACACCTCGGGGAACTCGATCTCCCAGTGGAAGCACCGGATCGGCCGCGCGCCCTCTCGCAGCGTCGTCTCGACGAACGCGCGGACCTCGTCGCGCCCCTTCCCCTCGGCGAGCCACGCGATGACCTTCGCCTGCCAGTGCGCGAGGGCGCGTCGGCGCTCCTTGTCCTTCTCGGCGCTGAAGAAGCACGCGATCACGCAGTCGCCGACGAGGCGCACGTCGTCGAGGGCCTCGTCGGCCTCGCGCAGCAGCTCTCGCTTGGTGCCGTCGTCATCACTGGCGGCGAGATCCTGGATGCGCGCACGGAGAGACTCCGCGCGTTCGATGCACGGCTCGACGTAGCGCCGCACGGTGGCGAGCTGCGATGAGGGCTCCCAGTGAAAGGCCGCGATCTGCTCGCGCGAGAGACCCACGAGCGAGTCTCCCTCGCGGAGCGCGTGGTCGACGAAGCTGAAGGCGTGCTGGCGCGCGAGCGTGGCGAGCCAGAGCGAGAGCTTCGCAAGATCGACGGCGAGGCGGTTGCGATCGACGCCGTAGAGGCACCGCTGCGCCACCTGCCGCTGCGCGAAGAGGAGCGGATCCTCGTCGGCCTCGAGCTGCGACGGACGACCGTACACATCCCACGCCCGCACGAGAGCCTCGGCGAGCTGACGGCAGGTCTCGACGAGAAAGGCCCCCGATCCCATCGCGGGATCGCACACCCTCAGCCCGAGGATCTCGTCAGGTGTGGGCGACGGCCCGAACGCAGCGAGCAGCGGTTCGAGCGTCGTGCGCACCACGGGGCTCGTGAGCTCTCGCGGGGTGTAGTGCGACCCCGAGCGACGCCGCTCCTCGCCGGGCTGGAGGTAGAAGCCTCCGCGGGGGACGGGGCGCGGCGTGAGTGACGACGCGCGCTTCCCGATCGCGGCGACGATGGCGTCGACCGAGTTCGCCTGCTTGAGCGCCTCGGCGGCCTTGCCCGTGAGCTCCGTGTCGGCCAGCTCCTTGAGGGCCTTCACGCGTTCGGCGGGCTTCACCGCGAGGAGCGTCTCGAGGCCGACGACGACGTGCTTCGCGCCGACGCCGAGGGAGACCTCCGGGGCTCGCTCGAGCGCGAAGCCCATCATGTTCTCGTAGACCGAGCCGATCTGTTCGACGTCGAGCGCGCGGTACGACAGACGATCGCCGTCAAGCACGAGGAGCTTCTCGAGCACGCGGAACACCACGCCGTCAGACACCCTCGGCACCGTGAGCCGCTCCGAGCGTTGCCGCACGGAGCTGTACGCGCGACCTTCGAGAAAGGGCCACGCGTCGGGGTCGAAGAGGTGCCCCTGCCGGGGGAGGAGTTCGAAGCCCCCGTGCTTCGCGCCGTCGTAGATCATGCGCACGAGGACGCAGATGCGCGCCCAGGCGCCGTAGCGCTGATCCATCGTGTCGGGGTAGCGCCCGGCGTCGGCGCGGAGCTGCTCGAAGAGCCCCGTGAGCGCGTAGTTGGCGGAGTAGATGCGCGCGTTCGCGAGGAGCCCGCGCTCCTCGGCGAAGAGGATGAACACGAGGCGAAGGAGCACCCCGAGGAGCCCGCCGTAGATGTGCTCCGGGTCATGCGTCGCGGTGTCGTCGAGGAGTCGCCCGCGCGTGGCCTCGTTGGCCGCCTGAAAGCCTCGCAAGAGCTCGTTGAGGGCCTCGAGGACCTGCGCCGCGAGCGTGGTCGAGACGACGCTCTGATACTTTCGGCTCTCGCGGAGCACGGTGAGGATCGACTGCGCGCGCGGCGCGGCGAAGAGTCGCAACCTCCCGAGGAGCATGCAGAGCGCCGAGAGGAGCGGGCGCCCCTGCACCTCACAGAGCGCGTAGACAGGCCAGGTGAGGTGCCCCGAAGACTCGCCGCGGGGCGCGCAGACGAGCCGTACGGCGTCGCAGTTGAAGAGCACGCCCGCGAGCACACCGGTCTCGCGGAGGAGGCGCTCGAGGCGAACCTGCGGAGAGGCGTGCCAGCCTCGCGCCTCCTCGGGGCC
>JBPOHC010000086.1:0-2094 GCA_052035985.1 Myxococcota bacterium | reverse complement strand
CGATGACCTCGTCGCCTGGCTCGAATCGCTCTGAGCCACCTGTTGACGGAGAATGACCATGAGCCTCCGACCGATCGCGGCGCTCCTCACGCTCTCCCTGCTCGCGGGGTGCACCGACGACCCTTCGCCGACTGTCACCGCGGCCTCTGACGCAGGAGGCACGACATGCGCCGCGAACGACGTCGAGCGGCACGTCGATCTGCTCTGGGACCCCCAGAACTGCGGCGCATGCGGCAACGTGTGCAGGTCCGATCAGGTCTGCGCGCAAGGGCGGTGTCGGTGCCGCGAGACTGCCGCGACGGAGTGCGCCGGGCGCTGCGTCGACTTGCGCAATGATCCTGAAAACTGCGGTCAATGCGGCAGCGACTGCCTGCCGGGATCAGTCTGCGCCGGGAGCTCGTGTCTGTTTCTCTCCCCCGCGGGCTGCGGCGATCGGAGGAGCGACAACAACAACTGTGGCAACTGCGGCGTGCGTTGCGGCGCGGGGACTTCCTGCGTGGACGGCTGGTGTCGCTGCAACGCACCAGGGCTGACGCTCTGCGGCGACGCATGCATGGACCTGTCGTCGGATGAAACGAACTGCGGGTCGTGCGGGGTCGTCTGCACGCGCGGAGCGAGCTGTCGAGGCGGCGCCTGCGTGTGCCTCCGCACCGACCTCGCAACCAACGAGCAGCACTGCGGCGAATGCGGTCATGCGTGCAGCCCCGGTCAGGTGTGCAGAGACGGAGCGTGCACGTGCCCCCATGCGACGGAGAGGTACTGCGGCGGCGCCTGCGTCGACGTCCGGAGCAGCCTCTCGAACTGCGGCGCGTGCGGTGTGAGTTGTCCGACAAGCGCGTCGGCGTGCGTCGACGGCGCGTGCCAGTGCCCCGGCGTGCGGGGCGTCCTCTGCTACGGGTACTGCCAGGACCTCGACAACGACGTGCGCAACTGCGGCGCGTGCGGGAACGCGTGCGCCTCGGGGCAGCAGTGCGTCTCAGGGCGGTGCCTCCCCGCACCGCGCTCGCCCGCGCTCGGCGCCCGGTACGCGACGGCGCGTCCGACCTTCCGGTGGACGCCGTCGGGCGTGACGATGGCGCGCGTTCAGGTCTGCGCCGACTCGCGCTGCGCGCGCGTGGTGGCGAGCTTCGAGAGCGCGACGACGAGCGTCACGGCGAGCCAGGACCTCCCCGCGGGGCTGCTCTTCTGGCGCGTTGGAGATCCATCCATCGAGGTCTACAGCGCCACGAGAGCCTTCGCCGTGAGCCGCCTGCGCGGCGCAAGAGGCGGTGTCATCGGGACGCTCCACGACCTCACGGGCGACGGCCTCGCGGACCTCCTCGTCGGCGCACCCGGCGGATCGCTCGTGACCCTCTGGCGAGGGCGATCGGGCCTCGGCCCCGGTGATCCCATCGACGTGAGACCGCCGTCGGTCATGGGCTTCGGCGCGCGCCTCGCGTTCGGAGGAGACTTTGACAGCGACGGCGTCGCGGAGGCCATGGTCGGCGCGTACGGCGCTCCCTCGTCGTACACCGACCACCGACTTCGGGGGGATGGCACCGTCGCGCGCTTGTGGGACAGCGGGCTCTCGTACGCAAACGTCTGGGCGGGCGTCGGCGACGTCAACGGCGACGGCTTTGCCGACTTCGCGTACGGCGACACCGGCGCGAACCACGTCGCCGTGCGGCCCGGCTCGCTCGAAGGGAGGTCCACGCCGGAGATGGTCACCTACGGAGAGGTGGGCAGCGAGCACGGCGCGGCGGTCTCGGCCGCGTGGGACGTCGACGGCGATGGCTTCGAAGACGTCCTCGTGGGCGCTCCCTCCGCGGACGCCTCGCTCGGTCGCGCGACCCTCTACTACGGCGCGACGTCGAGCTTGACCCGCACCGCCGCGCTCACGCGTCCGCCTGATGTCACGGGCTTCGGCGCATGGCTCACGGGCCTCGGTGACATCGACGGCGACGGCCTCGGTGACCTCCTCGTCGGCGCGCGCACGCCGAGCTGGCGCGCCTTCGTCTACCGAAGCGCGACGCTCTCGGACCTTCCGACGCCGATCGAGGGTCCCGTGGGAACCGTGGCGCGGTTCGTGGCCGCGGGAGATGTCAACGGCGATGG
>JBPOHC010000109.1:0-4898 GCA_052035985.1 Myxococcota bacterium | reverse complement strand
CAGCCGCGAAAGTCCTCAGCGACGCCGGGTTCGCGGTGAGTACCGCTGTCGTCGATGTCTCCTCGCGCCGGTCGGTCCACGCGCTCTTGGAGACAACAACGGAGATCGGCACCATAACCGGCGTCATCCATACCGCCGGTGTTTCTCCCGCCCAGGCTTCGCCGGCCACGATCCTGAAGGTCGACCTGTACGGCACCGCGCTCGTGCTCGAGGAGTTCGGCAACGTCATCGCACACGGCGGCGCGTGCGTCGTGATCGCGTCGCAGTCGGGGCACCGCCTCCCGGCCCTCACGGCCGAACAGAACAAGGCGCTGGCGACCACGCCCGCCGACGAGCTGCTCGCCCTGCCGATGCTCCAGCCGGACAAGGTGAGCGATCCGCTCCACGCCTACCAGATCTCGAAGCGCGGGAACTCGCTGCGGGTGATGGCCGAGGCGGTGCGGTGGGGCAAGCGCGGCGCACGGGTCAACACGATCAGCCCCGGCATTATCATCACACCGCTCGCGAAGGACGAGCTGAGCGGGCCGCGCGGGGAAGGGTACCGCCGCATGATCGAGCGGTCCGCGGTCGGGCGCGCGGGCACTCCAGACGAGGTGGCTTCGGTCGGCGCGCTGCTCATGGGCCCCGACGGCGGCTTCATCACCGGCAGCGACTTCCTCATGGATGGCGGCGTCACCGCGGCGTGGTGGTTCGGCGGCCTCGCTCCGACGTGAGCAGGGAGGGTCAAGTTGCTCGCCACGACAGCAATAGGTGTCGTCGTACCGCGAGGGCTGACGAAACATCTGTTACGCGAGGAGCCTCGCCCGCCAGAACGCACAGGGCGTTGGCGGCTCCGGGGCGTTGGGTTCCCTATCCACCTCCGTTGACCGGACGTCACTCTCGGACGTGACGCCGTGAGGCTTGACGCGATCGTGCAGCGACAGTTAGTTCAAATCATCCGCGTCGCGGGCACGCGAACTCAAACAACAGGGGGATCCATGCTGCGCTCTGTGCTGACTCTTCTCCTCGTCTGGTCGGTCGTCGGCTGCAGCGATTCAAAGGTGCAGCCTCGGCGTCGCGCGCACGACCCCTACTCGGTGCACGAGGTCGCGGGCGATCCCGACCCGGGTCGCGTCGCAGCGCTCAGCGATCTCGACGCCGTCTGGATCCGCCGATCGCAGCACCCCAACATGTACGACGGTCGCACCGCCGTGGTCCGTCGTCGGCTCGACGCCTCGAGCGGACCCGCCACTTCGACGACCGCGGCGTTCCTGGTCGTGACGCTCGGAAATCGTAGCGGGAGCCAGGGGCCAGACCGTGATCGCGACGGCCTGAGTGACGAAGCCGAGGTGGCCATCGGGACCAACCCCGACGCGTTCGACACCGATGGAGACACCATCCCCGACGGGTTCGAAGTCTTCGGCACCTACACGCGCGCCGAGCGGGCGGACTCCGACGGCGATGGCACACCGGACAACGTCGAGCTCAACCTCGACGATCTGGAGATCTACGGCGACCGCGACGGTGACGGGCTGCGCAACGGCCAGGAGCGCGCGTCGTTCGGCTCGGACCCCGACCGCGCGGACTCGGACGGCGACGGCTTCGACGACATCTACGAATACTACTACTGGACCGCGATGAACGACGCCTCCCATCCCGATCGCGACTCCGACCAGGACGGTCAACCCGACGCGTTCGAGACCGCCAACCACACCGATCCGATGAGCGCCGCGTCGCATGAACCCGACGCCGACGGCGACGCGCTCCCGGACTTCGCCGATGACAACGACGGCGCGAGCTTCGCCTGGGTCCCTGGTCACCGCGCCGCGGTCGCGGCCGTTCCCTGCAACAGCTCCGGCAACTCCGGCAACAGCGGTTGGAACTGATCGCCGCCGCGTGACCCTCGCCACGCGCTCGACCACGGCGGTCGCGGCCCCGCTGCTCGCAGCGGGCGTCGCGCTCGGGTTCGCCATCCGCTCGCCCCTCCTCGGTTGGATCGGCCTCGTGCTCACGGCGTACGCCGTCGCGACGCCGTCGCGCAGCCGCGCGTGCCACGCCGCGCTCGTCGTGGCGAGCAGCGTGATCGCCAGCCTCCTGCGCTTCGGGTTCGTGTGGCGCGGGCTCGAGCTCTTCGGCGCCGGTCCCGCCGCCCCGTGGGGAGCGCTCGCGCTCAGCCTGAGCCTGGGGCTGTTCGACCGTTGGCCCGTCGCCCTGATCCTGCTCGTCGCCCCCGGGCGGCACCGCGCGCTCCTCGCCCGGTCCGTTCCGCTGTGGCTGCCCCCCGCGTGGCTCGTTGGCGAGCTGGCGATGGCCACGTTCATGAACCTGGAGCTCAACGGCTGGCTGTTGACGCAAGCGCGTGCCGCGCCGATGGTGCACCTCGTGAGCTGGATCGGGCAGGGGCCCACCGCGTTGCTCGCGCTCGCGCTCGGCGCGTTGGTCGGAACGTCGCTCGCCCACCGACGGGGCGACGTGCTCGCGCTCGCGGCGGGCGTCGCGCTCGCGTCCTGCGCGATCCCGGCGCGGGTCACCGACCCCCGCGCGCTCTACGGCGTCGCGGCGCTTCGACTCCAACGTCGCACCGAGCAGGCGAGAGACGTCCGCGCGTCGCTGGTGGTCTGGCCCGAGGCCATCTCGCGTCGCGAGGTGAGCCTCGCCGAGGGGCCGGTCGACGTCCGCATCGCGCCGCCCGGGGTCGCGCCCGCGACGCACATCCTGGGCATCGTCAACCGCCGCGCGGGTCGCGTGCAGAACAGCGCGCTCGCGGTCACCCAGGACGGGCGCGCGTTCTGGCACCGCGCGAAGACGTCGCTCGTCGCGCTCGGCGAGGTGACGCGCGCGGGGCTCCGCATCGGGAGCGGCCCCGAGATGCTCCCCGGTGAGATCGAGCCCGTCGTCAGCCTCGGTGATCGGCGCGTCGGCGTGCTGATCTGCAGCGAGGTGTTCAACCGACGCATGCGCGAGCGCGCGACCCCGGCCGGGGTCGACCTCGTCGTCGTGCTGGCGGGAGACGCGATCACAGGAGACCAGGCGAGCGGCCGCGAGCTCATGCTCAACGGCGCGATCCTCGCGGCCGCCGAGCGACACGTCGCGATCGCGCGCGCGTCGATGCGGGGCGTCGCCGCGCTCATCGGCCCCGACGGAACGGTGTACGCGCGCGTCGAGGCCGGGCACCTCCGCGCCGCCACGATGCCCGCGCCGGGCCGATGAGCGGCGGCGAGTCACCGCGACCCTCCCGCGCGGCCACGACGTGGTGGCCGCTCGGGACGATCGCGCTCGTGGCCGCGCTGTACGTCGCATTTCGGGTGGACTACGCGACGCGCGCGCACCGCGGCATCGGCCTCGAACCGCTGCCCGAACGTTGGGTCTTCGACGGCGCGGACCCCAAGCCGTGGCAGTTCATCACGTACGCGTTCGTCCACGCGTTCGCCTGGCACCTGCGCATCAACGTGATCGCGCTCTCACCGAGCGCGCTGCTCCTCGAACGTCGCGTCGGGTGGTGGCGCACGATCGTCTCGTTCGTGCTGCTGGCCGCGATGGTCAGCGTCGGATTCCATCTCATCGACGAGCGCGACCTCTACGGAGCGTCCGGCGTCGTCGCTGGATTCGCCACGATGGCCGCGACGCAGTGGGCGAGAGCGCGGGACCAGCGGGGCTGGAAGCGAGCAATTCCCGCCGTCCTCGCCGCGGCCTACCTGGGCGCGACCGAGCTGTGGCCCGCGCTGCATGGCACCCCGAACCCGGGGTGGAAGCCGCACCTCGTCGGCGCGCTCTCGGGCGTCGTGCTGGGGCTGAGCGCGCGCGCGGCGTCGGGGAGCGCGCGGCCGTCGATGCCGGGCTCGTCGGGATGAACGACGTCCTCGCCCGCGGCGCTCGCGGAGCGGGTGACGAAGCTCCCGAAGGGCGAAGGGCCCGCGCTCGCGCGACTGCGCCTGCTGCACACCGAGTGGACCCGTCGACGCGCGCAGGGCACGACGCCCGTGCTCACCGTGGCCGACGACGGCCTCATGCGCAGAGCGTGGGCCCTCGCCGTCGAACCGCTGGAGCGCGTGCTCCGCGTCGGTCGCTACCTCACCCGCGGCGTCGAGGGATGCGACGGAGACTACGGCCACTTTCGCGCGCCCAGAAGCACGCGGAGCAAGGGCGCCGACGCGACGAAGAAGACGCCCGTCGCCGACCCCGTGAGCAAGCCCACGGGCTGAGCTCGTTCACGCCGCGCGCGCCGCGCGATCCGTCTCGCGGCAGCGTCTCGTACGCTTGCTGCGCGCTCACTCGTCGCGCAGCCACGCGGCGAGCTCGACGGGGCCGCTGATCGAGCACGGCGTCTCTCGCGGGATTGGCGCCGTCACGTTCGACGCGCCGAAGGAGCCCATCGCGCTCGGTCTCCGTGAGCGCTCGCGCGAGCTTGCGTTCGCACTGGTGCGCGAGCGGAGCCGTGGGCGCCGTCGATGCGCCCCGGTTGGTTCCCCGCCTCGTGCCGGGTGCGCCCGGCGCGACGGCCGAAAGCAACGAGCGAGACATCGCTGCAACGGTCGTTGCGGGGGTGTCTCGCCCGCCACCCGCGACACGCACGAATCTTCGGTAATTCTGGGCAGAATCGACGGTGGCATCGGTCGTGCGATGTGGGCCGCGGCGCACGCAAGCGCCAACCCCCCCAGGAGCACGTTCGACCATGACCCTTCGCACCACCGCCCTCACCTCCCTCGCCGCCGCCCTCTCGCTCGTCGGCTGTTTCGGCGAGCTCCCCGCTGACGAAGTCGGCAGCGTTGTCGCGGAGGTGCAGTCCATCCCCGCGGGCGTCGGCTGTCTGAGCATCATCTACCGCGCCCCTTCTGCCACCGACGACACCACGCGCAACCTCGCGGTGACGCCGGGCGCCGCCGCGACGCTCGACCTGGGGTACCTCCCCGCGGGCACCT
>JBPOHC010000524.1:0-13095 GCA_052035985.1 Myxococcota bacterium | reverse complement strand
CATGCTCGGCGACCTTCTCAGGCTCGGCTGGCGACGCGCGGGTCCGTGGATCAGGGATCGGCTTCGATCGTGATCTCGGAGACGCAGACGTCGGTCCACCGCTGCCCCGGATGAACGTCCGTGGCGGTGATGCGGAGCGCGCTCCCGGTCGCGTCCAGGGTCACTGACCTGGAGCGCTCCTCGGAGCCCACCTCCACCGTCGCCGCGACAGCGCCATCCACGGTGATCGTCGCGACCCGAAGGCGCGAGTTGCCCATGAACAGATCGTCCCCATGACGGCTCACGGAGTCCCATCCCGGCGTGAAGGTCACCCTTCGAATGTGCCGCGGACGGTCGAAGCGCGCCTCGATCCACTCCCCCACACCGGAGCCCTCGACGCCGTCGTTCCACGCGGTGCGCAGGTTGCCGTCGAAGGCCAGCCACGGAGAGAAATCGTGCCTTCGACTGTGAAACCAGCTCGACGCTGTCGCAGTCGTCGGCGACACGACCACGGGCGCGGGAGGCGTGGGCGGTGCCGCGACCACCGCGGGGGCGGCCGAGGGGGCATTCGTCGGAGCTGCGGTCTGCCCTTGCGCGGTCAACGCTGCCACGGTGGTCGTCGTCGGAGCCGCGCTGTCTGCCGTGACGCCGTACGCGAGCGCCATCTCGTCGGCGTACTCGTCGCCCTGCTCGGTGCGCAGCCACGCGATCCACGCCGATGGGAGTCCAGGCCCGATCGCGCGCGGACGTCCCTGCTGCTGGTCTTCGAGGTGCCCGTTGCGCAACGTCAGCGCGCGCGTGACGACGCGATGCGCCGACGCCACGTGAACGCCGGGGACCTGATTCACGCACGAGCCCTCCGTGAAGTGGTGTGTCTCGGTGAGCCGCACGGAGTCACCCGCGAAGGCCGCGGTGGCAGTCAGCGACTCGTCCCAGGGCATGTTGCGCGCGCCGCAGGACATGAAGGTCGAGAGGGTGTAGCCGCCCACGCGCGCCAGTCGGCCGTCGTGATCGAGCCAGACCTCTTCGCCGCGCGATGTTCCGTCGTTTCCATCGGCCTCGAACGTGGGCAACACATACGCCACCTGTCCCCCGAGAAGCTCCGCGCGGGCGGTGGGGAGCGACTCGAGCTGACTGTCCCAGGTCCCGATGGCATCGACGGCGAGCGTGCGATCACGCACGGCCACGACGGCCAGCACGCCAGAGCGCTCGTCTGCGCCGCCCGCGGGCAACGTGAGCGTTGTCACGCGAAGCAACGCTCTTCCTCCGCCGAGCATGACGCGCTCGACGGGGCCCACGCCGCCGCGTGAGTTCGACGGAACGACGAGGCCGCCACACCCCGTCGTCTCGTAACGGTTCGAGCCAAACTCCTCGCGTCGGGTGACGCTCACCCGGTTGAGCCCCGGGTCGTACGCGGGCAGGAGAAGCTTGAGCGCGTCGGCGCGCGTCAGCGACTGCAACGCCGAGTCGAGCAGGTTCGTCGATGACCTGGCGCCGGGCAGAGGGATCACGCAGAGCGTCCGCGGAGTGCGCTCTTGAAGGAGCCCCAGCGCCATGCGCATCGAGTCGCGGTGGAGCGCCTGGAGGTTCCACGCGGCCACGGCGATGAACGCGGAGGCCAGCGAGAGCGACAGCGCGGCGAGCGCACGAGGACGCCCGGCGGGCGCTGTGTCCGTCGCGCCTTCGGGGGCGCCGTTGTTGAAGCCGGTCTCGAGGAGCGCCGGCGTCACCACGAGGTTCATCGTCCACTTCAGCCCGAGCGCGAAGAGCAGACTTCGTGTCGTCCCGAGCTCGTCAGCAATCGCGACGCGCGGCGAGATGAAGCCGCCGTAGAAGGTCCCGAGGTAACGCCACGACGAGAGCCTGTTCCCGTCGGTGTGAAACGACGGAAGATCCTGCACGACGGCGAGCATCGCGGCGTTGAAGAGCGGCACCATCAGCAGCGCGAAGACCAGGTACGACCCGTAACGTCCCAACAGTGCGGGCCGCGTCCGAGTACGCAGTCGCTCGTGCAGACGGTGGGCGGCGATCACGAGCACCGGCCACACGACGGGATAGATCCCCAGGAGCTCACTGAATCGCCAGGTCCGCACCGCCACGCACTCGGCGAGCACGATCAGCGTCGCCGACGTGATCGCTCCACGCCACGCGGGGATCATCGACGGCTCACGCTCCACCGAGCGCGGCGTCCACGCGTAGGCGCGCAGCACCGCGGCCCAGACGACGATCCACGCGGGCACCACCAGGGCGGCCCACAGCGAGCGCGAGAGCCACCGGAGCGAGTCGAGGATCACCTCGATCAAACCGCGCGCCCCGAGGTCTCCCGAGAAGACCGTCGCCCAGAACCCTGTTTGCCCGGGAATGAAGGTCTTCGCGACGAAGGCCGCCATGAGCGCCGCAGCCATCACGTCGTAGAAGCGGTTCACCAGCGCGGCGAGCACGAGCCCCGCGAGCACGCCGCCCGTGAGCGCCGTCCCGAGCGTGTCACGCCCGTGGGCATCACTCTGCTGGAGCGCCCAGAACAGCGCTGTCGAGAGGGTCCCGCCGATCGTAAACGTCCCGATGGCAGCGCATATCTGCTGCGCGCGCAGGCCGATCAACATGCCGAGTAGGGCTCCCACGAGCCCCGCCAACGTCCCGATCTGCAAGGCGTTCGACAACCCAGCGTCGTTCTTGAGGAGAACCCCCGCGACGACCGCGAAGGAGAAGGCGCCGGTCAGCGCCCCCATCGCAAGCGCGACCACCGCACGAAAGAGCTGCCAGCCGGCGATCAAGATCGCCAGCGCCATGCCGAGCGTGAACAGCTCGGCGACCCCGTCCCCGATGTGCCACTCCATGATCGAGCACGGTCGCGCCGGGAGACCGCGCCGTCAAGCGTCGACACCATTGCGTCATGCGGGGCTCCCCCCACACGCTGCCACAGGAGCCCGCGGCCCCGCGTCTGCGCCGCGATCGACGTGGAAGAATTGTCGCGTCCGTGAGACATCTGAAGGCGATGTCAAACCAACCCTCGCTCGACATCCTCGACACCCTCAAGGCGCTCACCCCACCTCAGTTCGAGGAGCTCATCGAGCGCCTTGGCGTCAACCGCGCCCACCTCAGCACCGCGCCAGCTCCGATCGCTCAACGCGCCACGGAGCTGCTCCAGCTACTACGCCAGCAGTCCGATGGGATCGAAGCGCTCGCGGACGCGCTCGAAATCGAGGTCCCGACCGCCGACGCGTGGCGCGCGCCGCTCGCTCGCTTCATCGCAGATCGCACGCGTGACTTCGTCGGCCGTGACTACCTCTTCAAGGCCTTCGAAGCGTTCCTCGCGCGCGGCGCGCCGGGGTACTTCGTCGTGCAGGGACACCCGGGCACGGGCAAGAGCGCCGTCCTCGCGGAGTACGCGCGTCGAACGAATTGCACCGCGTACTTCAACCAGTCGACCTCCAACGTCGCCACGGTGAGCGCCTTCCTCGAGAGCATCTCGGCGCAGAGCGCGTCGCGCCGAGGTCGCGCCTTCGTCGCACCACCGTCCTCCGCCGCGAAGGACGGTCGCTACCTCGAACGCCTCCTCGAACGCGACGCGCCTTCGCCCGAGGAAGCCCCGTGGGTGATCGCCGTCGACGCGCTCGACGAGGTCGAGATGGGCGCGGCGTCGCGCAGCAATCCCCTCTTTCTCCCGAGGCTCCTGCCCGAGCGCGTCGTGCTGCTCGTCTCGTCGCGACCGGGCGCGCGCGGTGAGCTCCCACTCTCGGCGGACGTCTCCATCGAGCGCTTCGACCTCGACGCGCACCCCGACGAGAGCCGTCGCGACGTGTGCGAGTACATCCGTCGCGTGAGCGCGAGGCCCGCGCTTCGAGCGCGCATCGACGCGAGCGGCCTCGACCTCGAGGCCTTCGTCGACGTGCTCGCGACCCGCAGCCAGAACAACTTCATGTACCTGCGTCATGTGCTGCCGGGCATCGAGCTCGACGCGCGTGGCGGCCTCGCGCTCGACGCGCTGCCGATGGGCCTCGTGGGCTACTACGAGCAGCACTGGGAGCGTATGGGCATGCGCGAGAAGCCCCTGCCCCGCACCAAGATCCGCGTGCTGTACGTGCTGTCGGAGATGTCTCGTCCGCTGTCGTGCGAGCTCATCGCGTCGATCATCGGCGAAGACCCGCTCGCCGTGCAGGAGGTGCTCACCGAGTGGCGCCCGTTCCTCACGGTGAATCGCGCCACGAGGCCCGCGACCTGGCACCTCTACCACGCGAGCTTCCGAGACTTTCTCCGCAGCCACGAGGTGCTCTCGGCGTCGGGTGTGACGCTCGAAGAGATCCATCGGATCATCGCAGACGACCTCAGCAAGGCGCTCCCCGATGACGCCCCCTGATCGCGACACGCTCCAGCCCGAGCGTTCGCAGTGCGCCATCGACATCGCGCGGAGCTACCTCGCCGCGAAGATGCCCCACGAGGCCGCCGCGCAGCTCGCGCGGTTCACCTTCCACCACATGGTGCTCTCCAGCGATGGCGCGGGCAGCGTGTACCGCATCGTCGAGGCGCTCGCCGAGACCGCAGCGCTCGTGCCCGAGGATCGCGACCTCGCCGGGTGGCTGACCTTCGTCACGCGCAACGCGCACCGTATCGGTCGAGGCGGCACCGAGGCGCTCGTCCAGGCCGCGTTGGAGGCGCCTCCCGATACGGCGCCAGCGAAAGCAGTCGTCCGTTGGATCGCGTGGTCGAAGTACGACGGCCCGAGGCTCCGTCGACTCGGACCGGCATCCGAACTGTCCGCGTGCGTGCTGGTGCTCGATGGTCACGACGACGTGGTCTTCGACGTCGCGTGGCACCCCGACGGCCGTCGGGCGCTCACCGCCGGAAGCGACGGAAAGGTCAATGTCTGGGCCGCCGACCTCGGTCCGTCGCTCCTCGCGATCAACGTGATGAACAGGGCGCCCAACGCGCCCCGCGCGGGTGCGAAGGTCCTCGCGATCCACCCTCGCGGGCACCACGTCGCCGTCGGTGGTCTCGCGGGTGAGGTCTCGGTCTGGGACGTCGAGTCGGGCGCCCTCGTGTGGCGCGCCGAGGCTCACGGCGGAGCGGTCGAAGCGTTGCGATTCACCGCCGACGGCGAGCGTCTGCTCTCGGGCGGAGGCGTTTCGAAGCGATGCGACGACGCGATCATCGTCTGGAGCGCCGCGAGCGGTGAGCGCCTCGCCTCGGTGCGCGGCGGCGGCCGGGGATGTCGAGCGATCGAGCTCCTCCGCGATGGTCGCTCGTTCGTGACGGTGGGGCCGCGCCCCGAGGTCTCGCGTTGGTTCATCGACGACCTCGACGCGCCCTCGGCGGTGGCGGGCCTCTCGCCGGGCGTCGCGAGACTCGCACGCTCCGCCGACGGACGAACGATGCTGGCCGTGAGCACGAAGTCGATGTCCGTGCTCGACGCGTCAACGCTCTCGGTCGTCGCGGCGCACGACATCACGTCGTCGTTCTCGCCCGTCATCGCCCTGGTTCCGGGTGGCAGCCGCGCGTTGGTCGCGCTCGGCAGCGACGTGGGCGTGTTCGATCTGGCGAAGCGCGAGTGGGAGACGCCGCTGCGAGGATCCGGCGGTCGCATCACCGCGCTCGCGGCGCATCCCGACGACGTGTCGGTTCTCTGCGCGAGCGAAGAGGGAACCGTTCGTCGGCTCTCCCTCGACGCTCCACGCTCCACCACGGAGCGGGCGCACCGCGCGGAGGTCACGGGCATCGCGATCGATGGCCCGCGACACCGCGCGATCTCGATCGGCAACGATGGCGTCATCCAGGCGTGGAGCCTCGACGACGGCGCGCTGGTGAAGCGCCTGCGCGAGCGCTCGCCCGCAGAGGTGGCCTGCGCCATCGACGCCGAGAGCGACACCCTCGCGACGAGCGACGAGGCTGGCGTGATCTCGGTGTGGGACCTCGCGGGCGACTCCCTTCGCACGCGCTTCGAGTCGCGCACGTACGGAATGAACCTCCTCGCGCTCTCGCCCGGCGGGAGCTTCGTCGCGATGGCGGGCGGCTACCTCGTCGACGATGTCAGCGGCTCGGAGGCCCAGGCGACGTGGGCGATCCGCTTCCGCGACACCGAGCACGGCGCGCTGACCTGGGTGCTCTCCGATCACGAGGGAGAGGTCACCGCGATGGCCTTTCTGCCGGATGGCGGCTTCGTCTCGCTCGACGACACCGGAGCTGTGCGCGTCTGGGACGTGCGTCGCGAGGTCTGCCTGCACACCTTCGAGGTCCACCGCGACTGCCTCGCGATGGCGTTGATCCCCGGAGCGCGCGAGATCCTCGTCGCGGGTCCACGCATCCAGCGCTGGTCGATCGACTCGGGGGAGCTTCGCTCGGAGTTCGTGCTCAATCCTCACCGCGCGAGGTCGATCGCGGTGTCGCCCGACGGACGCTCCGCACTCACGCTCGGCGTCGACCGCGCGCTCTGCGTCTGGTCGCTCGACTCGGGGGACCTCCTCGCGCGCTGGGAGTCTGACCTCGCGGTGCGCAACTGCGCGCTCGCAGAAGATCGCATCGTGCTGGGCGACGATGCTGGCGCGATCACGTTCCTGTCGTCTGGAACACCGACGGCGCAGGCGAATCGACGGGCCTGAGGCCCCTCGTGGCGCGCGAACGACGATCGCCCCGCGCGCGTAGCAACCGAGACGTCGCGCTCGCCTCGCGTGCGTAAAACCCCTTCGGCAGAGGGTTGCGCACATCGAACGACAGCGCGTGTAGACGCTCGCTACGCTCGCGTCGGGAAAGGCACGCTGACCGCGAACACCGCGCTCGGCTCGGCGGCGTCCATTCGAGCCCCTGCACTTGCACCCTCGGCACCACCTCTCCGGGCTACGGCATCCGCCTACGCCCTCCGGTGGTGCCTCTCTTCTCGCCTGCTCCCTGGAGCGCAGACTGACCTCGGGCGAGCCGGAGCCCGATGTCGTCGATGGCGTCGCGTGGATCGAACGCGCCGCGCGACGCGGCGCGCACGTACCTCGCGTTGTAGTTCCAGGAGCCACCACGAAGGACCCGTTCCGCACCCGACGGAGCACCGCGCGGATCAACTGCGGGAGCCGCGTCGTACGGAGCGTGCCAGTCAGAGCACCACTCCCACACGTTCCCGAGCATGTCGTATAGGCCCCAAGGGTTCGCGGACTTCTGCCCAACGACGCGCGTCCCCGCCTTCGTATGCGCGTACTGCTTCGACGGCCAACCGCTCGAATCGTAGCCGTCTGCGAGGTCGAACGAGACGCCGCTGTTACCCCCGTACCACGCGATCGAGTCCAGCAAGGGAGCGTTGCTCTCTCCGAGGATCTGGAGATCACCGACCCACGTCGCCGTCTTCGTCCCCGCGCGACACGCGTGCTCCCACTCCGCCTCCGTCGGCAACCCGACGTTGAGCCCCGCCACCAGCGCGTTCAGCTTCTTCACGAACGCCATCGAGTCGTTCCAGCTCACGCTTTCCACCGGGCGATCTGCGCTCTTGAAGCGGCTCGGATTCGCGCCCATCACCGCGGACCACAACGCCTGTGTCACCGGCGTCTCGCCGAGCCAGTACCCGCGCGTCAGCACCACCTCGTGTCGGCGCTCGCTCCAGTCGGTTCCATCGTCACCGGACCGCCCCGCCTCTCCTTCGGGCGACCCCATCACGAAACGCCCTGGCGGGATCCACCGCATCCGAAACCGAACGCCCTTCACCTCGACCTCGGCCCACAGCCCGAAGCGATCGCGCTCGACGCGCGACATCCACCCCTCGCGCTGCCAGGTCACGAGCTGATGCGTCCCGCGCGCGTCTGTCAGCGAGAGCGCGCTGCTGGCGCCCAACGGAAGCTCAACACCCGCGTCGAGGACTCGCTGCGCGCGCGTCGCTCCCTGCGCGACGAGCAGCTCGGGGCCCACCGTCGTCACGAGCGCGACGGGGCTGCCGGGGCCGGTCACATCCGACGGCCATCGCGCATCGTCTCTCGGTGACGCCACGAGCACGTCGCCCACCTGACGCAGCGCCCACGCCTGCGCGACGCTCCCCTGACGGCGCTTCGCGCGGACGGCCGCGATGTCGACGCCTTCAGGCGGCACGGCGTCATCGAGACCCTCGTGCGCGATGTCCCACACCACGGCGAGCGCGGGGTTCTCCTTCACCGCCGACGGAGGCATCGCCGCCATTACCGCGCGACCGTAGTGACGCCACGCCCTCGGGTCCGCCGCGGAACCGCTCGCCAGCACGCCCGCGAATCGCGTCGCGAACGCTCTCGCGGCCCTCACGTCGGTCGGCGCGTCGACGCGCGCGATCTCGGTCCACGCCAGCGTCTCACCGTAGATGAGCTCGCGCGGGAGCCCGCGGTGCCACGTCGCGATCACCTCGCTCACGCGCTTCTGGAGCGCGTCATCGAGCGCACCGAAACGCGCCTGCCACGCGCGCGCCTCCGACGCGCGGAGCACGAGCCCCGTCGCGTCGCGCGCGTTGACCGCAGCGTGGCTCCACACCGAGAGCTCGGTCTCGACGTCGGCGCCGGGGAGGAGCCAGCGGAGCGCGCGCAGCATTCCCGGTTGCACGAAGGCCGCCGCCGCGACCAGCGTGAGCAGCCGCGACACGAGCGTCTCGTCGCTCGGCCGCGCAGCCGCGCCGCGCTCCCAGCTCGTGGCGTTGAACGCCGAGCTCACGCGATGCGGATGGTGACGCACCGACCACGGGACGAAGGCCGTCACCCGCACGCCGAGGCCGCGAAGCGCGTCGACCGCGCCGCGCCACGTCTCACCGTCTTCGCCGAACGCGCCGAGGTCACCGAGGAGCACCACCGGCGTCGTCGCGTCGAGCTGCTGACGCGCGATCCACGCGCGCGGCGAGCGTCGGAACTGCGCCGTGGACTCGTCGAGCCGCTGCACCTGAAGCGAGCGCCCCATCACGCGGCGCAGCCCCTTCACGACGCGCTCCTGATCGCGCCACAGCGGGATGAGACGCGCGCTGCGGTCGATCCACACCGACGCTCTCGCCGCCCACGCGCGCCGGGTCACGCGAGGGAGCCGCGACACGGGCTCACCGCGCGTCCAGCGACGAACCAGCGCCGCCGTGTCGAGCTCTCGACCGGGGTGCTCGGTGCGAAGCGCCTCGTGGAGCGCGGGCCAGAGGTGTCTCCACGGCGTGAGCGCCGGCGCCTCGGGCGTGTCGAAGAGGCGCCCACCCCGCTCCTCCGGGAGCAACGGGTCGGTGAGCGTCGACGCGAACGTGGGAAGCGCCTCGGCGTCGGGCAGCGGCTCGTAGCGCTCGACACGCCAGAACGCAGCGGTCGGTTCGCGTGCGTCGACCGACGCGACGGCCGCTTCGAAGCGCTCCTGCGGCGTGGGTTCAGCGGGCGCCGGGGCCTCGACCTGCGGGCGCGTGTCGAGCTCCGAGGGGGCGTAGCCGAGCATCCTCGCGGACTCGCGCGCCTCATCGCGTGACAGGTGCGCGGCGAGGCGTGCGAGCTCGGCGAGCCCGACGAGCGACCTCACGTGCTGCGCTCCAGCGGGTGCTTGCGCGTCGCGAGCACCTTGATTTCGCGGAGGAGCGCGATCTGCGCGGTGTCTCCCGTGGCGAGATCGGTGACGGCGCGGAGGAGGTCGACGTACTCCGCGACGCCGGGGAGACACACGGCGTGCTTCTGGAGCTCGATGCGCTCGTCCGCGATCAGGCCCGCAGCCGTGTTGAGCACGACGTCGGACGCAGACTCGACGTTGGCCCTTCCGCGGAGCACGAGTGCGGCGATGAAGGCGTCGCGCTTCTCGGGCAGCCTCGGCAGCTCGATGTGCAGCACGAGGCAGCGTCGCACGAAGGCGTCGGGGAGCGCGCGCTCCTCGTTGGTCGTGATGAGCACGAGCGGACCGGGCGTTCCGGCGACGACGTCGCGGCGTCCCTCGACGGAGAAGCGACCGTTGCCGAAGGTGTCGAGGAGCCCGTTGGGCACCGAGGGATCGGCCTTGTCGATCTCGTCGATGAGCAACACCACGCCGCGACGCTCGGAGGCGCTTCCGTCGATCAGCTTCGGCGCCGAGGCCACGACGGCCTGCTCGTGCGCGCTGCCGCGGTCGTAGGCCCACCAGAGCGCGCCGGGGTGGACGAAGTTCATCACCGCGAGGTCTTCGATGGCCTTGCTGCGATTCGCACTGCGGGCTCCGGCGAGCTGCGCGTGCGCGAGGCGCGAGACGGCGTCGACGGTGTAGAGCAGGTCGCGCGTCTCGGTGCGGGCGTCGACGGAGTGGAGGATGAAGTCGCGATTGAGCCTCACCGCGGCGGCGCGCGCGAGCTGGCTCTTCCCGGTGCCGGGCTCGCCACGAACGAGGAGCGGGCGATCGGTGGCGATGGCCGCGTTGATGGCGAGCGCCGCAGCGCGATCGAGCACGTGCCTCGTCGGCGGGTGTACGCCGAACACGGGGAGCTCGACGTGATCGACGACATCACCGACGGGAACCGGGACGAGCGGGGTGGAGAGCGTCACTTATCGAGCCTCTTCAGGATCTCTTTGAGATGGGTCACGGTGGCGGCCTCGCTTGAATCGGCGGTTCCGTCGAGTCGCACGAGGCGCAGGCTCGGCAGGCCGTGCTGGAGTCGCTGCGCATCGCACGCGACCTGCCAGTAGCCAGCCTGCTCGCTGTCAAAGGTCACGTAGTACGAGCGCCCCTCGGGGCTCTCGGGACCGAGCGCGCGGAGCGTTCCTTCGACATCGGCGATTCCGGCGGACGAGCCGGGGTGCGCCTTCGCGGTGGAGAGGTCTGCGAACTTCGACTCGGCGATGTGCTTGACCATCGCCTCGACGAAGCGCTCGGGCGTCGTCGCGATCGGTGCCATCGTGATCGCGGGAACGCTAACCTGCGTGATGGCGACGAGCCGATCGGTCTTCGTCGGATCGAAGCGAGGGTGGCCTCCATCGGCGCCCGCGAGGATGAGCTCGGCGAGCGCCTCCTTGCGCGTCGGCAGGTCGATGGCGTTGACGTTGCGCAGCCCTTCGCGCGCACGAACGATGACCTCTCTCCAATCGATCGCGAAGCGGAGGCACTCATTGAAGATCCGCCGCATGGCCTCGCGATCATCTCGGGTGGCTCCCGGGTCGAGATCCAACCCGTAGACCACATGATGGAGGACCTTCGCGAGCTCGTTCGAATGGCCGACAAAAAGCCTGCCGGAGATCGTCGCGGCGTCGTCGCTCCACCCCTTCGCGGCGAACTGCTGGCGTACGCGGGGGTGACGCGCGAGCACTTCGGCGGCGCGGCGCTGGGCCTCTGCGACCTCACCGTCGAGGTCGGGCGGCGCAGGGTTCGACGACGACGGCGCGGGTGCAGCGACGGGCACCCTCTTCGGCACGGTCACTCTCGCGAGGCGATGACACGCGACGCCCGTGTCTTCGTCGGCGTTGTCGACGTCGCGCCGGAACGCCTTGATCCCTTCCGCCCAGCGTCGCGGTCGGACGTGCAGCTCGACGGACTCATCGACGGCGACGAGCGTTCCGAAGCTGTAGCCGTGGCGCGCTGGAATGCCCGCGGGCTCGGCCTCTCCGTGCGCCGCGCCCGCGACGACGTGGACGAAGTCACCGCCCGCGCCCGAGCGGGTGCGCGCGTTCGCGGCCTCGTGTACATGCCCGGTCAGATGCACATGCGCGCGAGAGGTCACCCAACCTCGCACGCTCTTCTCGTCATGGAGCCATCCCTCGATGAAGGGGTGGTGGGTCATCACCACGACGACGTCCTTCCCATCGCCGGGGAGCGCGTCGGCGAGCTGTCGATTGCCCATCCAGAGCGCGCCCTTGTCGATGCCGAAGACGCTCTCGTCGGCTGCGAGGAGGGCCGTGTTGAGCCCGCAGAGACGAACCGCGGGGCCGTTTGCGAGCTCCATCCTGTGCGTCCAGAAGAGTCGCGGCCGCGATGTTGCGGGGTCGCGTCGACACGCGGGCGCGCAGCGCTCGGCGAAGGCGAGGTAGTTCTCCTGACGCTTCTCGAAGTGCGCGCGAGACGCCTCGTCCGAGAGCATGTCGTCGAGCGTCGGATTGCCTCCACGCACGCTCTGGAGAGCGCTCTTGGCGAGCGGAGACTTGTCGACCGTGCGCTGCACGTCGTGGTTGCCCGGGACGACGTACACGTCGTCGAGCGTGAGCCCCGCGGCGGCGGCGATCGCACCGAGCCACTTCGCGGCGCGGTCGTACTCGTCCTTCGCGACGCACGCGCCGCTGAAGGCGATGTCGCCCGTCACGAGCACGACGTCGGGCTTCGGAACACCGCCCGCGATCTGCTTCACGACGTCATCGCGGAGCGCGCCGAGCACGAGCTCCTGATCGGCGACGTGGCTCGCTCCGCCGTGGCCGATGTGAATGTCCGAGAGGTGCAGCCACGAGAAGAGCGTCGACGTGCTCACGGGCGCGCATGGTCGTGGGTTTCCCCCTGCGCGGCAAGAAGTTGGAGCGGCGCGACGCCCGCGAACGCGCGCGACGACGTTCACAGGCGGAGACGCGTCGAAGCGGCCGCCTCGAAGGACCATACCCCAGCCCTTTCAACGTGAAGCAACCGCAAGGGGCGCAAGGGGCGCAAGGGGGCCACCGGTTCGGCGCTCCTATACGCCGAGATGACGGTCGTCGGGCCTTCCCTTGCGATCCTTGCGCCCTTGCGGTTGCTTCACGTTGAAAGGGCTGAGCCATACCCCGCTGCTCTCGGAACGGCGGTCCCCTCGGGCGCAGACGCTCCTTCGCGTGGCAACGGCGCCTTTTCGTTGCGGTGAGGCCCTGTCATCCCGCGCGCCCCGCGCGACTGCTACGCCTTTCGCAGCGGCGTGTATGCGTTCGTGTAGTCGGGCGGATCGGCGGTGTGCGTGCCGAGGACCTCGCCCGTCTGCTGGTTGCGCCAGTAGTACTCGAAGCCCGCCGGAACGTGCACCTGCACGCCCTCGTGATCGTCGGCGAGGCGCTCGTTGTCGAGCATCATGTCGCTCTGGGCCTGCGAGGCGCGGTCGTAGACGCCCTGGTTCTGCTCCCACCCGCGCGCCATCGCGTCGTTCGAACGCTGCTGCGCCCAGTAGTTGTCGACGATCGCGTCGCCCATCGCGGTCTGCGCCTGATGCACGGCCTGCTGACCGTTGAACCAGCTCCACTGCGCGGCGTTCGCGGCGGCGCCGTTCGC
>JBPOHC010001068.1:0-24772 GCA_052035985.1 Myxococcota bacterium | reverse complement strand
GACGTTCCCGCGCTCGTCGATCGGCTTCTGGAGCGCGGTCTCGCCGTGGGCGCATTCGAACACGAGTCGCCGTGGATCGACGTGAACGACGCCGCTGCGGTGGCGCGCGCCGAGGCCCTCATCGCAGAGCACCCCGAGCGCTTCGAACTCCACGCGAAGGAACCCGAGGTCTTCGTCGCGAGCGCCGTGCTGCGCGATGGAGGCGCCGTGCTCCTCGAACGCCGTCCACCGAGAGCGAAAGCCTACGCCGATGTGTGGGACACGCCCGGCGGCAAGCTCGAAGCGGGTGAGACGCCCGACGCCGCGATCGCGCGCGAGCTCGACGAGGAGCTCGGGTTGCGCGCTCCGTTGCGGGCCGTCGCGACCTTCGACGACCTCGACGCCACGTCGTCGAAGACCTTCAGGCACCACGTCTACGAGGCCGAGGTCTCTCGCGCCGATGTGCGGGCGAGGGAGGGGCAGACGCTCCGTTGGTTCGACGCGGCGGAGCTCGACGCGACGGGCGACGTGGCCGGCGTGGTGCGGCGCTCGCTCGCGTGGTGCGCGAGAGGTTGACCATGACGCGACCGATTCACATCTGCTCGATCATCACCGACCTCGGCTACGGAGGCGGCGAGAGCCGCGTGCTCGCGTTCGCGCGCGGCATCGACCGGACGCGCTTCCGCCACACCGTCGTCGCGCTCTACGGCCAGAGCGACACGTACGACAAGCGCTGGGGGACGCTCCGCGGCGAGTTCGCGTCGTACGGCGCCGACCTCATCGACCTCGGCGAACCCGAGCGCGAGCGGCTCATCGCGTCGCTCTCGCCCGCGGGCCTCACCGAGAGCGCGTGGGTCATCTCCCGCATGCTCCGCAAGCTCGTGGCGATCTACCGCGCGAGAGAGGTCGACGTCGTCGACGCGCAGCACATCACGGCGAGCTTCTTCGGCATCGTGTCGGCGCGCATGGCCCGCCTCCCCGTCACGGTCACCGAGTATCACACGCAGTACTGGGAGCGCCCCGTGATGCGTCAGCTCGGCAAGGTCGTGCTCGGACGCGCCGACGTCATCATCAGCGACTCCGAGATCCGGCGGCGCGAGCTCTCCGCGTGGACCGTTCCGCAGCACACGCACAGCGTGGTGATCCCCAACGGGATTCCCGTGCCGGTGGCGAGCGTGCCCGCGGCCGAGGTGCGCGCGCAGTTCGGCGTCCCCGAGGGGGCGAAGGTCGTCGCGCAGGTGAGCCGACTCGTCGAGTACAAGGGCCACACGACGCTCATCGAGGCCGCCGCGCGCGTGCTCCGCGAGGTGCCCGACGCGTACTTTCTCTGCGTGGGATTCGCGGGCGCAGAGCCCGACTACCCCGACCGCCTCCGCGCCCTCGCGAAGTCTCTCGGCATCGCCGATCGCGTGCGCGTTCAGGGCTTCGCGGGACCCATCGGCGACCTCTGGCAGATCGTCGACGTGCACGCCCACGCCTCGCACTTCGACTCGCTCCCCATCGCCATCACCGAGGGAATGGCCCTCGCGAAGCCCGCCGCGGTGACGCGCGTGGGAGGCATCCCCGACATGGTGCTCGACGGCGTGACGGGCCTCGTGGTCGAGCCTCGCGACGCCGTGGCGCTCTCTCGCGCCATCACGCGATTGCTCGTGAACACCGACGAGGCCCGCAAGCTCGGCGAGGCCGCGCGCGCGCGCTGGCAGGAGGGCTACACGCCCGCGGTGATGGCGCGCAGGCTCGAAGCGCTCTTCACCGAGCTCACGTCGGCGAGGCGATGACCCAGAGCGTCTGCGGTCCCCACACGGGCAGTCGCGCGGCCACGTCGTAGCGCATGAGGTTGTCGAAGCGCTCTCGCGCCGCGTCGATGGCCTTCTCCGCGGGAGCCCACGCGGGCCTCGCGTGACGGGCTTTCTCGACCCCGCGCAGTCCGAGCTTCAGGGCCTTCGCGACGCCTCTCGCAGCATCGGTGGCGAGCACATAGGGGCCGAGCGAGAAGGTCTCTCTCGCGTCGACCTTGAGACCCGCGCGATCCATCAGACGGTCGAACGCGTCGTCGTCGTAGAACCACAGGTGCATGGGGTATCCCATGGTGCCCACGAGGCGGTACCAGAGCGGCGAGAAGCCCGCGTGCAGGCCCGCTTCGAAGAACAGCACGCCGCCCGGTTTGAGCAGCCGCGACATGGCCTTGAGCGCGCCGACGGGGTCGGGAAAGTGACTGAGCAGATCGACGTGATAGACCACGTCGTACGAGGCCGCGGGGAGCGTCGTCGTCTCGATGTACTCGCAGTGAACGGGAACGCCGAGTCGCTCACGCACGCGACGGGCGCGCTCGGGGTCGGGCTCCATGCCTTCGACTTCGAAGCCGAGGGCCTTCATGCGTTCGAGCGAGAAGCCGTCGCCCGAGCCCACTTCGAGCAGCTTGCCCACAGGACGTCGCGCGGCGAGCCACGCGGCCCTGTCGCCCGCGGGCAGCGAGTAGAAGGTCTCGGGGTGGATGTCGCGCGTGAAATCGATGCCGCCGTCCGCGGGCATCGGGTCGACGAAGACGACGCCGCACGCGCATCGACGACCGTCGTAGCCCGCCTCGCGCCAGACGACGCGCTCGCCCTCGCCGCCGCAAAGAAGGCAGCGGTTGCGTCGCGGTGTCGGGCCGAGTGAGGGAGGTGTGGGGTGCGCTTCCATGACGGCGGCGATGGTACCGCCAGAGGGCGCGCGAATCACATGGCGTAGCGGTCGACGTGATAACGCTCGGGGTGCGCTCGCACGTACTCGACGACCTTCGCGATGCCTTCATCGAGCGTGACCTTCGGCGCCCAACCGAGCACCGCGCGCGCTCTCGTCGCGTCGCCCATGAGCCGCTCGACCTCGCTCGCCGCGGGCCGCACCCGCTGCTCGTCGCAGGTGATCGGCAGGTCGCGACCCACCACGCGGAGGATGCGCTTCGCGAGGTCTCCGACGCTGATCTCACGGCCGTTGGCGAGGTTGAGCGTGCGTCCGATGGCCTCGTCGCGCTCCGCCGCGAGGAGGAAGCCCGCCACGGTGTCGGTGACGAAGTTGAGGTCGCGCGTGGGGTGCAGCACGCCGAGGTGGATCTCGTTGCGCGCGAGCGCCTGCGACACGATCGCGGGGAGCACCGCGCGCGCCGACTGCCGCGGGCCGTAGGTGTTGAAGGGCCGCACGATCACCGCGGGGAGCTTGAAGGAGCGGTGAAAGCTCTCGACGCACTGGTCCGCGCCGATCTTGCTCGCGGCGTAGGGAGACTGCCCGACGAGGGGGTGATCCTCGGAGATGGGCACGGTCTGGGCGGTGCCGTAGACCTCGCTCGTCGACGTGTGGATCATGCGCGCGCCGTGGTCGAGGCACGCCTGCGCGACGTTGAGCGTGCCGATCACGTTGGTCTGAAACACATGCGTCGGCGCCACATACGACTGCGGGATCGAGATCACCGCGCCGAGGTGGAACACCACGTCGCAGCCCTTCACCGCGCCGCTCACCATGTGCGGATCGGTGAGGTCGCCGAGGTGCACCCGCACCGCCGCGCGCGTCTCGCGGGGGAGGGCGTCGAGGTTGCCGCGGTCGTCGCGCGCCGAGTAGCGCACGAGCGCTCGCACCTCGTCGCCACGCGCCACGAGCGCCTCGACGAGGTGGCTGCCGATGAAGCCCGCGGCTCCGGTCACGAGGACTCTTCGCGTCGTCACGCGGCGACCTTCGCGCTCGGGCGCGGCCCGGGTCAACGGCTTTCGACGGCGCTCACCCCTCGCTCACGACGTCGGCGTAGTCGCAGCCCGCGCAGAGCAATCCGCGCTCGGGCTCGCCTTCGAAGAGCTGGTGACGGATCGATCGGTAGCGCTCGCTGCGCCACACCTCTTCGATCGTGGGGTCTCCGTCGGAGCCCACGCGGCCGAAGACCACCGTGCGGCGCCAGTCGCAGTTGCAGAGCACGCACTCGCCCGTCGCCAGGATGTAGAGCTTCACGAAGGGTCTGTGACACAGCGCCGGGAGCCCCTCGCGCCCTTTGCGTGTGAGGGAGCTCGGCACCAGGGCCGGGGCGCTCACGAGCGCGCGCTCGTTCGAAAAAGCCTTGAGCAGCGCGTGTTCCTTGAGGAGGGCTGGCGCGCCTTCGAGCGACGCGCGCACCTCGGGGACGTCGCCCGTCACGATCTGCAGGTGCATCGCGCCGAACTCTCCGCGGCGCTGCGCTTCGAACACCTCGGCCACGTTGCGGTTGAGCCGCTCGAACGAGAGGCCCGCCATCACGCGCTCGTAGGTCTCGCGGTCGAAGCCGTGAACGCTCACGCAGAGCTCTCCGAGCCCCGCGGCGGCGAGCTTGCGCGCGGTGTCTCCGGTGAGCGCGGAGCCGTTGGTGAAGAGCCCGAGCGTCGTCGTCGGGAGCTTCGCGCGCGCCCTCGCGATCCAGTCGGGGAGCCGCTTGTCGACGAGGGGCTCGTTCATGAGAAAGAGCGAGAGGCGCTCGACGGGGCGGCCTTCGAACTGATCGAGGATGCGCTGGTACCGATCGAGCGACATCTCCGTGTGCGAGAAGCCCGGCTCGTTCGTGACCACGGGGTAGGGGCACATCCCGCACGCGGCGTTGCAGCGCGTCGTCGTCTGGATCTGGATCTTCGCGGGGAAGGGCATGATCGCCATCACCTCGCGGTCGAGCGCGTCGATCGTGAGCGGCCCCTGCGCGCGCAAGGTCTTCAGCCGCAGGATGAGCTCCTGCTCGCGGTCGAGCGTGGTGCGTCGGTCGAACTCTCTCGCCGCGCCGCTCACAGCGCGGCCTCGTGCACCGTGGGGACCTTGAGTTCGAACACGAAGATCATGAGGTCTTCTCCGCCGTCGTTGACGAGCCCGTGGGCCCCGCCCGCGCGGTTTCGGATGAGGTCGCCCGCGCGCACTTCGAACTCCTCGCCGTCGCGCCACATGCGCCCGCGGCCCTTCATCACGAGGTAGAACTCCTCCTCGTGGGGCGCGTGGCGATGGCGTCCGATGGAGACGCCCGGCGGCAGCACGGCCACGTCGATGAAGTTGCACGCGCCCGACATCGCCTCGGCCTCCGCGACGCGGCAGAACCCGATCTCGCCGACGCCGTGGTGCGCCACGGTGGGCGAGAGCGCGAGCGCGTGGAGGTTCACTCGATCAAGCTCCATGACTTCGACTCCCCTTCAGCCTTCGACGTCCCACGCGCGCTCATGGGCGTGGGCTTCGAGCGCCTGACGATAACGCCGCGCGAGCCTCCCCGCGCCATCGCCGAGGAGCATCTCGATGCGCTCCCTCGCGGCGCTGCCATCGAGCCTCACCGACGACACCCGCGCGAGGGCGAGGGTCATCCGTTCGAGCTCCGCGAGCGCCACCAGGTCGGCGAACTCGGGGAGCTGCGAGAGCGCTGCGGGCCACCACGCGACCTCCGCGCCGTGTGCTCCCGATGTGCGCAGGTCGAGGAGCACCTGCGACGCGTAGGCCTCGATCCAGAAGGCTTCGGTGAAGCACTCCGCCACGTCGGGGCGTCGCGCTCTCACGAAGCGCGCGAGGGCGCACACGTCGTCGCCGGGCGCTCCCCACGCGACCGCTGCCCCGATGCGGAGCCCGTCACCTCCGACGCGGAGTGATGCTCGATCGGCCGTGTGCGACAGGGCTGTCTGATCACTTCGCGGCTTCGACGCGACGAGGCGAAGGGTCTCGTCGAGGATGGCGCTCGCGTTGGCGTCGCGGTCGGCCGAGGCGTCGAGCACGGTGAATCCGTCGCGGGCGGCGATGCGATCGAAGCACGTCGCGTAGCCGAGGAGGCCCGTCGCGTGCTCGTCGGCGCTCCTGGCCTCGCCGCGCTGACCGATGCGCGAGAGGGCCGCGTCTGCGTCGAGGCGCAGCAGAAACTCCGCGTCGACCGCGGGGAACACCGCGAGCGCGGGGTGATGCGCGACGTCCCACGCGAGCTGCGATCCCGCGGCGGCCTCGTGTGTTTCGAGGTAGCGGTCGAAGACGATGACGTCGCGGTCGCCGATCGCGGGGAGCACCTCGTCGCGCCACACGCGCAGCGAGTCGACGAGCTTGACCACCCGCGACGCGCGGAACACCTCGAGCGCCGCGCCGCCGATGGAGCGCCCGCTGAGCTCGTTGGCGAGCTCCAGAAAGGGCCCCTGGCGATAGAGCTTGATGACCCGCACGCGGAGTCCTCGCGCGGCGAGCGAGTCGGAGAGGGCCGCGACCTGCGTCGACTTGCCCGACCCGTCGACGCCCGTGATCGCGACCGTGACGGGACGCTCGAGGCGCTCTCGCGTGAGCGGCTTTCGAAGCGCGCCTTCGAGCGCCGGGTCGTGACCGAGGAGCGCGGCGCGGACCTCCGCTGCATAGCCCCGGTCTCGCCAGTGACGCACCCACGCATCGCGAAGCTCACATTGCCTGGCGAAGCGCGCAGCGGGAGGTACGAAGCCGCGCCAGCACCCGCTCGATCGGTCTGCCGCGGCGCACGATCGGTCTGCCCGTGGACCTCCCGACGAGAGCGCGACACCTTCGCGAGAAAGCGTTGCGTAGAAGGCGTTTTCGAGCGCGTCGTCGAGCTCATGTTCGAAGCGAAGCCCGCGGCTCCATCGTGCGAGGAGCGCGCGTGCGAAGCCCGGTTGCGCGTGCGCGCCGACGACGTGAACGACCTCGACGCCCTCGCGCGACCAGCGCTCGATCGACGCGAGCACCGCGCCCTCGCCGGTGAGGTGCTCGACGATCGCAGGGCCGTCGCCTCCGCCGATCTGCTCCGCGAACGCGGCGCAGAGATCGTTGCGGCGCGCGCGCATCGGGACCTCGACGTTGAGCGCGCGCTCGATGGCGGGCGGCGGCAGGCACGCGACCCTCACGCGCGAGAGAGGCCGCGGGCGAGGGAGGTTCTGCTGGTGGTCGTCGAGGCGCGCCACCACGTCGAGGTCGGCTACCACCATCGGCCCTCGGGCGCGTCTCGGAGCAGCAGCGGACCGAGGAACTCCGACGCTTTGACGAGCCCCTCGACCCTGCCCATCGTCGGGTCTTCGTGCTCGACCGCGAGCACGCCGTCGTAGCCCGCGAGGCGCAGCTCCGTGAGGATGCGCTTCCACGGGAGGTCGCCCCAGCCCGGGACGCGGAAGCGAAAACCCCTGTCTCTGCGGCTCCACGGGCCGTGCGCGAACATGCCCGAGCGCGCGGCGTTGTGGGCGACGACCTCGCCGTCCTTCGCGTGGACGTGAAATACCCTGTCACCGAGCTCCGCGAGGAACACCACCGGATCGACGCCCGCGAGCATGAGGTTGGCGGGGTCGAAGTTGTATCCCCACGCGGGGTGCGATCCGACGAGGTCGAGGGCCTCGCGCGCGGTCTCGACGTTGTACGCGAACTGCTTGGGGTGGCACTCGTGCGCGAAGCGCGCGCCGTGTCGTCGAAACGCGTCGAGCACGGGCGTGACGCGCTCGACGAAGCGCGGCTTCATGCGCTCCCACCCATCGGAGTCGGGCCACGGGAACCACCGCGACCAGTCTTCGCACCCGGTGAACCCGCACACGGTGTTCACTTCGAGGGCCTCGGCGAGCGCTGCGGTCTTCGCGAGTCGCTCCGTGGCGTAGCGCGATTTCTCGTCGCCATCGCCCGCGCGAATCGCGTCGGTGTCACTGCCGTGCGGACCGAGCAGGAGCTGCCCCTCCTGATGGTTCGAGAGCGCCGAGATGATGAGTCCCGCGTCGCGCACGGCGGCGCCGAGCGAGCGTCCGTGGTCCGCGAGAGTCTCTTCGAGATTGATCCACGGGCTGCGCGCGTCGACGGGGAGCTCGATGGCCTCGAAGCCCAGGGCGCGCGCCTTCGCGAGCCCCTCGCGCAGCGGGAGGTGATAGAGCACCTGCGCGCAGACGCCGAGCTTCACGGCGCGTCCTCGTCGAGCTTCACGCGGCGGCAGCGCGCGAGCTCGGACTCGGGCTGCGCCTCGAGGCCCGCGAGCAGATAGAGCAGCGGCGTGAGCGAGAACCCGTCGGGAATCTCGCCCGACGCGATCATCGCGCGCACCTCGGAGAGATCGAACCACGCGACCGCGTCGACCTCGTTGGCGTCATGCGCCCTCGACCGCGTCGCCCCCTCGGCCACGTAGCAGTGGAACACCTGATTCGACACCCCGTACGACGGATAGTAGCTGAGCAGGTGCCGCAGCTCGCGGGCTTCGTAGCCCGTCTCTTCGACGAGCTCTCGCCGAGCCGCATCGCCCGGTGACTCGCGCTCATCAACGCCGCCCGACGGGAGCGCCCACACGTCGCGGTCGACGATGAAGCGCTGCTGCCGGATGAGCGCGACGCGCGCGCCGTCACGGAGCACCACCGACACGGCGGGCCGCACGTGGTCGACGGTGTGATAGTCCGCGATGCTCCCGTCGGGGCGGCGTACGGCCGAGCGCACGACGCGAAAGAAGTTGGTCTCCAGCACAGGGCGCGAAGACTCCACGCGCCAGCGTCCCTCGGTCATGTCTCCACCGCCCCTTCGTCGAAGCCGCGCTCCACGCGCTCCGCGAGCCACGCCAGGTCGTCGTTCGAGAGCTGCCACGGCAGCGCCGCCAGCGCGCTCCGCAACACGCTCGCATCACGGCCCATCGCCGCTGCGTACGTGAGCGCTTCAACGTGCGCCGCCGTGGTGAGCCACTGCGCCACAGTCACGGGTACATCACCGTCGACGCGCGTTCGCACGCCGCCTCCGTCGATCGTCGCCGCGAGCTCCACGACGGCCTCGGGTGACGCGAAGGCGCTCGCCTTCCCGGTGTTTCGCACGTTGACATAGCCCGTCCACGGGGCGCGACCTTCGCGCGCGGCGATCATGGGGACGAGCGCGCGGTCGAACCACGGCGTCGGACGCGACGGCTTCCACGCGCCGGGCGTCGTTCGAAACGCGGTGATCGCGTCGTCGGCCATGGTCGCGAGGGCCTTCGCGCGTCCGGGCTTTCGCGTGACGCCGAGCCGCTCCGCCGCGTCGCGGTCGAAGAGCTCGTAGTAGTAACGCAGCGGCGCAGCGCCGAACGCGCGCAGGGTGGGTCCGTCGACGTCGGGCGCGGCTTCGAGCGCAGCGCGAGCGGCGTCGCTGCGAGGCCAGAACCAGCCGAGGTGATTGAGGCCCGCGTAGCCGAGCTCTGCATCCGAGAGTCCCCAGCGCTCACGCGTCACGAGCGGAAGCTCGCACACGCCGACCGCGTCGACGCCCGCGTCGAGGAGGACGCGCGTGGTGATCCCGAGGGGCGCGACGAGGTTCCACACGCGCGCGTTCGGGGCGCGTGCGCGCAGCGTGGCAGCCATGCCTGCGATGAGCGGCGCGGTGCGCCACGCGTTCGAGATGCCGCCGACGCCGAGGCCCTCGTCGCCGACGAGCCCGCGCTCCCGAGGAAAGCTCTCGTCCCACGCCCTCGCCGCGAGCCCGCCCGCGCGCACGAGGAGTACGACGTGATCGGCGCCCTCGACGGCCTCTTCGAACGAGCTCGCCGCGACGACCGACGCGCCCGCGTTCACCGCCCTCGCTCTCACGAGGGCCTCACCCGCGATGACCGTGAGACGCTCGGGATCTCTCGCGACGAGCTTCACCGAGAGCGCATCACTGTTGAGGGAGCGCGCGAGCGACTCGCAGAGCACCGTCGCGTAGACGCCTCCGCCGATGACCGCGACGACCGTCATGCGCCGTAGAACTCCCGCACGGCGTCGATCACGCGGTCGATCTCGGCGTCTTCGTGCTCGTGCGAGAGCGGCAATGTGAGCACCGTCGCCGCCCACGCCTCGGCGTTGGGGAGCGACACGCCGCGAAACCGGGCCGCGTGCGCGGGCTGTCGATGCGCCGCGATGGGGTAGTGCAGCCCCGCCTGAACGCCGCGCGCCGCGAGGTGATCCTTCAGCGCGTCGCGGCGCTGCGTGCGAACGACGTAGAGATGCCACGCGTGCCGCGCGTCGGGATGCGCCGTCGGCAACCTCAGGTCACCGACGCCTCGCAGCCCTTCGGTGTAGCGCGCCGCGAGGGCCGCGCGACGGTCGACCCACGCGTCGAGGTGCGCGAGCTTCACCGAGAGAATCGCCGCCTGGAGCGTGTCGAGCTTCTCGTTGGTCGACACCTCGCCGAACTCATATTTGCCTGTCTTGCCGAGGTTTCGTCGCACCCGCACGGACTCGGCGAGCGCGTCGTCGTCGGTGAGAAACGCGCCGCCGTCGCCGAAGGCGCCGAGGTTCTTGCTCGGGTGAAAGCTCATCGCGCACGCGTGGCCGAAGCTCCCGATGGGGCGCCCCTGCCAGCGCGCGCCGTGGGCCTGCGCGCCGTCTTCGAAGAGCGCGATGCCTCGTGCGTCGCAGCGCGATCGCATCGCGGCCGCGTCGACGGGGTGACCGTAGAAGTGCACCGGCAGAGCGCAGCGCGTACGCGGTGTGATCGCGCGCTCCACGGCTTCGGGTGTGAGCAATCCGTCGTCGCCCTCGGGGTCGACGAGCACCGGCGTCGCGCCAGCGAGCACGATCGCGGTGACCGTGCCCGTGAAGGTGTGCGCGCCGGTGATCACCTCGTCGCCTGGTCCAACGCCGAGAGACTTCAACCCGAGCACGAGCGCGGCCATCCCCGAGTTGACGCCGACGGCGTGGCGCACGCCGTGATAGCTCGCGAGCGCGCGTTCGAACGCGGTCACCGCGTCGCCGAGGATGGGGTCGTCTTCGAGCATCGCGCGCCGCAGCGCGGGCTCGATCTCGGCCCAGAGCGAGCGGTGTTGCCTGCCGTAATCCTTCGAACGAACGAGGACCGTGCTCACCGCGCAGAGGTATCACGAAGCGTGATCGTCGAGCCACAGAGACGCATCGCGCTCAGAGCGTGAAGCGGTAGGCGTTGGTCTCTCGGCGCACGAAGCCGACGCGCAGGTAGAGCCTGTTGGCGGCCTCGCGCGTGGGGCGCGACGTGAGGTCGACGGTGCGCGCTCCCGCCGTGCGCGCGAGGTCGAGGGCCGCGCGGGTGAGGGCCTCGCCGACGCCGCGTCCGCGCGCGCGCTCGTCGACGATCACGTCTTCGATGAGGCCGCGAACGCCCGACGGAATCGCGAAGAGCACGAGGGTGAGCGTCCCGATGATGGCGCCGTCGCGCTCGGCGACGAGGAGCCGTGACCCCGGTGACGCGACGATCGCGGCGAGCGAAGTCTCGGTGAGCGGCGGCGCGCTCGACGAGAGCAGCGGCACCAGCGACCGCATCGCGGCGAGAAGCGCGGGTGTGGCCTCGGTGGCCTCGTAGACGCGGACGTCGCTCATCGGTGGATCTCTCCGAGTTCGAGGTATCGCGCTGCGATCTGCGACCAGTCGTGGGCGCGGGCCACGGCGCGGTTGCGCGCGCCCATCGCGGCGCGGAGGTCGTCGTCGGCGAGGAGCCGCTCGATCGCATCGGTGAGGGCGCTCACGTCGTCGACGGGCACGGTCAGACCGTTCACGTCGTCGGTCACCACGTCGACGCAGCCGCTCACGCGCGAGACCACCACGGCCCGCGCGGCGGCCATCGCCTCGATGAGCGTGAGGGGAAAGACCTCGAAGCGCGACGCGAGCACGAAGAGGTCTGACTGCTGATAGGCGCCCGCGAGCTCGTCGCCGTAGAGGCCGGGGTGCGTCGCGACGCGGTCTGCGACGCCGAGCGCGCGGGCCTTGTCTCGCAGCGCTTCGGTGCCCTTTCCGATGAAGACCTGCCACACGTCGCGGCGGTTTCGAACGACACGGGCGTGCGCGGCGAGGGTGACGGCGTGGTTCTTCGTGGGGTGCTCCCTCGCGACGCTGAGCACCACGCGCGCGTCGGGGGGAACGCCGAGCGTCGCGCGAAGATCGAAGCGTGACGGGCGCTCGTAGCGGGCCGACTCGACGCCGTTGTGAACCTCCACGATGCGCGACGAGGGGACGCCGAGTGCTTCCATCCAGCCCCGCGCGTGGCGGCTGAGCGCGATGGCGGCGCGGCTCTCGGAGAGTCCTCGGACGAGGGCGTCGTCGCAGCGGTAGAGGGCGCGCAGGCCCCAGGGCTCGGGGGTGAGCTCTGCCCCGTGGCATGTGATCAGGTACGGGATGCGCGGTCGCACCGACGCGAGCCAGGTTCCGCAGGGGTATCCGTAGTGCGCGCTCACGAGGTCGGGGCGGTAGCCGTGGAGCATCGCCGAGAGGATGACGGGCTGCGTCCAAGCCCACGGGGCGCGGTGATAGCCGAAGCGCGTGGCTCCGCGGAGCATGGGGTACTGCCGCACCGAGTAGCGGGCCTCGGGGTGCGTGGCGCGGTCGCTCAGCCAGTTGAAGACGCGCACCTCGTGGCCCATCGCGCTCCACGCGTTGGCGAGGTGGTGAACGACGAACTCTGCGCCGCCGACGTTGGGGAGAAAGGTCGCCGTGACGACCGCGATGCGCATGCGCCGAGTGTAGGAAGGTCGGGGTTCAGAAGAACAGCCTCGACGAATGACCCCTGAAAGATCGGGGCGCGGGGCCGCGGCGCGCTGTTTTGAGCGGACGCGCACGACACCGACGCCCGCGCTGTGGTACCGGGTTCGCAACGCGTATGCGAGAGCACGTCATCCGCGTCGAGCGCACGTTCACGGGCGGGCCGTTGCGGGTCTGGGCCCTCGTGTCCGACACCAACCGCTGGGACCGCGCCCTGGGCCTCGCGCCCGCCGCGTACCGCTTTCGTGACACGCCCGACGGCGTGCGGGAGCGCGTCGCGAACGCGAAGCTCCTCGGCGTGCCCGTGGAGTGGGTCGAGCCGCCGTATCAGTGGGTCGAGGGCGCCTTCGTCGAGGGCCTGCGTCGCTACACAACGGGCCCTGTCTCGCAGGGCTCTCTGCGCTGCGACGTGACGTCCGTGAGCGCGCGGGAGACGCGCGTCGAGGTGCGCTTCACGCTCGCGTCGAAGAACCCCATCCTCGCGGTGGGCGGCGCCGTCGCGTTGCAGGTGTTCCGCCGCGCGATCGAGCGCTACCTCGAGACCATCGAGCGCGTGCTCCACGACGGGCGCGACCTCGCCGACACCGTGGAAGAAGGCCGCGACGCGATCCTCTCGGTGACCGACCCGATGGTCCGCGGGGCGCACTCGCCCGTCGACGAGGCCGAGCTCGCGCGCCGCGCCGAGGCCATCGCGGCAGACCCTCGCGTCGGCGATGGCGTGCGAGAGAAGCTCCTCGCGTGGGTGCGCACCGCGCCCGACGACGACGTCGAGGCGATGCGACCCTTCACCCTCGCGCGCCGCTGGAGCGTCGCCCGCGCCACCGCGCTCCAGACCTTTCTCGTCGCGACGCGCGCGGGCGTGCTCGACCTGCGATGGAAGCTCCTCTGCCCCGTGTGCCGCACGAGCGCCGAGACCGCGCGCTCGCTCTCCGAGGTGGGCCGCAAGGTGCGCTGCGACGCGTGCGACCGCGAGTACGACGTCGACTTCAGCGACCACGTCGAGGCCGTGTTCTCTCCGAACGCAGCCGTGCGACGGGTCGAGCCTCGGGTCTGGTGCGCCTCGTCTGCTTCGCGTCGCCCGCACGTCTTCGCGCAGGTGAACCTCGACGCGGGGGCGACCGTGCGCGTCGCGCTTCCCTCGTATGAGCACGCGCTCGTGGCGAGGATCATGGGCGGCCGCGAGGTCACCGCGCTGCCTCCGTCAGACCCCGCGCCGACGCGAATCACCGTAGCGGCGGCCGACGAGTCGTGGCCCGTGGTGACCGACGAGACCGGCGTGGCTTCGAAGGGAACCGAGCTCGTCTTCGTGAACCGCCGCTCGAACCCCGTGACGCTCCAGGTCGAGCGCGCGGGGCCTCCGAGCGACGCCCTCACGGGGAGCGCCCTGCTGCTCTTTCCCGACTACATCGATCTGTTCGCGACCGATGCGCCCGCGCGCGGCGTCGAGCTCACGGTGGGGCAGGTCGCGCTGCTCTTCACCGACCTCACGGGCTCGACGGCCCTCTACGAGCGCGTGGGCGACGCGCGCGCCTTCGCCATCGTGGAGCAGCATTTTCGAGAGGTGACGCGCATCGTGATCGACCGCGGGGGCACCGTGGTGAAGACCATGGGCGACGCGGTGATGGCTGCCTTTCCGAAGCTCTCGGACGCGGCGCACGCGGCCGTCGAGATGAGCCAGGCGACGCGCACCGCGCACGGCGTCGACGGTGTGTCGCTCAAGCTCGGCGCGCACCAGGGCCCGTGCCTCGCGGTGCGCGCCAACGAGCGCCTCGACTTCTTCGGCACCACCGTGAACCTCGCCGCGAGGCTGCAAGCGAAGGCCGGCGCCAACGAGCTCGTGATGCTGGAGTCGGCGCTGCGTCAGCCCGAGGTGGCCGAGGCGCTTCGGGGCTTCCCCCGGCGCGCGTTTTCGGCTGCGCTCAAGGGGATTCGCGCGGAGCAGCACCTCGTCGCCGTCGACCTGCACATGTCGAAGGGCGAGGGCTGAGCGGGCGGTGATCTGAGACGGGATGGACGAAGGGGGAGGGGATGCGCGCTAGCGGCGGACTGCGCCGAAGCCCGCGCCGCCGAGCACGGGGGCCGCGGCGGGTTGAGCGCCGCCGCCGAGGAGGCTCGCGAAGCCGCCGCTCGCCTGCATCGCCTGGAACTTGTCCCAGAGGAAGTCGATCATGAGCGGGGTGATGATGGCGCCGACGACGCCCGCGACGCGCTCGGGCAGGCCGCAGCGCGAGGCGATCACCTGCGCGACGTGTCCGCCGACGACGCCCTGGAGCCCGTCGAGCGCGGCGCCCTTGAAGCCCTCGCCGCGGACGAGGCCCGAGACCGCCGCCGTGAGGAAGTTCGCGGCGTAGTTGCTCTGCCCGATGTCGAGCAGCCCCTTGCCTCCCTGCCCGTTGCCGTGCAGCGCGTTCTGCATCGCCGACACCGCGGCGGGGAACGCCGTGGTGAGGATGCCCGCCGCCTGGTTGGGCGTGTACCCCTGCGCCTGGAGCTGGTTGTAGGCCGACTGACCCTGCGCTGACTGACCGAACACACTCAGAAGCTGATCCATCATGGTGATAGTTCCCTCCCTGTGGTCGAGGAACGAGGCGCAAAGCTCCCCGCGCGAGCCCCCGATGTCAAGCCGTCGCTCGCGTCGAGCGTGACTTCTTCGCTGCGGACTTCTTCGTGGACTTCGCAGCGGGCTTCGCGGCGGGCTTCGCGGCGGGCTTCTTGGTGGGCTTCGGCCCCGGCGTCCTTACGGCCGCCGGTTTGTCGGACTTGGTGGGCTTCGGCCCCGGCGTCCTTACGTCCGCCGGTTTGTCGGACGTGGCGGGCTTCGTGGTGGGCTTCGTGGTGGGCTTCGTGGTGGGCTTCGTGGCGCGCTTCGTGGTCGGCTTCGCGGTGGGCTTCGTGGCGCGCTTCTCTGCGCGGGAGAGGGCCGCGAGGAGGCGGTCGGTCTCCGCGCGCATGCGCTTGTCCTCCGCGTCGTTGCGGTGGTCCCAGCCGAGGAGGTGCAGGAGGCCGTGGGCGAGGAGCATCCGCACCTCGTCGCGCGTGACGATCGCGCGCTCCTTCGCCTGCCGCGTGGCCGTGTCGAGCGAGATGATCACGTCGCCGAGGAGGTCGCCCGCGAGGTGCCCGCCGGGGCCCTCCCGCAGCGCGAACGCGAGCACGTCGGTGGGCTTGTCCTTGCGGCGATAGTCGCGGTTGAGCGCGTGGATCGTCGCGTCGTCGCAGAGCACCACCGACAGCTCCGCCTTCGGGAGCTTGAGCGTGCGCAGCATCGCCTCCGCCGCGCGCTGGATCTCCGCCGTGCTCACCACCCGCGACCGGGTCTTCTCTCGCATCACGCTGACGTTCATCGCGCGCGACGCTGCCACGAAACGAAGCGCGCGGGCAATGCGCGCGCGTTGCATCACTCCCTTCGAAGCCCACGTCGATGCCCGCATGGACATCCGTCGCCCCTCTCGTGCATCCTCGCGCGCCATGCGATCCGTGGCACTCGCGCTGGCGCTCTGCCTCTCGGCCTCCCCGCTGGCCGCGCAGCCCGCGCCCTCTGCGCCCGACGCGGGCGTCACGCCCAACGCCGCGCGGCAGCGACTCGTGCGCGCCACCGTGGCCGTGCGTGAGGGGACGACCGAACGCGGCCTCGGCGTGGTGCTCGCCGCCGACGGGCGGATCTTCACCGCGCTCTCGTCGGTGCAGGGCGTGAGAGACCTCCGGGTGGTGTACCCCGACGGACGCGTCGACCGCGCGCGCGTCGCGGCCATCGACAGCGCGTGGGGCCTCGCGGTGCTCGAAGGCAGCGGCGCGCGGTGGCCCGAGGGGCTCACGCTCGGCGACCGCGACGGACGCTCGGGCGACGCCGCGGCGTGGCTGCCCGCGCATGGGCAGCGGCCCGTGGCGGGCACCCTCGCGCGCCGTCGATCGTTCGTGGGATCGGGCTCCGTGCTCCTGCGCGACGCGTGGGAGATCACCCCCATTCCGCCGCGTGGCGCCGCGGGATCGGGCGTGGTGCAGGTCTCGACGGGCGCGCTCGTGGGCGTGGTGGTTCCGCCCGCGGGTGACGTCGCGATCACGGGCGCCGAGAGCCTCTTCGCCGTGCCCCTTCAGGTGCTCCGTGGCATCACGCAGCGCGCCGTCGAGAACGCGCGACCGTGGGTGGGCGTGGTGACGCGCGAGATCCGCATGGGCGAAGACCCCATCCTCGGGAGCGGCGGGCTCCGCGTGATCGATGTGCAGCCGGGCAGCCCCGCGCAGCGCGCAGGGATTCGCGCGGGTGATCGCGGCGACGTGATCGTGAGCGTCGACGGCCGCAGGGTGACGAGCCTCGCGGAGCTCGGTCAGTCGATGGAGGGCCGCCATCCCGGCGACACGGTGGTCATTCAGGTGATGCGCAGGAACGCGCAGATCGACGTGCCGGTGCTGCTCGAAGCGCTCCCCACGACGCCGCCTCGCAGGGAGTGAGCGGGGCGTCGGGGCGGGCGCTTCGCCGTCGCGCGGGGGTCACATCCCGCGGATCGCTCGGACGCGCGCGATGATCTGGTCGGCCGCGGCGCCTGCGGCGCCTCCCGAGGCGGCGAACACGTCGGTCGAGGGCTGGCCGAGGTCCGAGAGCATCCGCTGCCACTGCGAGACGGGGGAGCCCGAGGAGACCGAGCTCGCGTTCATGAAGAGCAGCACGGTGCCGGCGGCGCGCATCGCCGTGAGCACCGCGGGCCACGTCGCCGCGGCGGGCGAGAGCGTCGCGCCGTAGGGAGATTCGAGCGCTGCGCCCGCGGCGACGGGACCGTTGTGAAAGAGGTCGTCGGTGAAGAGCACGATCACGCGGCGCGCATCGGGGCGCCAGCAGCCCCCGGCCACGCGGCCCGGCGAGCACGCGAGGGCCAGGCTCGTCGGGTGGATCGGGAGGCCCGAGAGCGTCGAGAGCGCTTCGATCATGCCGTCGGGCGCGTCGCCGCCGGTCATGGTCCGGGGCCGCCCGGTGATCGCGGCGAGCACCGCGGAGGAGTCGGCGCTCGGCTCGACGCCTCCCTGAAACGCGCGGTCTCCGGCCTCACCATACGGCGAGACCGGAAAGTCGTTCGTGTGCGAGACCCCGACCAGCACGCCCGGCAGCGCGAGGAGCGGACCCGCCAGCCGCATCTGGATCGCCGCCGCGGCCGCGTCGAGCCCCGGGCGCGTGGAGCCCGACGCGTCGAGCAGGATCGTCACGTCGACCGGCACCAGGGCCTGACAGGTCGCGCTCACGCACGACTGCCCGGCGGCGCACGCGCGCCCGCAGCCGCCGCAGTTCGCGCGGTCGGTGAGCCCGTTGACCTCGCAGCCGTCGGAGGCGACGCGGTTGCAGTCTCCGAAGCCCGGGTTGCACGCGAACGTGCAGGCCCCCGCGGCGCACTGGGGCGTCGCGTTGGCGACCGCCCCGCACGGCGCCGTCGAGTAGCCGAGCCCGTCGGGGTTGCACGTTCGGATCGTCACGCCGTCGACGCACGAGGTCGCTCCAGGCGTACAGGCGCGAGAGAGGCACGCGCCCGCGGAGCACGACTGCCCCGCGGAGCACGTGGTGGTGGTGTACCCGAGGCCGTCGTCGTTGCACCCCCGCCGCGTGGAGAGGTCGACGCACGCGGCCGTGCGTGGGGTGCACGTCCACGGCGTGCAGCGGCCCGCGGAGCACGACTGCGACGAGGCGCAGGTCGTCGCCTCCCACGCGCTGCCGCGCGCGTCGCAAGCGCGGGCGTGCGTGAGGTCGACGCACTCGCTGGCGCCAGGGACGCAGACGCGAGCGCGGCAGGTCCCGTCGGCGGCGCACCACTGCGCCCCGGTGCAATCGACGTCGGTGACGCAGTCGGCGCACCGGGCGAGCACCGTGTTGCAGACCTGCCCGAACGAGGAGCACTCGCGGCTCGAGCGGCACATGCGAGGCGGAGGCGCGCAGACGTTGCCGCGGCACACGGCTCCTCCGACGCAGTCGACGTCGGCCACGCAGTCGACGCAGAACCCGAGCGCCGTGTCACAGACCTGCCCCGGACACATGCGCGAGCTCACGCACGACGTCGTGGGCACGCAGCGATTCTGCGAGCAGGTGGTCCCCGCCGCGGCGCAGTCGGAGGCCGTCACGCACTGCGCGCAGACGCCTCGCGCGCGGTCGCAGACCCCTCGCCCCGCGCAGTCGGCGTCGGCGGTGCAGGGCGTCGAGCCGTCGGAGGGCGCGTCGAGCGGTGCGTCGGAGGGCGCGTCGGAGGGCGCGTCGCTGGCGGCGTCCGTGGGCGCGTCGCTGGGAGCCTCGCCGTCGGGGCGCGCGTCGAGCGACGCGTCGGTGGGCGGAGGGGCGTCGCTCACGGCGTCGGGCGCGACGCTGCCATCGAAGGCCCCGAGCACTGGCGACGAGCACGCGGCGAGGCAGAGGATCGCGGTGAGGCCGGGGAGATGACGCGTCATGGCCGCACCGTTGTGCACGAAGTCTCAAGGTCGCGAAAGGGGCGCCTCGCGGCGTGACGGTGCGCTCAAGCGCCCGACGCGGCGTCGAGGGCGCGGGTGATGTCCCGGGCGAGGTCGCGCCAGTACTCCACGCCGACGCTGATGCGGACGAGCCCTTCGGTCACGCCGCTGGCGCGCAGGTCCTCGTCGCTCATCTCCGAGGCGGTCGTGGTGCGCGGGTGCGACGCGAGCGACTCGACCCCGCCCAGCGAGACCGCGAGCCGCACGAGCTCGAGCGCGTCGAGGAAGCGAAACGCCGCCTCGCGACCGCCGCGCAGCTCGATGGCGATCATGGAGCCCGGCGCCCGACACTGCTTGCGGACGATCTGCGCCTGTTCGCCGACGAAGAGCGTCGGGTAGTGCACCCGCTCGACCGCGGGGTGCGCCTTGATCACGTCGACGAGCTTGCTGGCGTTCTTCGATTGCTTGGTCATGCGAAGCCAGAGCGTCGCCATGCTCCGCTGCAGCATCCACGCGGTGAACGGCTCGCAGATGGTCCCGAAGAACGCGCGGTTGGCCTTCACGCGCGTGATGATCGCGGGGTCCTTCGCGGTGATCGCCCCGGCGACGAGGTCGCTGTGACCGCCCAGAAACTTCGTCGCGGAGTACACGCACACGTCCGCGCCGTGTTCGAGCGGCGACTGGAACACCGGCCCCAAAAACGTGTTGTCGACCACGATGGGGACGCCCCCGCCAGGACAGCGCCGATCGACGAGCGCGCGCATCGCGTCGAGGTCGACCATGGCGAGCGTCGGGTTGGCCGGCGTCTCGATGTACACCATCGAGATGCGCTCGCCGTGCTCGGCCAGGGCGGCGTCCCAGCGCTCGGGGTCGACGGCGATCGCGTCGACGTTCCACTCGGGGAGGATGCCGCGAAAGACGTGGTCGGTGCCGCCGTACACCGGGCGCTGATAGAGGATCTTCGTGTCGGGCCGCGCGAGCGTGAAGACCGTCGTGGTGATCGCGGACATCCCGCTCGTGAACGCAGCCGCGCCCTGCGCGCCGCGCTCGACCGACCGCAGCGAGTCCTCGAACATCTCGGCGTTGGGGTGGTTGAGCCGCGCGTACACAAGCCCGATCTGCTCGCCGGGAGCCGCGTCCGTCTTTCCGAGCAGCACTTCGAAGTAGTGCGCGGCGGCCGCGGCGCTCGGGAAGCAGTACGTCGACACCGGATAGATCGGCGGTCGCACCGCCATCACGCTCAGCGTCGGGTCGAAGCCCTCAGAGACCGAGCTCGTCTGCGGGTGCATGTGCGTCGGGGTCTTCATGGCGCCGGAGTCTATCCCCCGCGCGCGCCGCGTCACTCGCCCATTGCGTCCGCGGCGCGAGGGACTACCGCGCCATGACGTAGGTGCCGGGCGCGTCGCAGAGGGGGTCGTAGCCCTGCGCGCCGATGCGCGGAGGCGCCGTGTCGCCGCGCGACTGCTGCGCGAGCCACGCCTCCCAGGCGACCCACCACGAGCCGTCGGCGGGGGCCGTGGCCTTGATGAACGCGTCGGGGTCCGTGTACGTGTCCGTCACGCGCGTGAGCTTCGTGCGGAAGCGCCTCCCGCGGTGCCCCGGCTCGCTCACGATGCCCGCGTTGTGACCGCCGCTCGTGAGCACGAAGGTGACGTCGCCGCGCACGAGCCGATGGATCTTGTACACCGAGCGCCAGGGCGCGACGTGGTCCTGCTCGGTGCCCACGACGAAGAACGGGACGTGGAGGTCGCTGAGGCTGATGGGTCGACCGCCCACCTGGTACTTGCCGTCGGCGAGCTCGTTCTGGAGGTAGAGCTGCCGGAGGTAGCGCGAGTGCATGCGGTAGGGCATGCGCGTGGGGTCGGCGTTCCACGCCATGATGTCGTTGAGCGAGTCCTCTTCGCCGAGCAGATAGCGCCGCATTCCGCGCCCCCACTGGAGGTCGCCCGCGCGCAGCGCGACGAAGGCGCCGACCATCTGGCTCGCGTCGAGCACGCCGCGCTCACGCATCGACTCGTCGAGGCTCGCGAGCTGGTGCTCGTCGATGAAGATGGTCAGCTCACCAGCGTCCTTGAAGTCCACCTGCGCGGCGAAGAGCGTGACGCTCTTGAGCCGATCATCCGCGTCGCGGGCCATCGCAGCCGCGGCGATCGCGAGGATGGTTCCGCCGAGGCAGTAGCCCGTCGCGTGGATCTTCTCACCCGGAACGATGGTCTTGATCGCGTCGAGGGCGGCCATCACACCGAGCTTGAGGTAGTCGTCCATGCCGAGCTCGCGGTCTTCGGCCGTGGGGTTCTTCCACGAGATCATGAAGACCGTGTGGCCGCGCCCGACGAGGTACTTCACGAGCGAGTCCTGCGGCTGCAGGTCGAGGATGTAGTACTTCATGATCCACGCGGGGACGATGAGCACGGGCTCGGCGTGTACCGTCGGCGTCTCGGGCGAGTATTGAATCAGCTCCATGAGCCGCGTGCGATGCACGACCTTGCCCGCGGTGATCGCCACGTCCTTGCCGACTTCGAAGCCCTCGATGGGCGGAATGGGTCCGCCTGCGACGCGCTGCTTCACGTCTTGCGCGAGGTGGCGCGCGCCGCGGAGGAGGTTGCGACCGCGCTCCTTCACGGTGCGATCGATCACCTCGGGGTTGGTGAGAAAGTTCGCCGGTGAGGTCGCCTCGCTGGCCTTCGTGAAGCCGAAGGCCACCATGTCCTCGTGGTGCTTCGAAACGCCGGGGACGTTGGTGCTCGCCTCGCGCAGCCACTGCTCGGTGACGAGATACGACTGGCTCATCACGTTGAAGGGCCAGCGCTGCCACGACGGCGCCGAGAAGCGCCTGTCGTTGGCGACGGGCGGCGACGCTTCGAGACCGAGCGTCGAAGCCGCCGCGTACTGCGCGACCTTGACGCTCCCGGTGACGGCGCTGCCCGCGAGCGAGAGCTGCTTCGAAGGCGCGAGCGCGAGGTGCGCGCCCCAGTCGGCGTAGGCGAGGGCCCACGCGGTCGGCGACGCGCCCTGCATCGCGCGGACGCGCAGCCCGTTGACCCTGCCGATCGCGTCCGCGAGCACGCCGCTCGGAGGCTTCGTGTCGGGGGATGATCCGCCCGCGGAGTTGGTGTCGATCTCGGCCTGCTTGCCCTGCTTCTGCATCTCGATCCTGCCTGTGTGCGGAGCCGTCGCTGCGACGCGTTCTGCGGGACGCGAGGCGCGGCTCCGTGTAGGGCGCCGACTCTACCTCCGGCGCTGAGGATCGGAAGCGCGATGCTTGCGCGCCGTCTGGGCTCCGCGACGAACTCCGGCGTCGAAGCGTCACTGCAATCGCGCGGCGACGCCACGCAGGTACTGCGCGCTCCCCAGGGATTCACGCAGGGACTCAATCACCCGGGCGCCTCGTGACCCGCACCCCGTCACGGCGATACGCTCGGCGGCGCCATGCGCGTCCTCCTCGTCGGCCCCGATCACGAAGACAACCTCTCGATCCGCTACCTCAGCGCCGCGCTCCACGAAGCCGGACACGTCGCCGAGCTCGCCGCGTTCAACAACGCCGACGACCAGAGCGCCGTCGTCGAGGCCGCCGCGGGCTTCGACGCCGTGGGGCTCTCGATGTGCTTCCAGTCGCGCGCCGAGGAGTACCTCTCGCTCGCCGACGCGCTGAAACGCGCGGGCTGTCCGCTCGTCATCATGGGCGGCCACTACGCCACCTGCGAGGCCGAGGCGCTCGTCTCGAACCACCCCTCGATCGACGTCATCGTCGTGCACGAGGGAGAGCGCACGCTCATCGAGCTCGTCGAGGCGGGCCCCGATCGCAGCCGATGGCGCGACATCGCGGGCGTCGTGTTCGTCGACGACGGCACCGCGCGCCGCACCGCGCAGCGACGCGCGATCGAGGACCTCGACACGCTCCCGACGCCCGATCGCAGAGGGGCCATTCACCTCTTCGCGGGCGTCCCCACGGCGTACCTGCTCGGCAGCCGCGGGTGCGTGGCCTCGTGCGACTACTGCTGCATCGTCACGCTGCACGAGATGGCGCCGGGAAAGCGCTACCGCCGCCGCGACCCCGAGCGCGTCGTCGACGAGATGGCGGCGCTCTATCACGAGCGCGGAATCCGCCAGTTCATCTTTCACGACGACAACTTCCTCGTCCCGTCGGTGCGGCAGAACCACGCGCGCATCGACGCCTTCGAGCGCGCCCTCGCGCGCCACGGGATGCGCGACATCGGCTTCGCCATCAAGTGCCGCCCCGCCGACGCCGAGCGCTCGGTCTTCGAACGCCTCAAGGCGATGGGCCTCCTGCGTGTGTTCTTCGGCATCGAGTCGGCCTCGGAGGAGGGGCTGCGCTCCATCGGTCGCGATCAGACCGTGGCGGAGTCTGCGCGCGCGCTCGAACTCTCGCGCGAGCTCGACATCTCGTCGCAGTACACGCTGATGATGTTTCACCCCGACGCGACGCTGGCGACGGTGCGCGCCGACCTCGCGTTCATGCAGGAACACATCGAGCACGCGCTCAACTTCTGCCGCACCGAGATCTACGCGGGCACGCCCCTCGAGCGCCGCATGATCGCCGAGGGACGCGCTCGCGGAGACTACCTCGCCCGCAACTACCGCATCGCCGACGCCGCGATCGACCGCGCGTGCGACGCCGCCATCGACGTCTTCGAACCGCGCTGCTGGGTCATGGGCGGACTCATGGAGCGCGTCATCGGCCTCGACCACCTCGACGCCGTCGTCGGACGCTTCTACACGGGCCCCGGCGCGAGCCGCTGGAGGCGCGCCTTCGCGGCCTTCCGTCGACGCGTGAACGACGACCTGCACCAGAAGCTCTCGTCGCTCGTCGAGGCCGCGGCCGCTGCGTCGTCGCTCACCGATCCGTCCTTTCTCCGCGCGTTCGACATCATTCGCGCAGAGGAGCGAACGTCACGTGAGGCGCTCGAAGCGGAGTGTGCGTCGCTCCAGTCGAGGCTCGATGACTTCATGCTCGCAGGCATCGGAGCGCGTCGCGACCCGGTGTTGCGCCTGGTGCCAGATCCGCCGCGGGAGTCGCTGATGCGTCACGCGGCGGCCGTCGCGCTGGCCTTCTCGGTCGCGGCCGCGGCGGGGTGTTCGAGCGAGAGCGCTGCGCAGGTTCCGCCCGAGCATCGCCGCCGTGACGCGGGGACGCACCACGTCGACGCGAGCGTGGGGCATCACCGCGACGCAGGAACGCACGACGGCGGACATCGTCGCCGCGACGCGGGCGCGCCTCGGAGGCCGCCGATCATCGACCACGATGGCATCTGCGAGTACGCGGCGCCGCCGCTCCGTCCGCGTCCGCTCACGGGCAAGTCGTGAGTCGATGCGCGCGAGCGTGACTGACGCGATGTGAGGTACCCTCCGCGCCATGGCAGGCGACGCAGCGCGCACGCCGGATGCGCAGTTCCCCAACCTCGATCGCGACGTGGTCGAGGGGTATCGCAACGCGCCCGAGAACATGGTGGCCGAGATCCTCGCGGGCGCGCTCTCGCTCATGCCGCGACCGCGCCCTTCCCACGCCGGCGCAGCGTCGGCGCTCGGTGAGGAGCTCGGTCCTCCGTTCCGTCGCGGACGCGGTGGTCCTGGGGGATGGGTGCTGCTCGACGAGCCCGAGCTGCACCTCGGCGCGATGCCCGACGTGGTGGTTCCCGACCTCGCGGGGTGGCATCGGTCGCGGCTCCCTCCGTCGGTCTTTCAAGCGAGCGCGCCTGCGGCGATCGTCGTGGCGCCCGACTGGGTGTGCGAGGTCCTCTCTCCGTCGACGGAGGCGATCGATCGCGCCGAGAAGATGCCGATCTATGCGCGTGAGCGGGTCTCGCACGCGTGGCTCCTCGACCCCGAGCTCCGCACGCTGGAGGTCTTTCGTCTCGAAGGCGCGCGCTGGGTCGTCGCAGCCGTTTTTCGCGGTGACAGCGCCGTGCGCGCGGAGCCCTTCGACGCCATCGAGCTCGAGCTCAGCG
>JBPOHC010000712.1:0-3604 GCA_052035985.1 Myxococcota bacterium | reverse complement strand
GGCCGCGCTCTTCGCGCCGCCGCCGGTGGGTGGAGCCGATGCCGTGCGGAGCGCCGCCTTCGGCCTGACGCTCAGCGAGCAGGTTGCTGCGGAACTGGATCCCGGGTTCTGCCTCCGGTTGGGGGTGGGGGTCGGGGTCGTAGGGGAAGGTGTCGGGCGTTCGCCGACGAGGACGGGTGCGCCCGAGTCGAAGCGCACCTCGCTCGCCCCCGCGTGGGTCAGTGCCGCACGCCACAGCTCGCGGATGCGGACCTCGCGGTCCATGCGCACGGCGCAGCGCGCAGCGCCGACCGGTGCCGCAGTCACGAACGCGAACACGATCTGGATGTGGGCGAGCGAACCGGGCTCGAGGAGTCCGCGCCTTCGGAGCACACGTGCGAAGTCCGCCTCGTTCGGCAGCTTCCCACAGGCGAGATCGCGTACCGACGAGGACTCCCGCGCGTGCGAGATGATGACGATGCGACGCGGCAGGCCGTATCCGTCGGCGAGCGAGATCTTTACGAGGCTCTCCGCGATGGGCGAGCGATGGACGCCCGTACGCGTGAAGGTCGGCTCGAGCGCGAGGGAGAGCGTCGACGTGGCGCGCTCGACGAAGCGGTCGAGCTGGGTCCGGCGGGTCCGCGTGCGCGCGGCGAGTGCGGGGACCGTGAGCTCCCCCGCGATGTGGGTCTCGGCGACCGTGGGGCCCATCCCCCACACCCGGATGCGCGAGTGCGAGCGCGTGCCCACGAAGCGCGCGACGGTATCGACGACAGCGCGCACGTTCTCGCGACTGCAGCTCGATCCGAGACTCGCGTCGCAGAGGATGTCGACGATCTCGGGCGGGGCCGGAGCCTCGTCGCAGATCCCCGCGCTCACGCACGCGCTCTCGAACGCTGAAGCGCCCGATCCCCCCGAAGGGTCGGACCCGTTGCAGCCGTTGAGAACTCCGAGCCCCACCGCGAGCACGCGAAGCGCGTGCACGAGCGAAGAGGGCTCACCCTTGGTTTGCCACCGCCTGTACATAAGTAGAGGGCGGAGTACGGTCGGCGGCTATGGTGAGAGCGCTGGTCTGGCTCTCGCGGCGGGCAAGATTGGTCGCCCGAAAGGAATGTCAACGGGCGCCGCGAAGAACCTCCTCAGCCGTGGGCGGGACAGACGTGCACGCTTGACTTTTCTTCCGTTTCATGCCAGCGTGAGGCGGCGATTCAATTCCTGAATCCTCAGGAATCCTCGTTCATGTATCCTCCCTCTGCCCCCTACTTGGCGACGTACGCGTCGCCATCGTGGCGAGGCGGCGTCGCTCCCCAAGAGGAGCCAGGAACATGACGACCATCCCCACGACCAAGGTGACCCAGGACTCGAACGATCGTGCCCAAATGCGCGAAGCTGCGCGGCTGCTGGGCAACCTCCTCCGTGAGGAGCGCCGGGCGGCAGATCTCTCCCTCGCGAGAGAATTCGCCGCCTCCGAGGCGGAGTTCGAGCGCTGGTTCAACTCGGTGAATGACAGAGAGAGTGACGAGTGAAAAAGAAGGAGGACGAACGCAAGCCTTCGAGCCCGGACCAACACATGGTCTGGGCTCTGTTTCATATCGTGAAACGCGTGTGGTACGAGGAACAAGTACGAGAAGACAAGAAGAAGGGCTTGTCACGGCCAGAACCGCCAGACGAGCCGGTTCCGGGCCAGGGTTGGTATGCGGATCCCGTGACGCTCCCGATCCAGCTCGAACCGATGTCGGTTCCCGACGACGCCGGGACATCGGTCAAGATCGATCGAAACGAAACAAAACTTTCGTATTCATTTCGCCCGCGCCCCTTCCTCATCGTTTCGAACGAGTATCTTCTTGATCAAAAGCGCGCCTGGGTCTGCCCGCTCTCGAGATCCGTCAGACCCCGGAGATCACGTTCTCTGCCCGAATGGGTCATCGAGATCCCAGAACTCGATACATCCTGTCTCGCGCCGAAGCTCCACAGTGTCAGCACGGAATTCTTCGATGATATCGCGAAGCGAGAGCTGCTTCGCTCGATGTGGAGCGAGAAGAATCCCTGCGACATGCTCAGCGATATTTCCATGAAGCTGGTGCGCAAGGCGATCGAATGCCATCTGGATGGCGTGTACGCTCCACGCAATGATCGGCTGCCTCCTGGATCCATCGTTCGATATGCCGATGGGAGTGAGCGACTCGTTCTCGCGAACACGTACCTCGGCGACCTGTATCACAGCGGGAACACGCTCACGACGACCTGTCGACTCAGTCGGTCGTTGCACCCCGAGATGGCCGAGCTGAAGGCGTTGCCGGGCATCGTACCCCTGTCTGACAGTACGAGTTCGACGGGCAAAGCTGCCAAGACGTCAGCGCTTCCCACCGGCTTCCTGGACCTCGGGCACATGGGGTCGGAGGTCCAATCTCGACTCGTCAATCAGCGTGTCGGGCAGGACCTGTCGATTCTCTCGGTCGCCCGTACGGCCTTTCGAAACCTGCTCATGGGTGAGGCTGAGGAGAAGAGTTGATGGAACTTGATCCAGAACTGCGCGCATCGGCGCGAATGGTGGGTGACCTGCTCCGAGAAGAGCGGCGCGCTGCCGATCTTTCGATTGCCGAGGAATTCGCCGCGAGCGAGCGCGACTTCGAGGCGATGGTTGCTGCATCGGAGGAGCCCGGTCTCTTCGAGCGTGCGGTGACCTGGCTCCGTGAGCTTGAGCTCCCCACCGATCTTTTCGTGGTCGCCCCGGTCGCACTGCGCGGGGATGTTGCCGTACGAAAATTTTCTGAGGATGCATCGGGAGCTGCGAGTCTCGCCGCCGATGCCGGCTCAAAGGTCGAGATCGCCTTCGAGAATCACCACTCCGAGCCTGTCTGGGTCGTTGCCTGCGAGCAGGCCACCGACGGCTCCGTCTCGTTCGTCCCCGAGAAGGATCTGTCCGAGGCGCCCTGCGTTGACCCGGGCGACGCCATCACTTTCACCTTCACGCCGCAGACCGAGACGGTCATGCGAGTGCTTGCGATCGCGCTTCGAACCCAGCCGAGCGGTGATGCAGCCGAGATTCTCGCCGAGCCCGCCCGCTTGAAGGAGTTCGGGGTCGTCGCGACCGCGCGCTTCGTTCTGCGAGTGAGCCCACCCGCGAAGTGAGAGCGGCATGCGCTCGCGTGATTGCGAGTCCCGCACAACCGCCCCAGCCTCCCCATGAAAATTTCTGGGAAGAGCCCCGCTTCGCTCTACGCCCTCGGCACTCGCGCCTACGCGCGCGGCGACGCAGTGCGTGCCGTCGAATATTTTCAAGCGCTTCGCGAGCATCGAGAGTCGACCGACGTCGATCGCCTGGACGCACTCGCTGGCCTCTCCCGCGCCCACTACCAGCTCGACCACGCGAAGGAAGCCCTCGAATGTGCCGAGGCGCTCCAACGCGAAGGACGCCGTGTCGGGCACCTCGACGCCGAGGCCGACGCCCTGGTCTTCCTGGGCCAGATCCACCTCGAATACGGCGCCGACAAGCTCGCCAAGCGTTCGCTGCGCATGGTCGTCGGTCCGGAAGGCCGAGGTGCAGTTGCCATCTGTCGCGCGACTGCCTGGTTTCTCCTGGGCTAGATCGCTTTAGAGCGATGCCGGTTCGATGACTGTCGGG
>JBPOHC010001037.1:0-10309 GCA_052035985.1 Myxococcota bacterium | reverse complement strand
ACGCCTACAAAACAGGCTGTACCTCAACACATCGCGCGACGCCGCAGGGGGGACTCTGCGGCGCCGCGTCGGGGAGCGACCACGTCATGCGCGAGTACGACCTTCTCTCGGTGCGTCACGGCGACGGCACCTGCACCTGCGGCGTCTGCAAGGAGCGCATGCGCCCCCTCGGCGGAACCACGCCCCTCGGCGTCGCGGCCATGATCGCCACCGTCGCCATGTGCCTCGCGGGAATGCCCCTCATCGCCGTGCTCCCGCCGCTCAACATGATGCTCATTCCGCCGACCTTCTTCGTCGTGGCGAGCCTCGTGGGCGGCGCCGGGAACCACCTCGGGCAGCCGCTGCGATGCGCCCGCTGCGCGAAGTACCTCGTCTTCACCGCGCCGTAGCACGACGCTCCCAGAGCGATATGGGTGAAGCGCCGGACAGGAACCGGCGGACGTGAGGACGCCGGGGCGTCGCGCGGAGATCGCTCTCGGCGTCGTGACCGCCGCCGGTCCTTTCCCTGCGTCTCACGCGGGGAAAGTCGTGCGCGCAAAGCACACTCACGTCGCGCGGCGCGCGCGGCGCCACTGACCGGGGGAGCTGCCCGTCCAGCGCACGAAGGCCTTGTGAAACGCGCTCGGGTCCGAGAAGCCCAGCGCGAAGGCCACCTCGTTGACCGCGCAGTCGCTCTCTCCGAGGCGCTGCGTCGCGACCGCGTGGCGCACCTCGTCGAGCACCTCGTTGTAGCTCGATCCCTCGTCGCGCAGCTTGCGCTGGAGGCTCCGCGGCGAGACGTGTAGCTCGCGCGCCACGTCGTCGAGCGCGCCGCGTCCCACGGGGAGTCCGCGCGCGATCGTCGTCCGCACGCGGTCGACGAGGAGCGCCCTCGGAGGCAATCGAGCGAGCAGCATCTTCGCGTGGCTGTCGAGGATCTCCGCGAGGTCGGCGTTGGCCGTCTTCACAGGCAGCGCGAGCACCGCGTTCGAAACGTGGATCTCGTAGCGCTCCGCGTGAAAGCGCGCCGGGCAACGGAAGATCCGCGCATGCTCGGCGCCGTCGCCCGTGGGGCCGTGTTCGAAGCGCACCTCCGTGGGCGACGCCTCGCCGCCCGTGAGCGCGCGCGCCGTCACGATCGACCACGCGAAGGCGAACTCCATCGCGTGATAGGGCACCGTGTACCCGAGGTCGCGCGCCGTGTACCAGAGCACGGCGCCGTCGCCGGTCGGGGTCCAGTGCATCTCGTGGGCGTCGTTGAAGACCCGCGCGTACGCGAGGATGCGCTTGAACCCCTCGGCCAGCGTCGCGCTCGCCGCGAGGATCTGCCCCGCGAGGTTGAGCCCCGCCATGCCCACGGCCTCTCCGAGCCGCAGGCCGAAGTGCGGGTCACGACTGGCGCGGGCGACGTCGTCCCACAGCTTGATCGCGAGGCGCGCCGAGACGCGGGCGTCGGGGTCGACGAGGAGCGCGGGCGTGAGCCCTACGGCGCGGGCGTGCGCGTCGGGGTCGAGCCCGCGCTGCGCGGCCCCCCACAGGATCGAGCGCACCACGTGGATCGACAGCGATGCGCCGAGGAGATCGGATTCTTGCGTCGGTGGTCCCATCGCCGCGAGGGAGAGAAGGTACCAGCGAGAGAGGCTCCGTAGGGAACAGAGCGGCGCCTCGCGCTTGGGCGCGACTACAGCAGCGCGCCGGTGGTGTACCAGGTGCCGTTCGACGGGCGCCACACGGTGATATCGAGCCGTCGATCGCCGTTGTAGTCCCCGGGAACCGGGACGTCTGACGGATCGCCCCACCCCGTCCACGACGTGCTCCCGTCGCTGCTTCGCACGTAGTACCAGCGCCCCTCCGAGGCGCGGTAGTACGCCGGGTCGGCGCGTCCGTCGTTGTCGTAGTCCGCGGGCACCGGGCGGTCGGGGGTGGCCGTCGTCGGCGTCCCGTGCGCGAGGGACATGAACCCGTCGCGGCTTCGCATCACGTACCAGCGCGCGGTCGAAGGGCGGTACACCGCGAAGTCCGTTCGACCGTCGCCGTCGTAGTCCGCGGGCACCGGGACGTCGCCCGCGGCGCCCCAGAAATACGAGCTCCGCGCGTCGTCGCTGAAGCGGCTCGTGTACCACATGCCCTGCGAGGGCCTGAAGACCGCGAGCTCCGTTCGACCGTCGCCGTCGTAGTCGCCAGGGACGGGGATGTCGCCCGCCTGACCGAAGCTGCGGTTGAGGCTGGCGCTCGCGGCGTAGACCTCCCAGCTCCCGCCGCGGCGCCAGATCGCGACGTCGGCCTTGCGGTCGCCATCGTAGTCCGCGGGCACCGGGAGGTCTCCGACGCTGTGAACCGCGAAGACCTCGCGCTCCCGCTGGAGGTGCGTCGAGCTCTCGACGATGTAGAAGCGCGCGGTCGACGGGCGATACACGGCGACGTCCTGGCGCCCGTCTCCGTCGAAGTCGGCGCGAAGGGGATGATCGCCGCTCGTGCCCCATTGCATCCGAGGGAGCCGCGCGCCGTAGACCTGACGCACGCCGGAGCGATCGCCAGCCGAGAGCGTCGGCTGCGCGCCCCCGTGGCTTCCGCAGTAGTTCATGATCGAGTCGCGGTCGTAGGGGCCCACGGTCGTGCCCGACGTCACGGTGGGACCGCACGGGCGCGCCTCGGCCTCGGGGCGGTTCTGCTCGTGCTGAAAGCCCAGCACGTGACCGAACTCGTGCACGGCCACGTGCTCGAGCCGCGACTGCCAGAGGAGCGAGCCTCCGTTGGGCTCGACCCAGACCGTGATCCCGGGCGTGCCGAACAGGTCCAGCGCCGCGGTGGTGGGCGCCGACGCCGTCGCCATGCCCAGCTGGCCGGGGCGGGTCTGCCCGTCGGTTTTGTGGTCCCACACGAGGACGCCCTGGCTGTCGAGCACCTGGGTGTGCGGTCCGATCTGCACCTTGACGTAGCGCGCGGTGCCCGTCCGCGGACACGAGCTCCGCCACGTCACCGTGAGGTTCGCCTCGGCGACCCAGGCCCGCCCGATGGCCTCCTCGATGACCCGCTTCTCCGCGGTGTACCCCGGCGTCGCCCAGCACATCGGGATGACGTTGCTGTTGGCGGTCCAGAGGCGCGTCCCGGCGGCCTGAAAGAGCGCCGTGGCGGACTGGTCTTCACCCGGATCGACGTCGGCGCAGCCGCAGAGCGACGCGGCGACGAGCAGCGAGAGCGCGCCGCGAGGGCGCAGGATCATGCGAGAGGAGCGAGCGCGTGCGCTGTTGTTCATTGCGGTCTTGTCTCCGTGGCGAAGACCAGTTCACCCGCCGTGCCGCGCGCGCCGCTCCCTCGCAGGGGCGCTGTATTCCCCAGCGAATCACGGCGCTCCGCGGTCGCGACGTGTTGCGAGAGCGCCGCGCGAAGTGCTCCGCTTCTCAATCCGCGCAGCGCGAATCGCGCGAGCCGCTACGCCTCGCGTCGCTCGGCTTCGACCGCGTCGAGCGCCGTGGCGATGGCCTCTTCGTCGCTGCCCACCGCGGCGTCGAGCGCCACGCGGACGTGCGTCGACGCGACGCCCTCGGCCACGTGCTTCACCGCGTCGGCGCCGCCCGCGGGCGCATACGCCACCGCCGCCGCGACGCGCAGCGACGGATCTGCGGTCTTGTCGTTCAGCACCGCCTCGACGTCTTCGGCCGACACCGACGCGGCGCGATACCCGCTCACGCCGCGCGACACGAGCGCGCGCAGGCGAGACACCCACTCGGGCGTCGTCGCGTCGCCGCGCGCGAGGGCCGCCGCGACCACGTGGGGACGCGCCTCGGCAGCATCGTTGATCGCCTTCTCGATGCGCTTCAAGAGCTCGTCGGCGGCGTTGGCGTCGGTCACCGCGAAGGCCGCCTCGGCGGAGATGCGCACCGTGTCGCCGCGCTTCATCGTGAGCACCAGCGCGTCGCTCCCGCGGTCGACCGCGACGGAGGCCACGTCGAGCCAGCGGACCCAGCGCGTGCGCCAGAGCCAGCGGAGTTCCATCCCGTCGGCGCCGAGCGTGACGCGCGTGGGGGCGAGCATGAGCGCGAGCGAGCAGATCCCCGCAGCGAGGAGCGCGAGGAGCAGCGGAGAGCGAGCGCCCATCGCGCGTAGCCCGAGCGGAGTCAGAATCCCGGCTGCGGGCACGGCCATCATCGCGAAGTAGGCGCCCACGCCGTAACGCGCGAGGGGCGAGCCCAGGCGCAGCGAGACCGCGGGGCGCTCGTCGGCCTCTCCGATCGCGGCGACCATCGACTGCGCCTCGGCCTCGTCGGGCGCGTAGAAGCGTTGAACCGAGCGCCACGACGAGTCGGTGCGCACGGTGACGAGCTCTCCCTCACGCGCGAGTGAGACGATGCCGCCGCGCGGCGCGACGAGGGAGCCTCGCCACCAGATCCCCTTGTCGTCGACGCGCACCGCGCCGCCGCGACGGAAGCCCGACGCCCCCAGGGCCGCGAAGAGCGAGATGGGATACGCGACGGCGAGCGGGAACCACGACGGCAGCGCGATCGCGGCGAAGGTCGACGCCACGACCGCGAAGCCCACGACCAACCACACGAGGGCCGGAGAGATCTGCCGATCGAACTCCCGTGACTCGTAGGCTTCGCGCTGCGGCTCCATCGCGGCGACGTTATCAGAGACGCGCCGCGCGCGGCCGCTCCCTTCGCGACGCGCCACGGGCGGTTGTGCAGTACCCTCTCGGCCCACCCCATGCGCCGAAACACACTCGCGTTCGCGCTCCTCTTCGCGTGCGTCCGTAGCAGCACGCCCGTGCTCGACGCCTCGTCCGAGCGCGACGCCGCCACCGACGCCGACGCCGCGACGCCCGCCGATGTCTCCGTGACCGACGCCTCCGTGGCCGACGCGCCGTTGCCCCCGTGCGGCGACGGCTCTCCCCTCGCCCTCGCGCGCTGCGTCGACGGCGCGCGCGACCCGACCGACCTCGAGTCCCTCGCGGTGGCGCGCACGCCCGCGAGCGCCCACTGGCTGGCGGTGCAGGACCTCTGCGCAAGCCGCCTCGCGTCGCTCGGCTTCACCGTCGAACGCCACGCCTACGCGACCGGCGTCAACGTCGTCGGCGTGCGCATGGGCGCCACCGAGCCGCAGCGCAGGGTGCTCATCGGCGCGCACTACGACCACGTCCGCGGGTGCGCGGGCGCCGACGACAACGCGAGCGGCGTCGCGGGCGCGCTCGAAGCGGCGAGGGTGCTCTCGCAGCGCAGCTACCCCCGCACGCTCGTCGTCGCGTGCTGGGACGAAGAGGAGCGCGGGCTCATCGGCTCACGCGCATACGCCGTGCGCGCGCGGACGCAGGGCGACGTCATCGACGCGTACTTCAACTTCGAGATGATCGGCTACGTCGACCACGCGCCGAACACGCAGCGCCTCCCCACGGGCATCAACCTCGTGTTCCCCGCTGCGGCGAGGGAGTGGGAGGCCACGGAGCGTCGGGGAGACTTTCTCGCGGCCATCGGCAACGCGCGCGCGGCCGACGCCCTGGTGGCCCTCGAGCGCTACGCGGACCGCACGGGGCTGCCGTTCATTCCCCTCGAAGTGAGCGCCGAGCTCATGTCGTCGTCGCTCATCGGCGACCTGCGCCGCTCGGATCACGCGTCGTTCTGGGACAACGGCTTTCCTGGCATCATGCTCACGGACACGTCGGAGTTCCGCTACGACCGGTATCACTGCACGCGCGGCCCCGACGTGGTCGCCAACCTCGACCGCACGTTCTCGTCACAGGTCGTCGCCGTCACGGTCGCAGCTGCGGCCGAGTCGCTCGGCCTTCAACCGTAGAGCCCCACAGAAAAGGAGATTTCGATGAAGGCCAGAACCCGCATCAAGGCAGGCAGCAAGATCACGATCGGCGTCGGCGACGTAGGCTGACGACCTGCGCGCTGCGCGCGACAGCGATCATCGGGGCCTCACCACGAGCTCGTGATAGCCGTAGGTGGGGTCGACCTCGTAGCCATACCGCAGCTCTCGGAACGCGAGCACGACGACCTCCGCCGTGGTGTACACGCGCGAGCCTTCGAGCAGGTGCCCGCCCACGGTGTGTCCCTCTCCGTCAGAGACGGCGATGTGGAGGTGCGAGCCGCGTGAGGAGAGCGTCCCCACGAGCGAGACGATCTCGCGTCGGCCTTCGAGCACCGCGCCCTCGTGGCGGTCGGCGAAGCGGATCGTCACGCGCTCGACGCTCCCCACGCAGGTCGAGATCGACGCGGCGTCGAGGTTCTCTCTTCGCGCGAGGGCGTCGAGCTCGCGTTTGAGGTCGTCGCCAGGACGCAGCCTCACGACGATCGCGCGGACCGACGACCGTGGCGCGGCGCGCGGCGCAGAGACGCAGGCGGCGACCGACGAGGCGAGCGCGAGAACGAAGCGTAGCGAGCGCATCACGAGGGCGCGGAGGCTACCGCGAAGGCGGGGGAGGTTGCGCGTCGGAGGGCTGTTGTCGCTGCCACGCGGCGATCCGCGCCCGCGCGTTCTCTCGGATGTTCTCGTAGAAGAGGCCGAACTCGACGGGGTGGTAGCTCTCGTCGCCGAGGGCGTGGTCGAGCAGTCGGCTCATGAAGTCCCGCGGGATCGGCGCGGTCGGCTCGACGATGAGCGCGCCTCGACGGCAGCGCGCGCTCGTCATCCGCGCGATGGGCGCGTCGGGCGTGAGTCCGCGAAAGAACACGGCCCCGCGGTGGAGTCCGGCGTCCGCGAGCGCCTCGTCGTGACGCCACGAGAGGGGGTTCACGCACACGCGCGGGCTCCAGGGTCGCGGCGGGACCGTCGGGGCCTCGACGAAATCCAAGCCGCCCTGGTAGCGGGGGCCGCGCGCGTTCCACGCGATGACGCAGCCGGTCTGCGTGGGCGAGTCGCACGCGGGCACCTCGGACGCGGCCGCGAGCGACGCCTCGGTGAGCGGGCTGCCGATGATCCACGCTGCCACGAGCTTCTCTCGCAGCGGGCTCCGCGCGACGAGCGCCGTCAGCACTCGAAACGCGAGCACCGCGCCCTGGCTGTGCCCCACGAGCAGAAAGGGCCTCCGACCGTCGCGCCGCGCGAGGAACGCCCGAAAGGCGTCGAGCACGTCACCGGTCGCGAGGTCGAGCGCCCGCGCCCCCGACGCCGTCGGCTCCAGGAACGCGGTGAGGTTCGCCTGTCGGTAGCGCGGCGCGTAGATCGCGCAGCAGTCGGCGAACGCGCTGGCCTGGATCGCCGTTCCGCCGAGCTCGGTGGCCTTGTTGACCGTCGCGTCGTCGAGGCGCGCGTTCCACGCCGCGCCGATGAACGTGGTGGGGTGCACGTAGAAGACGTCTGCGTCGCGCGCGGTCGCCGCCGTCGGCCACGCCGCCCACGCGTCGGGGCGCTCGTACGAGGGCGCTGGCGGGACCCTCGCCGCATCGAAGGCCCCGGCGGGGCGCAGGGCGTACACCACGACGCGACCGAACCACACCCAGGTCGCGAGGAGCGCGACCGCGAGCGTCGCAGCGACGGCGAGGAAGAACGCGCGACGACGGCTCGGTGCGCTCATTCGGCCGAGAGAACGATCGCACGACGGGCGGTCATTCCGCACGCGCTACGAAGCGACGCGACGCACCGAGACCTCACCGGGCGACGCCGTCACCTCGACCTCGAGGCACGCACCAGACGCCACGTCGACCTCGATCACGAAGGGCACATCGCGCGGCGCCGCGCCCGTTTCGAAGAGCCGCAGCGATGCTTCGATGCGGTGCGCGCCGGGCGACACCGCGATCACGAAGGGAGCCCCCGGTGCGAGCTCCGGGCGCTCCTCGAGGACGCCCGCGTAGCCGGGTCCTGGGACGAAGGGCGCGCTCACCGCGGCGCCATCGAGCGTCCAGTCGTAGGGGCGGATCAACGCGCGGAGCCCATCGGTGAGCGCCACGCGCACGGTCACGCAGGGCGTCGTCCCGGGGACGCGGAGCGCGCGCAGACGCTCGGCCGCGAGGCGCCAGAGCTTGGGATTTCCGCGCGGGGTCACCGAGTCGGCGACGTCGTCGAAGAGGGCCTCTTCGAAGACCACGCCCGCGAAGACCGCGGGGTTCGTGTCGAAGCACGAGAACACCACGCGCCCCGTCGGTTCGAGGGTCACCGCGTCGAGCTCCGACTTGATGACCTCACGCTTCACAGCCCCGTAGTCGTAGAGGAACGCCACGGCCGCGGAGGGTACACGCATCGCCGCGAGACCGCGTCTCTACTCCTGGGAGATGTCCCACTTGGGGCGGCGGTGCGACGCGCGAAACGCCTCGACGTCGGCCCGAAACGCCGCGCGATCTGACTCGCGTCCGTCGAGGAACCACGCGAAATCAAGCTCCTGCGCGTCGGTGCCGAAGGTCTCGTCGAACTGCGCGACGAGGTCGTTGGGCGTCACCGTCGTCTTGCCCAGGATGCGCACCGGGCGGATCTGAAGCCCGCGGAAGCCCACCCGCGGCCCCCAGCTCTTCGCGACGAGCTCCGAGCAGTAGAGCGCCCCGTCAGAGTGGATGTCGAAGTGAAAGTCATACGGGCGACCGTGCCACGCGAAGCCGTGCTCGATGGCGCGCGCGACCTCGATGGGCGTGCGGCGGGGACGCATCGCGGCGGCGTAGTCTGCCCCGAGCGAGTGCTCCGCGGAGGCGAACACCACGCCCTCGGAGACCGCTTCGAGGATGCGCCGCGGATGACCGTGCTCGTCGAGCGTCGTGAACTCCGCCCACGCCTCGGGGAAACGCTCGCGCAGGTGCGCCGTGAACGCTCCGCCGAACTCGCGGCGCACGTCGGGATCGCCGTCGAGGAAGGCCGCGAGCTCCTCCGCGCTGCCGACCCACAGCGCCGCGTGGGGCCAGAAGCCCGGCAGGCCGAGGTTCGAAAGGAACCAGTTTCGCCGCTCGACCACGATGTCTCCAGGGCGGCTCTCGGCGGTGATCTCGGCCACCTGCGCGTCGGTGATGAGCGCCTCGTCGACGCGGTGGACGCGCGTGTCACCGAACCACGTCGCGACCTCCCGCGTCGCAGGCAGGAGCGCCACGCGTTGCGCCGCGCGGAGGAGCCCGAGGCCCGAGTCGAGCAGCATCGACGACCCCTCGCGCGCCATGCGCCCCTTGACCCTCCGGTACGCGGCGTCGTGCGCGGCGAACACCGCGGCCATGAGCTCGTCGCGCTCCAGCGCGTCGCCCCAGGTGAGGCGCATGAGCTTCGTGTAGTTGCGCGCCGCGAACACCCGCGGGAGGTGCTCGACGTGGACCACGTCCCAGCGGAAGCGCGCGTACGCGTCGGGCGCGACGCCGACCTCGTGGGAGCCCTCATCGAGCAGCGCTTCGAACTGCGGCCGGTCGAGCGTGTGCGACGCGAACTCGAGCCCGAGCGCGAGGCGTTCGAAGTATGCCGCGTAGGCGAGCACGCAGTCGCGCGTGTGCCGGACGCCGTCGTCGAGAGGATCGGTGCGCCAGAAGCGCTCGTAGCGCGCTCCGAGGCTGTCGAACGCGATGAGCAGGTCGAGCACGCGGTCGAAGAGGTAGAGCACCGTGAGCCGCTGATCGGCGTCGAGCACCGCGTCGTCGGGCACCGCCCAGAGCGCCTCGTGGAGCTGCATGTCATCGTGGAGGCTCCGCGCGCTGCGGCTCAGCGAGAGCAGCGACTGCGCGTCGCGACGCGCCTCCGAGTCAGAGGGCGCGGTCTCATCTCGCGTGTCGGTGGTCTGCATCGGACGACGGAGTATCCGCGCCTGCGCGACGGACACAAGCCGCACGTTCTCGAAGCGCCGCGGTCGCGCGGAGGCGCTTCAACGGCCGCGCCGCGAGGCTTCGGGCCAGGAGTACACGTCTTCGCTCGACACCTCGTGCGGCGGACGCGTCGCGACCGTCACACGCACCACCGTGACGCGAGCGAAGTCCGAAACGCCCCAGCGCGCGCGGGCCTCGCGGAGCCTCCACGCGACGAGCTCGCGCAAGGCGTCGACGCGACCGCGCCGCAGGCTCGCGTCGTAGCGCCGCCAACGCACCGTCGGGTAGAGCGACCGCAGCGGACGGGGAGGTGTCCATGCGGGGGCGCGTCCCGTCGCGAGGTCGAGCTCGCGGCCGTCGCGCGTCACGCCCACGACGACGAACCACCCGTCGTGCTGAAGCGGACGCGGTGCGAAGAGGTCCCACCGCTGATCGAGGCGCAGCGTGCGGGCGATGGCATAGAGCGGCGCAGGCGGGAGCCGCGGCGCCCACGGGCGCGTCACGCACATCAACGACAGCGCGAAGAGCGACGCGACGACGACCGACACGGCGCGCGAGGCGGGCGGCGCGAGCGCGCGCGGCGACGGTCCCAGCGGCAGAAACGGGACCCACCCGATGGCCCCGACGAG
>JBPOHC010000068.1:0-29127 GCA_052035985.1 Myxococcota bacterium | reverse complement strand
GGCGTGCTCCTCCGCGGCGTGGAGAAGAACGACATCGAGCGCGGCCAGGTTCTGGCCAAGCCCGGCTCGCTCTTCCCGCACAAGAAGTTCAACGCGCAGGTCTACGTGCTGAAGAAGGAAGAGGGCGGGCGTCACACCCCGTTCTTCACCAACTACCGCCCGCAGGTCTACATCCGCACCACCGACGTCACGGGCACCTGCAAGCTCGCCGAAGACGTCAAGATGGTGATGCCGGGTGACAACGTCGCGATGGAGGTCGAGCTCATCACCCCCGTCGCCCTCGAGGAGCAGATGCGCTTCGCCATCCGCGAGGGCGGCAAGACCGTCGGCGCGGGTGTCGTCACCAAGATCCTCGAGTAGGAACGAACAATGGCTGCCCCGGCGGTGGGAAGAGATCCCCACCCCGGGGCGGTTGTGTACCTGGAACGAGACGAATGACAGCGCGGCTCAAGGTCGTCCTCGCCTGTGAGGAATGCGGCGCTCGGAACTACAAGACCACCCGGTCTACGGCTCCCGATGCGAAGGCCTTGAAGATCAAGAAGTACTGCACCGCCTGCGCGAAGCACACGATCCACCACGAGAGTAAATAGTCACCCGGAACAGAGTCGTTAGGGGTTTAGCTCAGGTGGTAGAGCAGCGGATTCCAAATCCGCAGGTCGTGGGTTCGAGCCCCCCAGCCCCTGCCCATCAGTCCGTCTTTGGAGCAAACACGTTGAGCACGCAGCAGGAACGCACCGGAGCATCGCTCCAGCTCGGCATCGTGAAGTACCTGTACACCGGGTACTTCGTGGCCGGGTGCGTGGTGGCTTATCTCGTCGCTCACCTCGTCGAACTGGCGTGGGGCGAAGGCCACGACCAGGTCACGTCGCTCGTCGGCGTGCTCGTGGGCGTGGGCGCGGTCGTGTGGGGGTGGAAGAACGTCCGCCTCCGCACCCTCGCGATGGAGACCATCGACGAACTCGCCGCGGTGACCTGGCCCACGAAGCAGGAGACGTACACCGCGACCTCGGTGGTGATCGCCACGGCGGTCCTCTCGGCGGTGATCATCTTCGGCCTCGACCGGTTCTGGAACTGGTTCACCGACCTCATCTACATCAAGAGCTGACCGCGACGGCGCCGACGCCGAGAACCGCAATGGCACAGAAGTACTACATCGTTCAGGCCTACTCGGGCTTCGAAGACAAGGTCCGGGCCTCGCTGCAGGAGCGAATCCGCAACGCGAGCCTGGAGAAGTACTTCGGCGAGATCCTCGTTCCGCACGAGCAGGTGACGGCGTCTCGCAACGGCAAGCAGCGCACGGAGAAGCGGAAGTTCTACCCGGGCTACGTGTTCGTCCAGATGGAGATGAACGACCAGACGTGGCACCTGGTGAAGGACACCCCGAAGGTGACGGGCTTCCTCGGCGATCAGAACCCCACAGTGGTTCCGCAGAAGGAGATCGACACCATCAAGGACCAGATCAACAAGGGGTCGGTCCAATCGAAGCCCAAGGTGAACTTCGAAGTCAACGACCAGGTGAAGGTCGTCGACGGCGCGTTCGCGAACTTCACGGGTATGGTCAAGGAAGTGCGTGCGGAGCGGCAGAAGCTCAAGGTGATGGTCACCATCTTCGGCCGTCTCACGGACGTCGAGCTCGGTTACAACCAGGTCGAGAAGATCACGACCTGATCTGCCACGACAGGCCCAGCACGCGGCAACACGATGTGGCGACGGCGTGCGAGCGGCCCCGCGGAGAAGACTCTCCGTGATGGCTCCGAAAACCTGTCGATGAGGACACTGCAATGGCGAAGAAGGTAGTCGGTAAGGTCAAGCTCCAGGCTCCGGGCGGCGAGGCGAAGCCTGGTCCCCCCATCGGACCCGTGCTCGGTCAGGCGGGCGTGAACATCCCCATGTTCATCAAGGAGTTCAACGCCAAGACCGCGGATCAGAAGGGCTTCGTGATTCCCGTGATCATCACGGTGTACTCCGACAAGTCCTTCCAGATGGAGCTCAAGACCCCCCCCACGTCGATCCTTCTGATGAAGGCCGTCGGCGCGGACAAGGGCTCCCCCCGTCCCAACAAGGACAAGGTCGGCTCGCTCCCGATGGCGAAGATCCGCGAGATCGCGCAGAAGAAGCTCCAGGACATGAACACCGACGACCTCGAGTCGGCGATCCGTTCGGTCTCGGGCACCGCGCGCTCCATGGGGATCGAAGTCGTCGGGTAATACACTCTCAACCGTGATGCGAGCGCCCCTTCACCCCGTGTGATCACACGGACGGAGGAGTCGCTCGCTGGATGTGCACCACCGTCGTCACGGCGCGGTGGGAGGCGTCGCACCGGGCAGAACCGCTCCGGGCAATGGCGCCGCTAGGAGGATACGAATGGCGAAGATTCCAAAGAGGCGCCAGACCGTCGAAAAGGCGGTCGATCGCGCGCGACGTTACGGGCTCGACGAGGCCGCAACGCTCGTGAAGCAGTGCGCCACCGCGAAGTTCGACGAGACCGTCGAAATCGCCGTGCGTCTCGGGGTCAACCCGAAGCACGCCGATCAGATGGTCCGCGGCGCGCTGGTGCTCCCGCACGGTACGGGCCAGAAGGTCCGCGTGCTCGTGTTCGCGAAGGGTGACAAGGAGCGCGAGGCGCGCGAGGCCGGAGCCGATTTCGTCGGCGCCGACGAGCTCGTGGCCAAGGTGCTCGAAGGCAACTTCTTCGACTACGAGCGCGTGATCGCCACGCCCGACATGATGGGGCAGGTCGGTAAGCTGGGCCGCGTGCTCGGCCCCCGCGGCCTCATGCCGAACCCGAAGGTCGGCACCGTGACCTTCGACGTGACCGCGGCCGTCCGCGAGGCCAAGGGCGGCAAGATCGAGTACCGAACCGAGAAGGCCGGCATCGTCCAGGCCCGCATCGGCAAGGCCTCGTTCGCGCCGGACCAGATCCGCGACAACGCCCGCGCCGTGGTGCAGGCCCTCATCCGCGCGAAGCCCGCGACGGCGAAGGGCACGTACCTCAAGTCGATCACGCTGTCGTCCACCATGGGCCCTGGCGTGCGCATCGACCCGAACACCTTCATCGAGAAGGTCGAGGAGGCGTAAGCCATGCCGACTACTGAGAAGACCTCGGAGATCGATCAGATCCGCAAGCGCTTCGACGACTCGGTCGCCGCGGTTCTGATCGACTTCAAGGGTATGAACGTCGAGGCCGTCACGGGCCTCCGCCGCGCGTTCCGCAAGGCCGGCGTGGAGTACCGGGTGGTGAAGAACACCATCATCCGCCACGCGCTCAAGGACTCGGGGTACAAGCCCTTCGTAGGCTCGTTCGAGTCGGGCAAGCCCGGCAACCCCCACGTCTCGATGCGCGGCATGACCGGCATCGCGTGGTGCAAGGAGGATCCCTCGGCGGCGGCCAAGGTGATCCAGCAGTTCAGGCAGGAGAAGGCCGACCTCGCCAAGAACCTCAAGGTCAAGGCGGGCCTCCTGGGCGGACAGCTCAAGGAGGACAAGTGGGTCGCTGATGAGATGTCGAAGCTCCCGGGCCTGAAGGAGACTCAGGCCATGGTGCTCGCGACCATCATGGCGCCCGCGCAGGACGTCGTCGGCATCCTCAACGCGCCCGCCCAGAACCTCGTGTACGTGCTCGCCGCGTACGTCGAGAAGCTCGAGCAGGCCGCGGGTTGATCGCGCAACACCGTAAGAAGCAACACGCAAAGCGTTCAAGATAAGACAGGAAAGAGACCACCATGGAAACCGTGAACACCCTCGTCGACCAGATCAGCAAGCTCTCGCTCCTCGAGGCCTCGGCCCTCGTGAAGGCCCTCGAAGACAAGCTCGGCGTCAAGGCCGCTCCGGCCGCCGTCGCCGTGGCCGCTGCCGGCCCCGCTGTCGCCGCGGCCCCCGCCCCGGTGGAGATCACCGAGTTCCACGTCGAGCTGACCGCGGCCGGCGCGAACAAGATCAACGTCATCAAGGCCGTGCGCGAGATCACTGGCCTCGGTCTCGGCGAGGCGAAGGCGCTCGTCGAGGGCGCGCCCAAGAACGTCAAGGAGACGGTCGCCAAGGCTGAGGCCGAGGAGATCAAGAAGAAGCTCGCGGACGCCGGCGCGACCGTGACCCTCAAGCCCGCGACCTGATACGCTGGGGGAGACGTCGCTTTTCGTGCCCTCCGGCACGAGCGCTCCGCCTCCCCCAGACCCCCTCCCGGACCTCTCCGCGCGTAAAGCTCGCGGGGGAAACGGGCAGGGGACGGAGCTCGCGGCTCCGATCAAGGTGCCCCGATCTGGACGGACGCTCACCCCGGTGAGCAAAGGCCAGGCCGGGGCACTTGCTTTTCGAAATCACCTGTGCAATACGCACGGCCCCCGTGGAGGCTACGTTGCGCGCGTTCGAGTCATACTACTCCGCGCCCTCCGCGCGTCACCTGGGGACGTGACACCGCGACGCGAGAGACCTCTTTCTCGCAGGCGGTTTCTTTCATGAGGAGTCGTTGATGACAGCGGTCATTCAGAGCAACTTCCGCGCGCGCAAGAACTTCGGCCAGATCGACAAGATCATCGACGTGCCGAATCTGATCGCGATCCAGAAGGCCAGCTACGAGAAGTTCCTCCAGGCCGACACGGACCCGAAGGACCGCAAAGACTTCGGTCTGCAGGGCGTCTTCCTCTCGGTGTTTCCGATCAAGAGCTTCGACGAGAGCGCTGAGCTCGTCTTCCGCGAGTACGCGCTCGAGCGTCCGAAGTACGACGTCGACGAGTGCCGCCAGCGCGGCATGACGTACGCCGCGCCGATCAAGGTCACCATCGAGCTCATCACGTACGAGGCCCCCGGCACGGGCGGCGATCGCGCGGTGCGCGACATCAAGCAGCAGGAGGTCTACTTCGGCGAGATCCCGCTGATGACCGAGACCGGTACGTTCATCATCAACGGCACCGAGCGCGTCGTCGTCTCGCAGCTCCACCGCTCGCCGGGCGTGTTCTTCGACCACGACAAGGGCAAGACCCACTCGTCGGCGAAGCTCCTCTACTCGGCCCGCGTGATCCCCTACCGCGGCTCCTGGCTCGACTTCGAGTTCGACCCGAAGGACGTCATCTACGTCCGCATCGACCGCCGCCGCAAGCTCCACGCGACGGTGCTCCTGCGCGCGCTCGGGTACACCACCGAGCAGCTCCTGAACTACTACTACGACACCGAGACCGTCCACATCGAGGGCAAGGACAAGTTCGCCAAGGGCGTGGAGTTCAACATCCTCGCGGGCCAGCGCGCGACGGCTGACATCAAGGTCGGCGCCGACGTGCTCGTGAAGAAGGGGACGAAGTTCACCAAGGCCGCGGTGAAGAAGCTCCGCGACGCCAAGGTCGAGCGCCTCTCCATCGACCGCACCGAGGTCGTGGGCCGCGTCGCCGCGAAGGACATCATCGACCCCGAGACCGGCGAGGTCGTGGTCTCGTGCAACGAGGTCGTCACCGAGAAGAAGCTCGACGAGCTCGTGAAGGCCAACATCGCGGCCTTCCGCGTGCTGTTCATGGACAGCAACCTCGTGGGCTCGTACCTCCGCGACACGCTCGTCACCGACCGCTACGACGACCCCGACGGCCCCATGGCGCCGTTCGTGAGGCAGTACGGCTACGCGGTCGCCGCGCAGATCGACATCTACCGCAAGCTGCGCCCCGGTGACATCCCCGAGCCCAAGGAGGCCACCAAGCTCCTCGAGAACCTGTTCTTCAACCCCGAGCGCTACGACCTGTCGCGCGTCGGCCGTCTGAAGCTCAACTACAAGTTCTACAAGGAGCGCGCGGCCGAGAAGCAGCCGCAGCTCGACCTCAAGGTGCTGACCAAGGAGGACATCCTCCTCACGGTGAAGCACCTCATCGAGATCAAGAACGGTCGCGGATCGGTCGACGACATCGACCACCTCGGCAACCGTCGCGTGCGCGCCGTCGGCGAGCTCCTCGAGAACCAGTACCGCATCGGTCTGGTTCGCATGGAGCGCGCGATCAAGGAGCGCATGTCGATCACGCCCGAGCTCGACACGCTCATGCCCCATGACCTCATCAACGCCAAGCCCGTCTCGGCGGTGGTGAAGGAGTACTTCGGCTCGTCGCAGCTCTCGCAGTTCATGGACCAGACGAACCCGCTCTCGGAGGTGACCCACAAGCGTCGCCTCTCGGCCCTCGGGCCCGGCGGTCTGACCCGCGAGCGCGCGGGCTTCGAAGTCCGCGACGTGCACGCGACCCACTACGGGCGCATCTGCCCGATCGAGACGCCTGAAGGTCCGAACATCGGCCTCATCGCGTCGCTGTCGACCTACGCCCGCGTGAACGAGTACGGCTTCGTCGAGACGCCGTACCGCAAGGTCGAGAACGGCATCGTGCGGCGCGACGTGCACTGGTTCTCGGCGCTCCAGGAGGAGAACCACTACATCGCCCAGGCGACCGCCGAGGTCGACGAGGCGGGGCACCTCAAGGAGCTGCTCGTCTCGGCTCGCTTCAACGGCGAGTTCAAGATGATGCCGCCGGACCAGATCACGCTGATGGACATCTCGCCCAATCAGCTCGTGTCCGTCGCCGCGGCGCTCATCCCCTTCCTCGAGCACGACGACGCGAACCGCGCGCTCATGGGCGCCAACATGCAGCGTCAGGCCGTGCCGCTCGTGCGCACGATGGCGCCGATGGTGGGCACCGGGCTCGAAGCCCAGGTCGCGCGCGATTCGGGCGTGTGCGTGCTCGCGCGCCGTCCGGGCATCGTCGAGACCGCCGACGCGGCGCGCATCGTGGTGCGCGCGCAGGGCAAGCGCGGCGAAGAGCCCGACATCTACAACATGACCAAGTACCAGCGGTCGAACCAGAACACCTGCTGGAACCAGAAGCCCATCGTGAAGCCGGGCGAGCGCGTGGAGGTGGGCGACGTCCTCGCCGACGGACCCGCGACCGACACGGGCGACCTCGCGCTCGGCGCCAACGTGGTCGTCGCGTTCATGCCCTGGGGCGGATACAACTTCGAAGACTCGATCCTCATCTCGGAGAAGATCGCCAAGTACGACATCTTCACGAGCGTGCACATCGAGGAGTTCGAGTGCGTCGCGCGCGACACCAAGCTCGGCAAGGAAGAGATCACGCGCGACATCCCCAACGTCGGCGAGGAGGCCCTCAAGGACCTCGACGACGCGGGCATCGTGCGCATCGGCGCCGAGGTGAAGCCCGGCGACATCCTCGTCGGCAAGATCACCCCCAAGGGTGAGACGCAGCTCTCGCCCGAAGAGAAGCTCCTCAGGGCCATCTTCGGCGAGAAGGCGGGCGACGTGCGGGACACCTCGCTGCGCGTCCCGCCGGGCGTCGCGGGCATCGTCATCAACGCCCGCGTGTTCGCGCGCAAGGGCACCGAGAAGGACGACCGCGCCAAGGACATCGAGGACCAGGAGCGCGCGCGCCTCGAGAAGGACCGCGACGATCGCATCAAGATCGTGCGCGAGAGCTACCTGCGCCGCGCGAGGGTGCTGCTCACGGGCAAGACCACGCACGCCAAGCTCGTCGACGACAAGGGCAAGGTGCTCCTCGCCAAGAGCGCCGTGATCGACGAGGCCACGCTCGAGTCGATCCCGCGCAAGCTCTGGGCGCAGATCACCCTCGACGACCACGACGCGGCCGAGCTCCGGCACATCTTCCAGGAGCTCGACGAGCGCACCACGCAGATGGAGAAGAACTGCGCCGAGAAGGTCGAGAGGCTTTCGAAGGGCGACGAGCTCCCCCCCGGCGTGATCAAGATGGTGAAGGTCTACGTCGCCATCAAGCGCAAGCTCCAGGTCGGCGACAAGATGGCCGGACGCCACGGCAACAAGGGTGTCGTCTCGCGCATCCTCCCCGAGGAGGACATGCCGTACATGCCCTCGGGCGTGCCCGTCGACGTGGTGCTCAACCCCCTCGGCGTGCCCTCGCGTATGAACGTGGGGCAGATCCTCGAGGTGCACCTCGGCTGGGCCGCGCACGAGCTCGGCAACAAGCTCCGCGACATGCTCGAGACGGGCACGCCCGCGGACACCGTGAAGAAGCTCCTCCTCTCGGTCTTTCAGACCGACGTGGAGCACAAGAAGCTCATCGCGTCGCTCAAGAACGAGGACGTCTACGAGTTCGCGTCGAAGCTCAACCGCGGCGTGTTCTTCGCGACGCCCGTGTTCGACGGCGCGCCCGAGAGCGACATCAAGAAGATGCTCGACGTCGCGGGGCTGCCCACGTCGGGTCAGACCATCCTCTTCGACGGCCGCACGGGCGACTCCTTCGAGAACGACGTCACCGTGGGCGTCATGTACATCCTCAAGCTGCACCACCTCGTGGACGACAAGATCCACGCGCGCTCGATCGGTCCGTACTCGCTCGTCACGCAGCAGCCTCTCGGCGGCAAGGCCCAGTTCGGTGGGCAGCGCCTCGGCGAGATGGAGGTCTGGGCGATGGAGGCGTACGGAGCGGCCTACGCGCTCCAGGAGTTCCTCACGGTAAAGTCTGACGACGTGCAGGGCCGCACCCGCATGTACGAGGCCATCGTGAAGGGCGACTACACGCTGGAGCCGGGCGTGCCCGAGAGCTTCAACGTGCTCGTGAAGGAACTCCAGTCGCTCTGCCTCAACGTGGAGCTGGTCGAGGACGGCGTCCCGCGGCAGCCCGGGGCCGACCCCCAGGCGGCCGAGTGATCGAGGGCGGTTTTCAAGGGTTCAACGGTCAACAGTACGCAATGAGGTGACGAGGGCCGCGCGAGCGGCGAGAGCGGAACCAACACCGGCTGCGGCCTCCGAGCGAGGCCGCGGCTCAACCCCCGAAGGCAACGCGCGCTCGACGCGGGGGTTGGGCCAGTGCCACGAGCGCGCGCCGCGATCGCCAGCAGACGCATCTCCCCCGTCACTGATGGGCGCACTCATAGAGTCGCCCGGAGGAGTCGATTGTGAAGGACATCTTCAGCTTCTTCGAGAAGCCCAAGGACCCGCTCTCGTTCAGCGCGATCCGCATCTCGCTCGCGTCCCCTGACAAGATCAAGGAGTGGTCGCGCGGCGAGGTGAAGAAGCCCGAGACCATCAACTACCGCACGTTCAAGCCCGAACGCGACGGCCTCTTCTGCGCCAAGATCTTCGGTCCGGTGAAGGACTACGAGTGCAACTGCGGCAAGTACAAGCGCATGAAGCACCGGAACATCGTGTGCGAGAAGTGCGGCGTCGAGGTGATCCAGTCGAAGGTGCGCCGTGAGCGCCTCGGCCACATCACCCTCGCCACGCCCGTGGCGCACATCTGGTTCCTGAAGAGCCTGCCGTCGCGCATCGGCGCGGTGCTCGACATGACCCTGCGCGACCTCGAGAAGATCCTCTACTGCGAGGCCTACGTGGTCACGTCGGTGAAGGACGACAAGAAGACCTCCATCGCCGTCGGCACGCTGCTCTCGGAGGAGGCCCTCCAGAGCCGCATCGACGAGTACGGCGACGACGCGTTCGAAGCGAAGATGGGCGGCGAGGCCGTCCTCGAGCTGCTCCAGAAGCAGGACATCAACTCGCTCGCCGACGAGCTCCGCACGCTCATGCGCGAGGCGAGCTCCGACGCGAAGCGGAAGAAGTACGCCAAGCGCCTCAAGGTCATCGAGAGCTTCCGCGAGTCGGCCAACCGGCCCGACTGGATGATGCTCACGGTGATCCCGGTGCTTCCGCCGGACCTGCGCCCGCTCGTGCCCCTCGACGGCGGCCGCTTCGCCACCAGCGATCTCAACGACCTCTACCGTCGTGTGATCAACCGCAACAACCGTCTGAAGCGCCTCCAGGAGCTCAACGCTCCGGAAATCATCATCCGCAACGAGAAGCGCATGCTTCAAGAAGCGGTCGACGCGCTCTTCGACAACGGTCGCCGCGGCAAGACCATCACCGGCCCCAACAAGCGCCCGCTCAAGTCCCTCTCGGACATGCTCAAGGGCAAGCAGGGCCGCTTCCGTCAGAACCTCCTCGGCAAGCGCGTCGACTACTCGGGGCGCTCGGTCATCGTGGTGGGCCCGCAGCTCAAGCTGCACCAGTGCGGCCTGCCGAAGAAGATGGCGCTCGAGCTCTTCAAGCCCTTCATCTACAACAAGCTGGAGGAGCGGGGCCTCGCGCCCACCATCAAGAGCGCGAAGAAGCTCGTCGAGAAGGAGCGCCCGGAGGTCTGGGACATCCTCGAGGAGGTCATCTCCGAGCACCCGGTGATGCTCAACCGCGCGCCGACGCTCCACCGCCTCGGCATCCAGGCCTTCGAGCCGGTGCTCATCGAGGGCAAGGCGATCCAGCTGCACCCGCTGGTGTGCGCGGCCTTCAACGCCGACTTCGACGGCGACCAGATGGCCGTCCACGTGCCCCTCTCGGTCGAGGCGCAGATGGAGACGCGCGTGCTCATGATGAGCACGAACAACATCCTCTCGCCCGCCTCGGGCAAGCCGATCATCAACCCGACGCAGGACATCGTGCTCGGGCTCTACTACATGACCCGCGCGCGCAAGTTCGCGCGCGGCGCGCACCGCGCGGGCGCCACGGGGCAGGTTCGCCTCCAGGGCCTCTACGCCTCGATCGAAGAGGTGCGGATGGCCTACGACGCGGGCGAGCTCGACCTGCACAGCGAGATCACCGTGCGCATGCCCGGCGTGCGCATCACCGACCCCGGTGAGACGCGCTTCCGCACGGGTGAGGTGGTGGAGCGGCCGGACCTCGACGCGGCCAACAGGCTCGCGAAGAAGGTCAGCAAGCGCCTCGCCTCGGGTGAGCCCGCGCACATGCGCGTGGAGACCACCTGCGGCCGCGTGCTCCTCGCAGAAGGTCTCGGCGAGACCCTCGGCGGCGAAGAGGCGATGCCCTTCTCGCTGCTCAACAAGGCCATGACCAAGAAGGCCCTCACCGAGGTCATCGACGCCGCGTACCGCGCGCATCGAAACAAGGCCACGGTGCTCCTCGCCGACCGCCTCCGCACGCTCGGCTACGAGTTCGCGACGCGGGCGGGCGTGTCCATCTGCATGGACAACATGGTCATCCCGCAGTCGAAGTACGACCGCGTGCGCGAGTCGCAGGAGAAGGTGGCGAAGGTCGTCGAGCAGTACCTCGAGGGCGTCATCACCGACGGCGAGCGCTACAACAAGATCATCGACATCTGGGCCGAGGTCGCCGAGACCATCGCCAAGGAGATGATGGAGAAGGTCGGCAAGGAGTCGGTCATCGATCCCGTGACGAACAAGTCCGAGATCGTGCCGTCGTTCAACCCGATCTTCATGATGGCCGACTCGGGCGCGCGCGGCTCGCCCGCGCAGATCCGTCAGCTCGCCGGTATGCGCGGCCTCATGGCCAAGCCCTCGGGCGAGATCATCGAGCAGCCCATCACGGCGAACTTCCGTGAGGGCCTCACGGTGCTCCAGTACTTCATCTCGACGCACGGCGCCCGTAAGGGCCTCGCCGACACCGCGCTCAAGACGGCCAACTCGGGCTACCTCACGCGTCGTCTCGTCGACGTCGCGCAGGACGCCGTCATCGCCGAGTACGACTGCGGCACCATGGACGGCATCCCCACGCAGAAGCTCGAGGAGGGCGGCGACGTCATCCAGAAGCTCGGCGACAGGATCCTCGGCCGCATCGCGCTGCACCCCGTCGTCGACCCCATCACCGGCGAGGTGCTGGTGAAGGACGGCGAGCAGTTCGACGAGGAGGCCGTGCGCCGCGTCGACGAGGCGGGCATCGAGGAGGTCCACCTCCGCTCGGTGCTCACCTGCGCGGCGCGTCGCGGCATCTGCGCGCTCTGCTACGGCCGCGACCTGGCGCGCGGCTACCTCGTGAACATCGGCGAGGCGGTGGGCATCATCGCCGCGCAGTCGATCGGCGAGCCCGGCACGCAGCTCACGATGCGCACGTTCCACATCGGTGGCGCGGCGCAGAAGTCGGTCGCGCAGAGCTCGCTCGTGAACAAGGTCGACGGGCGCGTGAAGCTCGACAAGGTCGAGACCGTGCTCCGCGGTGACGGCACCGCCGTGGTGATGAACCGCCACGGTGAGATCGTCATCGTCGACGCGACGGGCCGCGAGCGCGAGCGCCATCACCTCATGTACGGCGCCGTGCTCAAGGTGAAGGAGGGCGATCAGGTCCAGAAGGACACCGTCCTCGTCGAGTGGGACCCGTTCTCCATCCCGATCCTCACCGAGATCGCGGGCATGATCCGCTTCGCCGACCTCGTCGAGAACGTCACCTTCGAAGAGAAGGTCGACGAGAACACCGGCACGTCGCGCAAGGTGATCATCGAGTCGAAGGACGGTTCGCTCCGTCCGCGCATCGAGATCCGTGACCCCCACACGGGGCACATCCGCAAGCTCGAGAACGGCATCGAGGGGCGCTACTACCTCCCCGCGGGCTGCAACATCAGCGTGCAGCACGACCAGGTGGTGCAGGCCGGCGACGCCATCGCGAAGGTCACCCGCGAGGCCCAGAAGACCAAGGACATCACGGGCGGTCTCCCCCGCGTGGCCGAGCTCTTCGAAGCGCGCAAGCCCAAGGACGCCGCGGTGGTCTCGCCCATCGACGGCTACGTGAAGTTCGGGCGCGAGACCAAGGGCAAGCGCCAGATCTACATCGTGCCGAAGGGGCAGGAGGCCTTCCTCAACCAGCCCATCGAGACCGACGAGCCGAAGGGCAAGAAGCGCAAGGCCGTGCAGGTCCCGGTGATCCCCGAGGGCCTGGGCAAGATCGAGGAGTTCCTCGTTCCGAAGAGCAAGCACATGATCGTTCGCGAGAACGACTACGTGAAGGTCGGCGACCCCCTCATCGACGGGCCCGTCAACCCCCACGACATCCTCCGCGTGAAGGGCGAGAAGGATCTGGCCGCCTGGCTCGTGAACGAGATCCAGCAGGTCTACCGCCTCCAGGGCGTGGCCATCAACGACAAGCACATCGAGACCATCGTGCGCCAGATGCTCCGCCGCGTGCGGGTCACCTCGGTGGGCGAGACGGACTTCCTCGTCGATGAGCAGGTCGAGAAGTGGCGCTTCGAGCACGAGAACCTCCGCGCCGCGCGGAAGGTGCTCGCGAAGATCCTCAACGAGGGCAAGGTCAAGAACCCGCAGGTGGCCGACGCGATCCGTCGCGCGACCGAGGCGTCGCTCAACGACATGCTCTCGCTCCTCAACGAGCGCCTCGCCGAGGTGCAGCGCAAGCACTCGACCGACGGGGCCGTCTCGCAGGAGTGCCAAGGGGTGCTCACGGCCGTGCAGGACTCCTACGCCGTCGCGGAGCCGCTGCTCCTCGGCATCACGAAGGCGTCGCTCTCGACCGACTCGTTCATCTCGGCGAGCTCCTTCCAGGAGACCACCAAGGTGCTCACCGAGGCGGCCATCTCGGGCAAGACCGACGACCTCCGCGGCCTCAAGGAGAACGTCATCATGGGACGTCTCATCCCTGCGGGCACGGGCCTCTCGGCGTACCGCAACCTCGAGATCGTCCTCTCGGACGAAGCCGACGCGCCCGCCCACGGCCGTCGCGACCACGCGCGCGCCTCGTACGGCGGCGAGTAAAGTCCCCCTCCCCGTCCCTCCCCCGCGAAGCGGGGGAGGGTGCCCTCTTCGACCGCAATGCCCTTACCCCGGCCCTCTCCCACCAACGGTGGGAGAGGGAGCCCGCGTGGGCGTTGTGCGCAGCGGTGAGAGGCGAATCAGCCTCGCGCGAATCAGTCTCGAACGAGCTTCACGAAGATCTCGCGGTTGCCCTTCGGGCCGTGGACCGGGCTGTCGGCCTGTCCTTCGGCGCGGAGGCCGAGCGCTTCTGCGGCTGCGATCACGCCGTCGACCGCGCGCTGTCGCGCAGCGTCGTCACGCACCACGCCACCGGGAGCTTCGCGCGGGCCGAGCTCGAACTGCGGCTTCACCATCGCCGCGATCACACCGCCCGGCGCGAGCACCTCGAGCACCGCGGGGAGCACCTTCGCAAGACTGATGAACGACACGTCGATCACCACGAAGGTCACGGGCTCCGTCACGATCGACGCGAGGCCGAGGCGCGCGTTCACGCCCTCGCGCGAGATCACACGCGGGTCTTGAACGAGTCGCGAGTGGAGCTGGCCGTGACCGACATCGACAGCCCACACGCGCAGTGCGCCGTGCTGGAGCATCACGTCGGTGAAGCCTCCGGTGCTCGCGCCGACGTCGAGGCACACGCGGTTCGACGGGTCGAGCGAGAGCGCGGGCATCACGCCGACGAGCTTCAATCCGCCGCGCGAGACGTAGGGGCACGTGTCGCCGTGCACCTCGATCTCGGCGTCGACGGCGACGAGGGCGCCCGCCTTGTCGACGCGCTGTCCGCCCACGAAAATACGGCCCGCCATGAGCATCGCCGGCGCGCGCTCGCGGCTCTCGACGAGGCCGCGCGCGACCAGGAGCTTGTCGATGCGTTCGCGTGCGCCTGCGCTGCGGGCCACGAGAGATCAGCCCTTGAGCGCCATCGCGATCACGATCAGCACCACGACGACACCCACCGCTGCGGCGATCATCGCGGTCGGCGCGGGCTTCTTCTCGGGCGCCGTCGCAGACGGAGGCGTGAGGTCAACGGGCTTGGGCGCGGGCTCGTCGGGCGCGAGCAGCACCGGCGTGACGAGGGGCGCGGGATCCGAGGGCAGAGGCCTCAGCGGCGAGGAGGCTTCGAAGTGGCTCTCGCGCTCGATCGTGTCGAGGTCGGGCGCGTCGTCGGCCTCGGCGTCGAGCTCCTCGATGGGAGACGCGGGAGGCGGAGCGGGCGTCGCGGGAGACGCCGCAGCGCCAGGGAGCGAGGGGATGAGCTCAGGGGCCGGGAGGTCGGCCGCGACGCCGATCGCATGGCGCTCTCGCTCGCGACGGACGGCGACGATCTCGTCTTCGAAATGGTCGGTGAGAAAGGCTCCGAAGCGCATCGGCGAGGCCGTGATGCGGTTCTTGACCACGTAGTCTTCGAGGTCGTCGAGCAGCGCTCCGGCGCTCGCGTAGCGGTTGTTTCGATCGGCGGCGAGGCCCTTCGAAACGATCGCCGAGAGGCGCGGATAGTCGGGCAGTCCGCGGTCGGGGAGGGGAGGAACGTCACCGCTCTTCGCGACGGTGAGCACGTCGCGGCCCTCCTGGGCTTTGTACATGCGTCGGCCGGAGAGGATCTCCCAGAGGATCGTCGTGGCGGAGAACACGTCGGCGCGGGCGTCGACCTTCTCGCCGCGCGCGTGCTCGGGCGACATGTACGCGGCCTTGCCTTCGAGCGCTCCCTCGGGGAGCTCGCTGAGGTCGCTCACGGCGCGCGCGATGCCGAAGTCGCAGAGCTTCACCTCGCCTTCGAGCGAGACCAGCACGTTCGAGGGCGACACGTCGCGGTGCACGATGCCGAGCTGCGCGCCCGAGTCGTCGGTGCAGCGGTGCGCGTAGTCGAGGCCCCGGAGCATCTCCATCACGATGAAGAAGCCGAACTCCGCGGGCATCGCGAGCTTGCGCTCTCGCAGCTTCTTCAAGAGCTGCGTGAGGTCGAAGCCCTCGACGTACTCCATCGCGATGTAGAGGCGCCCCTCTTCGCGTCCGAGGTCGAAGGTCTGGACCACGTTGCCGTTCGAGAGCCTCGCCGCGAGGCGCGCTTCGGAGATGAGCATCGAGCCGAAGGCGGGGTCGTTTGCGAAGCGGTTGAGCACCAGCTTCACCACCGCGAGACGCACGGCGCCCATCTGCGTGGTGCCGCGCGCGAGGTAGATCTCGGCCATGCCCCCGCGGCCGATGCGGTCGAACAGGATGTAGCGTCCGAAGCGCCTCGGCAGCTCGAACTCAGGCTCCTCGGGGTCGATCTGCGGCGCCATGCGAAGGGTCGGTGACTATCTCCGCAACGGGGCGCCCGATCAAGGGTCAGCGTACGGCGATCGAGAAGCGCCGCCCCGTCGAGCAGTTCGCGTCGCTGAAGCGCTGGTTTGAGTTGGGGCAGTAGTCGTTGAACGCGGTGCTCACGAACTCGCAGAAGAAGGGCGCCGTGGTGCCCTCGATGCAGATCCGACCGCCGACGTGCATCATGTTCATGTCCCAGCCCGAGCGGCAGTCGTTGCCGAACTCCGCGTAGCCGAAGCGGAGGTTGCGCATCGCGGGCATTCCCATGGCCTGCGTGACGCGCACGCTCGCGTCGCTGTTGCGCGCGCGAAAGGGGCTCGCGCTCTGCCACGCCGAGGGGATCGGGAAGTACGCCCAGCTCGGGTCGGTGATCCGGTACGAGCCGTCGCGGTACGCGATGAGGGCCTCCGTCGCAGCGGCCGGGATCGCGAGGTTGTTCACCGTGTAGTCGATCATCATCGGTGGACGCCGCTGGCCCGGGTACTGGTAGATCACCGTCCAACCGCCGTTGGCCGTGTCCATGTCGCACCAGACCGAGGCCGTCGAAGACTCGGGGCGGATCGTGTAGGTGCCGCTCGGCAGCGCGGGCCAGTTCGTGTGGATGTCCTTGCAGTGCCTCGGTGCGACGCACGTCCCGCCCGTGCAGCGCTCACCCGCGGCGCAGGGGCGGCCGCAGCGTCCGCAGTGCTCGACCGACGTGAGGATGTCGGTCTCGCACATGTCGCCCGAGAAGCCGTTGCAGTCGCCGCGTCCGCTCGGGCAGGTGATCGTGGTCTGGCACGCGCCCGACACGCACGAAGAGCCTGTTCCACAGGCGTTTCCGCACGCTCCGCAGTTGCCGCGATCGTTGAGCAGGTAGACGCATCGGCCGTCGCACCACGTCCAGCCCCCGGGGCACACGCAGGCACCGGCCGCGCAGGTGATGCCGGGGCCGCAGACGTTCCCGCAGCGACCGCAGTTGTTCGCGTCGGTGGCGAGGGTCACGCACTGCGTCCCGCAGAGCGCGCGTCCGCCCGTGCAGGTGCAGGCCCCGTCGACGCACGCCTGCGTGGCGAAGCACGCGTTGCCGCAGCGTCCGCAGTGGTTGGGGTTGATGGCGAGGTCGACGCAGAGACCGTCGCACGCGCGCGCTCCGCCCGCGCAGGCGCAGGAGCCGCTCTGGCAGGTCTCGGGCGCGGAGCACGCGTTGCCGCAGCGCCCGCAGTGGGTGTTGCTCGTCAGGGGGTTCGTGCACACGCCATCGCACGCGATCTCCGCGGGCGCGCAGGTGGGGCCGGTGTCTGACTCGACGTCGGTGACATCCGACGCGTCGGAGGCATCCGTCACGTCTGCGACGTCGCTCGCGTCTGCGACGTCGCTCGCGTCTGCGACGTCGCTCACGTCTGCGACGTCCGCGACATCTTCCGCATCACGCGCGTCGGACGCGTCGGAGACGTCGCTCACGTCGGAGGCGTCGCTCACATCGGAGACGTCGCTCACGTCGGAGACGTCGCTCACATCGGAGACGTCGCTCACATCGGAGACGTCGCTCACGTCAGTGACATCGCGCGCGTCCGAGACGTCGCTGACGTCGCGCGCATCGCTCACGTCGACGGCATCGCTCGCGTCCGTCGCGTCACTGGCGTCCGAGCTCCACGCGGACGAGGTGTGGTTGAGCGAGCAACCCATCCCCGCAGCGAGGGCGAACGCAGTGAGCGCGTGACGTGGGGTGAGCATCGCAGGGGATGCGACCACGGTACGGCACCCGACGCGCTGGAAACAAGCGCCGCGCGCTGTGCAACGCGCTGCATCGCCGTGTGATCGAAGCGCGCGACGAGGGCGCTCAGACCTCGCGCTCGATGTGGAGCGCTCCGTCGCGGGCCGTGAGCGTGACGCGGTCGTCGCGGCGGAGTTCGCTGCGCAGAACGGCCTCTGCGAGCGGCGCTTCAACGAGCCTCGCGATGGCGCGACGCATGGGCCGCGCGCCGAGCGACGCGTCGAAGCCGCCCTCGTCGAGCAGCATGTCGATGAGCGTCGCGGTGGCTGTGGCAGAGATGCCCTGCTCTTCGAAGAGCCGCGCGAAGCTGGCGGCGAGCATCCGTCGCGCGACCTCGGCCACTTCGATGCGAGAGAGCGGACCGAAGACCAGGGGCTCGTCGATGCGGTTCCAGAGCTCGGGGGGGAGCGACGCGCGCGCCGCAGCGAGGACCGTCGCGCCGAGGTCGTCGAGGGCGCTCTGCGCGCGAGAGGCGCCGAAGCCGATGGAGCGCGCCGTGGCACGCTCGCGGTAGAGCTCGGCGCCGAGGTTCGATGTCATCACCACCACGGTGTGACGGAAGTCCACGGTGCGACCGCGGCCGTCGGTGAGGCGTCCCTCGTCGAGGAGGCCGAGGAGCGCTTCGAGCACGTCGCGGTGGGCCTTCTCGATCTCGTCGAGGAGCACGAGCTGGTAGGGCCTCCGGCGCACGGCCTCGGTGAGCTGACCGCCGTCGGTGTAGCCCACATAACCGGGCGGAGCGCCCACGAGACGCGCCACGGCGTGAGGCTCGGCGTACTCGGCCATGTCGAAGCGCGCGATCGAAGCCACGCCAGGAAAGAGCGCCTCTGCGACGGCCTTCGCGGTCTCGGTCTTTCCGACGCCCGTCGGACCGAGGAAGAGAAAGGTCCCCACGGGGCGCTGACCGCGGAACCCCACGGCGTTTCGACGGAGCACGTGCGACACGCGCGAGAGGGCCCCGCGATGACCCACCACGCGCGACGAGAGGTGATCTTCGAGCGCGAGGAGACGCTCGTTGTCGGTGGCCGCGATGCGCGACGGAGGCATCGCGCCGAGCTCTGCGACCACATGCGCGACGGTCTGCGCGTCGAGCGAAGAGGCTCCCCTTCGATGCGCGCGAGAGAGCGCGAGGTCGAGCACCGAGAGCGTGCGATCGGGCTGCGCGCGGCCGCCGAGGTAGCGGTCGGTGAGCTCCGTCGCGCGGAGCGAGACCTCCGCGGGAACCGTGACGTGGTGGTGCTCTCCGAGGCGCTTCGCGTGGCTGCGAACGACCTCGCGCACCGTCGCGGGCGGGAGCTCGTCGAGGTCGATGCGCACCGCGGCGCGCTCGATCCACACGTCGGACTCCGAGAGACGTCGCGCTTCTTCGGGCGTCGCGATGGCGACCCACGACACCGCGCCCGAGGCCAGCATCGCGCGGAGGTCGACCTGCACGTCTTCGGGGATGTCTCTCGCGAGCAGCCACGGCGCGAGGGGATCGAGCGCGACGACGACGTTGGCGCGGCGAAGCTCCTGACCGATGGTGCGCACGGACTCTCCGTCGGGGCCGCGCATCCGGGCCACGAGGTCGACGTGACGGAGCAGCACCACGGGCGTCGGAGACTGCGCCGCGAACGCGCGAAGGAGGGCAGTGCGGCCCACACCGGGAATTCCCACGATGAGCGCGCCGCGTCCCTCGCGTCGACCGAGCGCGTCGCGGAGGCGTTCGAGCTCGCGCTCACGACCGAGCACGGGCTCCTGCGCAGCGTCGGTGCGCGGCATCACCAGGCTCGCGGTGATCGGAAAACTCCGCGGGTCGAGGGCTCCCTCTGCGGGCTTCTCCTTCGTCGCGCGCGGGGGCCGCGAAGACTGCGAGCGCGTGGGCGTCGTGTGAATCGGCGTCGGCGGGGATGGCGTCGTGGGTGCGGGCGTGGCGTTCGCGTTCGCCGCTGCGAGAAGTGTCCGCGGCGGGGCGACGCGTCGCGCGTCGAGCGGAGAGAGCTTCACGCGCGAGGCCACCGAGGGGACCATCGCGGGCGTCGACGGAGCCTGCGAGACCAGCGCAACGGAGCCCTGCGAGAGCTGCTGCGTCGAGGTGCGCGCGACGGGGGTGACGCGCGCGTTTCCGCTTGCGACAGCGCGCGCGGGGGCCTGCACGGGCGTGGCGCGGACGACGGGTGCGACGGGCGCCGCCGAGCACTCACGGACGATCTCTTCCGCGAGCTTGACGGGCTCGACGCCGAGGGTCGAGGCCCACGACGACAGGGCAGTCTTCGGTTCGACGAGGGCCGCCGCGATGAGGTGCGTGCCGAGGGGCTCGGGGGCGCCGGTCATCTCCGCGAGCTTGCGGGCGCGGGCGTTCACGCGTTCGAAGAGCGCCTCGGGCTCGTCGTGGGCGCGCGCCGCGTTGCGGAGGTCTTGCGCGCGAACGCCGTGGGTGCGGAGCCTGCGAGACAGCTCCGACGAGGTCTCGAGCACGGCGGCCAGCATGTGCAGCGTTCCCGCGCGCGTGCGGCGCTCGGTGGCGAGCACCATCGCGCGATCGAGGACGGTCTTCGCGGTCGGACTCCAGACGCCCATCAGCAAACATCTCCCTGCGGCATCCGCGGGTCGCGCGACGCTACGCGGTGGGAGTTGCCACGCCGCAGCGTGACATCGCCAGTTTCCTACAGATGCGGGCGGTTACTGCGGGGCGCGTTCGAGCACGACGAACTCGACGCGGCGGTTGCTCGCGCGCCCCGCGGGCGTGTGGTTGTCCGCGATCGGCGTGGTCTCGCCCAGGCCCCTCGCAGAGATTCTCGACGGGGCGACGCCGTGCGCGAGGAGCCACGCGCGGATCGACTCCGCGCGACGCTGCGAGAGGTCCATGTTGTGCGCGTCGTCGCCGACGTCGTCGGTGTGACCTCGCACCTCGATGCGCGTGAGCTCGGGGTGCGATTCGAACACCGCCGACACCTCCACCAGCAACGGAACGCTCGCCGGGAGGATCACGTCGCGATCGACCGCGAAGCGCGGCTGCTGCGTGATGACCACGCGGTCGGCCGTCACGTAGACCCGCGGGCACCCGTTGGTCGCGGGGTCGTTGCTGTGGGGCCCGCGCTCCTCGGGGCACGCGTCGCGCGCGTTGAGAATCCCGTCGCCGTCGATGTCGGGGCGGGGACATCCGCGACGCTCTCCATCGGGGTGATTTCCAGCGGGTTCGAGCGGGCACACGTCGTCTTCGTCGGAGACGCCGTCGCGGTCGCCGTCACGGAGCGGACAACCCCTCGCGCGCGGATCGGGACGCTCTCCCGCGGCTTCGAGCGGGCAGGTGTCGTCGTCGTCAGAGACACCATCGCCATCGCGGTCGTTGTTCGGACACCCCATGCGCCGCGGGTCGGGATCATCGCCCGCAGGTCGCGTCGGGCACGCGTCGACCTCGTCGCCGAAGCCGTCATGGTCGCGGTCGTGGAGCGGACATCCCCGCTGCCTCGGATCGGGACGCTCTCCGATGGGCTCATCGGGGCAGCGGTCTTCGTCGTCGGTGACGCCGTCGCGGTCGCGGTCTCCGGCGCCTTCGAGCGCGGGCGGAGGCTGCGGCGCGTAGCCGAACATCGCCACGGCGCGCACGTCGGCCGACGCGTCTGATTCGAGCAGCCGCGGACCCGCGGAGAGCCCGAGCGCGAGGCCGTTGCGCGCGACGTGGCGCACGCCGACGAGCCCTTCGAGCGACATCGCGCGCGACGCGGTGGGATCTGTGAGGCGCGTCTCGAGGGCCGCTTCGATCGCGACGAGCACGCGCGCGACGACGGGGATCGTGACGCCCACGCGCGCGAAGAGCTGATGCTCCCACCCCGGACGCAAAGCGACGCCCGCGTTCACGGCGAAGACGAAATCGCGCGCGTTGCTCGCTTCGAAGATCACGCGCGGAGCGACGGTGACGGCGCCGTCTCCCGCATACGCGGCAGAATCACCCGTAGGGAGCGCGAGCGAGGCCGCGAGGGCGACGCGGGTCATGCCTCCGCGCGCGTGTCCTGCGATGCGCACGCGCGCGTCGACGCGGAGGTCGCCGGGCGCGAGGGAACCGCTGTTTCCACCGAGCGATTGCGTGACCGTGAGGGGCATCACGAGGCCGAGCTGCACGCGGTCGAAGAGGCCGAAGGTGACGGCCGCGTTCGCCGTGAAGCGGTTCTCGATCGCGGGGCCTGCGGCGACGGTGTCGAGCGCGTGCGCGTACTCACCCACGACGGCGGCGCCCACGCGGAGGTGCGGCGTGACGAGCGCCCGCTCCGTGAGCGCGAGGTCTTCGCCCGAGGGAGGCGCGAGATAGCGACTCGCGGAGAACCCCTGCGCCCACGCGCTCGAAGGGACCGCGATCAACAACACAACCCAAACCGCGCGCGCGCTCACGGCGGCGACGGTACGCGCGCAGGTCCGCGCGGTGGAAGTCTTGTGCGATCAGAAGCGGCGCTTGGGGCGACGGCGGTGCGATCCTCCGCCGGCGGGGCCCTCGTCTTCGGCGGGCTTCACGCCGCGCGGAGGCAGGTCGGGTGAGGTGTACACCTTGGGCCGCGAGCGCACCGAGCGGAGCGCGGGAGGCGAGTCATCGGGCTTCGCAGGCGTGCCTTGCGGGGGTCGCGGTCCGTTCTGCGGAGGTCGCGGCCCGTTCTGCGGTCGCGGCCCGTTGTGCTGCGGACGCGGCCCGTTCTGCGGCCTCGGTCCGCTCTGCGGAGATCGAGGCGCATCGTTGGGACGCTGCGGATTCTGCGGTCGCGGCCCTTCGTTCGGTCGCGGCCCATCGTGCGGTCGCGGGCCGTTCTGCGGCCTCGGTCCGCTCTGCGGCCTCGGCGGGAGCTGCGCCTCGTAGGGCCGCTGCGGATTCTGCGGTCGCGGCGGGAGCTGCGCTTCGTACGGTCGCTGAGGGTTCTGCGGCCTTGGCGGAGGCTGCGCCTCGTACGGCCGCTGCGGATTCTGCGGCCTCGGCGGAGGCTGCGCTTCGTACGGACGCTGCGGGTTCTGCGGTCGCGGCTGCGCCTGCGGAGGCTGCGCTTCGTAGGGGCGACGCGGTGCTTGCGGTCGCGGAGCGTCGAAGTCGCGCGGACGCTGCGGCGCGCCCTCGTGCGGACGCTGCTGCGGCGGCGGTTGGAACGTGCGCTCGGGCACACGCGCTCGCCCGTGCGAGGGGACGAACTCCGGCGTGAGCTCGCGGCGGCGATACGCGTTCCAGATCTGGCGACCGTCTTCCCACGAGGCCGAGAGCGAGCGGTCGAAGTTCGCGAAGAAGTCGTGGACGTTGCGGTAGTCGCGCAGAAAGAAGAACTCCGCGCGCGAGTTGCCCGCGGGCGACACGATCTGCGGAAAGTCGATGATGGTCGGACCCGCCTCGGCCGCGAGGATGTTGTAGGCCGACAGGTCGCCGTGCACGATCTCGGCGCAGAGCATCTTCACGATCTGCGAGCGGAGGTCGAGGTACGCGGCGCGCGCCTCGTCGGGCTCGTAGCGCATCTCGATGAGACGCGGCGCGGGGTGGCCTTCGGCGTCCTTCACGAGCTCCATGAGGAGCACGCCCTCGTACGACATCACGGGGATGGGCACCCTCACGCCGTGCGCTTCGAGGCGGTGGAGCGCGCGGGCCTCCGTGGTGCCCCACTCCTCTTCGGACATCTGTTTCCCGAAGCGGCTGCCCGAGTCGATGGCCCGCTGGGTACGCGAGTTGCGCACGGCGCGGCCCTCTTTGTAGTCGGCGTTGTGCTTGAAGCTCCGCTGGTTGCGGTCGCGGTACACCTTGGCGGCCACGACGCGCCCGCGGTGCTGCACGAGGAAGATGTCGGCTTCCTTGCCGCTGTTGAGGCGTCCGACGACCTCGTCGATGACGCCGTCCTGGAGCAGTACGTCGAGTGGGCTTTCACGCATCGGTCGCTCGGGGGTCGCGGACCCTACACCGTGAGCCGCCCCGTGTCGCCCCTCTCCCGCGAGTCAGGTCGGGCGCGCGGGTGCGGGCGGGGCAGCGGGCGTGAAGAGGGGCCCCGGGACCATGAACACCTGACGCCCCGCGCTGGAGTTCACGAGCACGGCGAAGGCGAGCCACAGGGCGATCGCCGCGAGGGCCACGGTGCAGAGCGCGATGGGGAGCGCGAAGGCCGCCGAGTGCGTGAGCTCCTTCGCGATGCGGCTCGCGTAGAGCAGGTCGATGTCGACGAGGAACGCGAAGAGCAGCTTTGAGAAGTACCCGAACGCGAAGGTCAACACGACGAAGATGATGAGGAAGCAGACGTCGACCGAGAAGACCACCGCGCTGTTCGGGACCTTGCCCTCTGCGAGGCCCGAGAGGGTGATGTAGTTCAGCACCCAGTTGAACGCGAAGGTCGTGAAGAGCGTTCCGCCGAGGAGGTTCTTGTTCGCGAGCGACATCATCCCCGCGAGAAACTGGCAGCCTCCGCCGAAGAGCAGGCAGAACCACGCCGCCGTGCGGAACGCGTCGGGCGTCATCGCGCGCCCGAACGCGATCGGAAGGAGCGCAGCGCACCCCACCGCCAGCCCGAGCAGCCCGAGGGGCGTCGGCTCGGCGAACATCGGCGCCGCGGCCGTCTGCGTCTGCGAAGAACCCTGTTCCATGTGACTCTGAACCTCCGTTGCGGCGCACGGTACTTCAACGCCGCCGCGTCGCGCGCGACTTCGTGTGGTACTGACGTTCGAAGCGCCGCGCGATGGAGCTGCTCACCCCCTACGGACTCGCCGCCCTCGCCCTCGCGATCCCCCTGGTCGCGCTCTACCTCCGCCGCCGTCGCCGCGCGGTCACCGAGGTCCCCTCGACGGAGCTGTGGCGAGCCGTACAGCGTGACCTCGCGCGCCACGCGGGCCTCCGAAAGCTGCGCAGCGAAGCGTCGCTCTGGCTGCACCTCGCGGCCCTCGTGCTCGCGGCCCTCGCCCTCGCAGCCCCGTTCCGTCGCGCGAAGGTGACGCCCGCCACGCGCCTCGTGCTCGTGGTCGACACGACCGCGTCGATGGGCGCCCGCCACGGCGCTCGCACGCGCCTCGACCTCGCCCGTGATGCCGCGCGCAGCGCCCTCGCGTCGCTCGCCTCCGACGGACGCGTGACCCTCGTCGAAGCGGGATGTTCGCCTGCGATCACGGTGCCCGAGACGCGCGACCCGCGAGAGGTTCTGCGCGCGCTCAACGCGCTTCGTCCGAGGGGATGCGGCGGAGACCTCTCTCGCGCGCTCGCCATCGCCGCCGACCGTATTCGTGGCGCCACCGGAGCGCGTCGCGTCGTGGTCATCACCGACGGAACCACCCGCGCCGACGCCGTGAGCGTGACCGCGAGCGGACGCGTCGAGGTGGTGCTCGTAGGCCGCGACGCTGCGAACGTGGGGATCACCGGCGCCGAGCTCCGCGCCGCACCCGACGCGACGGGCGCCCCCGGTGAGCCTCGAAGATTCGCCTTGCTGGTAGCGATTTCGCGCGTGGGAGAGGGCGCGCCGAGGGAGGTCACGCTCACGGCCGAGGCGCTTCGTGGAGAGGTCGCGACGAGCCTCGCCGTGCGCCGCACGAGGCTCGCCGTGGGACGCTCCGCGGTCTCGCTCCCGATCGAGCTGGCCGAGGGAGACACGGCCGATCTGCTTCGCGTGCGGGTCGAGTCCGAAGACGATTCGCTCGCGGTCGATGACGTCGCGTGGGCGCCGGTGCCGCCGTCGTCGCGCGTGTCGGTGCGGCTCGTGGTGCCTCGCGATGGAGCCTCTCCGTGGGTGACGCGCGCGCTTCGGGCCGACCCCGGCGTGGCGCTCACGGTGCTCACGAAGACCGCGTGGGAGGGGCTCCGCGCGCGTCCCTTCGACGGCCTCACGGTGTTTCACGGAACTGCGCCCACGGAGTCTCTCGCGGGCGAATCGCTCGCGTTTGACGGCGCCGACACCGCGACGCAACGGAGCCTCCTCGGCGTCTCGCTCGGCGCGTCTTCGCCGCTGCCTCGTTGGACCGACACGTCACCGACTGATGCGCGGGCTCGCTTCGTCGGAGTGGCCGACGTTCACGTCTCATCGTCACGCGCGATCGAGTCGCTCCCCGGTGATGTCGCGCTTGTCACGGCGTCGACGGGCCCGCTCATCATCGCGCGCGACACGGCGAGGGGAAGCGCTACCGTGGCTGCGTTTGATCCCGACCGCTCGGACTGGCCGTTGCGACCGGGCTTCGTGCTCTTTCTCAGGGCCGCGGTGGAGCACGCGCGAGACCGCAGCGCGGCCCTCGGCCTCGACGCGCGGAGGACGGGCTCCACCGTGCGAATCCCCGTCGCAGAAGGCGATCGAGTGCGCGTGCGGGGGCCCTCGGGTGAACGCTCGCTCCCCGTGCGAGAGGGCGTCGCCGAGTGGACCGACACCGACCGCGTCGGCGTGTACACCCTCGACCGCGGACGCGGTGTGGAGCGCGTGGGCCTCTCGCTGCTCGACCCCGTGGAGAGCTCGCTGACGCGCTCCGAGCTCCCGTGGCGCGGAACCTCGTCGCACGCAGCGAGCGCCGAGACGTGGGAGGCGCGTGAGCTCGCGTGGCTCCTCGCGCTCGCGGCGTTGGCGGCCCTCTCGGTCGAGTGGTGGATCTTCTCGGGAGCCCGCTTTTCAAAGCCATTCAAGGCGCTGATTCCGCGACGCGGGAGCGCGCCCGCGAGGGTGTGATAGCGTCGCGCGCCTCATGCGCTCACTCGCTCTCACGTTCGCTCTGGTGGTCTCTCTCGGGTGCTCTGGCGCGCAGCGTCCTGCGTCGACGACGGTCGCGTGGCGGCCTCGCACGGGGCCCTCGATGGAGCAGCTCCTCAACGTCCACCGCGCGTCTGCGCCCTCGGTCTCGCCCGACGGGCACACGGTGGCCTTCCTCTCCGACGGCTCGGGTCTCCCGCAGGCGTGGTCTGCGACGGTGACCGCGAACGGAGCGCCCGAGGCCTCGTGGCAGCGCCTCGCGACCGACGCCGAACGGATGCAGTTCGTACAGTACTCGCCCGACGGGCACTGGCTCTTCCTCGGTCGCGATCACGGCGGCGACGAGAACACGCAGCTCCTCCGCCTCGCGCCCGCCGGCGGAACGCTCACCGACCTCACCGCGGCGCCCGAGGTGAAGCACCTCTTCGGCGCGCTCTCGGGCGATGGTCGCTGGCTCGCGTACGCTTCGAACGCGCGCAGCCGCGGAGACTTCGACGTGTACGTGCGCCCGACGGGCGACGAGCCCACGGCGCCGCGACGCGTGCTCGAGGCGACGGGACACCACGAGGCCGCGGACTTCTCGCGCGACGGCCGACAGCTCGTCGCCATCGAGGAGCGATCGAGCTTCGATCAAGACCTCTTCGTGATCGACGTGGCCGCGGGGACCTCACGCAACGTCACCGCACACCAGGGTGAGGGCGACGTCCGCTACATGGCGCCCCGCTTCACGCGCGACGGCCGCGGGCTCTTCGTGGTGACCGATCGCGGACGCGAGTTCATGAACCTCGCGGTGATCGACCTCACGTCGCAGAGCGTGTCTCCGCCGCGCTTCGTGCTCGACGAGCAGCACGACATCGACGTGATGGAACTCTCCCCCGACGGCACCACCCTCGCCGCTGTCTTCAACCTCGACGGCTGGAGCCAGCTTCGCCTCTACGACGTCAGCGATTCTGCGCACCCGACGGAGCGCGCTCGCCCCGATGTTCCGCCCGGTGTGATCTCGTCGCTGAGCTTCTCGGGCGACGGACACACTGTCGTCTTCGACCTCTCTCGCGCGGCCTCCCCCGACGAGGTCTACGGCCTCGACGTCGCTTCGAATCACGTCACGCGCATCACGCGCAGCGACCACGCAGGCGTCGACGAGACCGCGCTCGTGGAGCCGACCCTCGAACACGCGCGCAGCTTCGACGGCCTCGAGGTGCCGATGCTGATGTACCGCCCGCGCGACCTCGCGCCGGGCGAGCGCGCGCCCGTGGTGGTGCAGGTTCACGGAGGCCCCGAGGCGCAGGTCACGCCGTACTTCAGCGCGGTGAACCAGTACCTCGTGGGACACGGATACATCGTGGTGGCGCCCAACGTCCGCGGCTCGACGGGCTACGGAAAGCGCTACGCGCACCTCGACGACGTCGGTCTGCGCGAAGACAGCGTGCGCGATCTCGCCGCGGTGAACCGCTGGCTGCGCGCGCGCCCCGATGTCGCGGGCGACCGCATCGCGGTGATGGGAGGCTCCTATGGCGGCTACATGGTGCTCGCTGCGCTGACGCTCGACCCCGACCTGTGGGCCGCGGGCTGCGACATCGTTGGAATCGCGAACTTCCGCACCTTCCTCGAGCGCACGGCGTCGTACCGCAGGGCGCTTCGCGAGGCCGAGTACGGATCGCTCGCGCACGACGGCGAGCTGCTCGACCGGATCTCTCCCGTGCACAGGGTCGATCGCATTCGGGCGCCGCTCTTCGTGATCCACGGCGCGAATGATCCGCGCGTGCCCGTGGCGGAGGCCGAGCAGATCGTGGCGGCGCTGCGCCAGCGGCAGCACAGGGTCGAATACCTGCGCTTCGAGAACGAGGGCCACGGCGTCTTCCGCCGCGAGAACCGGCTGCGCGCGTACGGTGATGTCGTGCGCTTCTTCGACGAGGTGCTCGGCGGAATCACCGCGCCGCGGTGACAACCGTCAACGCGTGCGACGTGTGACGCGCTTGATGCCTGCGGGCTGAGCGACGTCCGTCACCGGGTGGCGGCCCGCCACCCCCACGCCACCCCATCCGCCACCCTTTCCGCCACCCCCACGATCTGCGAATCGCTGTGATCGACGGTGTTTCGTGTCGTGGCACGCGACTCGCTCCCGTGCGCTCCGCCAATCCGAGGAGGCGTTGTGGGAGACCCCGACCAGTGCGCCAAGCGCGTGCTCCGAGAAGAGACAGCGAGCGCGACGGGAGACCGAGTTGCGTTCGAGGTTCCGCCCGAGGTTCCCGTGGGCGCGCTTCAACCCGACGGTGTGGTGCGTGTGATTCGCGCGCCCGGCCTCGATGCGCTCCCGGCGCCGTGGTCGCGACTGCGCATCGACGCGACCGTCGAACTGAAGATGCGCGGAGACCACACCGACCGCGCCGCCCTCGCACGCGGAGAGCTTCGCCGACAAGCGCGGTGGGTGCGGCGCCTCGAAGAGTTGCGCGCGAAGGAGAGCGCACGCAACGACGAGGAGCCGGTGCCCGACACGCGCGACCACGCGACGTGGTTCGTCGCTCCGCATCTGCCGCGTTGGCTCGTCGACGACGCCACCGCAGGACTCGTCACGCTCGCTGGTGTCGCGCAGGGGTGTTGGCGCGTGGGCCTCGGCATCCACGAGACGCTCTGGATCGTCGCCAACGAGCTGCCGCTGCACGCGTCGCTGCTACCGTTCTTGATCGCGCGTACGGGTCGCCCCTTCGTGGTGTTCGCGCGCTGGGCGCTACGGGTCAAGAGCCCACGCTGGGTCGCCACCGTGATAAAGGATTTGAACATGGGAATCGAGATGGGCCGGGAGATCCAGCGTGAGCTCGACAGCGTCGAAGACGACCCGGCGCTCGTGAGCCAGTTCGCGGAGGAGCTCGCCGCGGCGCACCCCGAGGTTGCCAACAAGTACATCGC
>JBPOHC010001123.1:0-9517 GCA_052035985.1 Myxococcota bacterium | reverse complement strand
GCACTGCCGCATTCCGCCCGGGGGGCGCAACTTTTCGACAACGTACGGTGCGGACGTTCAGGGTGCGGAAGACGCGATCTGAAGCCCGCGTGCGAGTTCCTCCTCGACTGGGAGGAGCCCGAGGACGACGCGGGTGGAGCACCGCGCAGGAAGAAGAAGCCGTGGCGCTGGCGCTGGCCTGACGCGATGCGCGACGACGTGCTCGCGCGGCTGCTGGCGCTCAACGCGGAGCGCGCGAAGGACGAGGCCCGCGCTGCGCTCCTCGCGGGCGGGGGCGCGAAGAAGGGGAAGGGCGGGAAGAGAAGCGGCGGGGGCGGGGAGCTGTTCTGAACGGCAGGGGGAGGCGGCGATGACGGTGTTGTTTCAGCGAGCCCTGGGGCTCTTTCACGAGCCGCGTTGGGACCGTGTGGTCGCGGCGCGCGACGACCGGATCCGGGCGACGGGGAGCGACAAGGACTCGGCGTTCTGGTGGGGCGAGCGCGCGCTCAACGGCCTCTTCGCCAGCGTGTTCTCGACGGGAGACGAATGGGCGCTCGTCGAGCCGTGCGTTCGCGGCCGGGATTCAAAGGTGCCGAGACGCGTCGACCTCTGGTTTGGCTTCGGCGCGGACGACGCGGACTGGTTCACGCTGGAGACGAAGATCGTATGGTCCCCAGCGTCGGCCCCCGGCGAGGTGTCGACGAAGTTCTCCGAGGCGTCGACGCAGCTCTCGAATCTGGAGTCGAGGTTCTGTGTGGGAATCCCGCTCTCGGGGTGTTGGGTCGTTCCACAGGTGAAGGGGAACGGGGTCTCGCGCGCGGAGGCCGACGAGGTCATCGTCGCGCAGTCGACGGCGCTGTGGACGCACCTCGCGGAGCACGAGGCGGACTATGGGGTGCTCGTCGTGGGGATGGTGCCTCCGGTGCCTGGTGTGCATCACAACGGGATCAGTGCGCATCCGGGGGTGATCCTCGCGCTCGCGACCCGCCTCGGGCTCTGGGGCGGAGGCTGATCCGATGGGGTCGGCCTCGCTGCGAAACATCAGCGTGTACACGTTGCAGACCTGCGCCGACGTGCACCTGTTGAAGGAAGGCGTCGACCTCTTCAACGAGGCCCAGCGGCACTTCCGCGCGACGTGGAGCGGCGACGCGGGGCTCACGCACGCTGCTGCCGTCCCCGAGAGCGAAGCGCCGGAGGGGCCCGCCGAGCGGTATTGGAGCGTGAGCGAGGTGATGGCTTCGTTGCGTCCGTCGTTGCCACCGGACGGCGCGTTGCTCGTCTTCACGTCGGAGTTGCTCGCCTCGGGGCGCCTCGTCGAGGTGCAGAGTCAGGTCGCGCTCGTCTCGACCTTCGGATGGGACGTCGACGCCGATCCTCCGCGCGTTGATGCCTTCGCGCTCTACAACCTCGCAGCGTGCGCGTTTCGATTGGCGGGGGGACACCTCCACGAGGCGCAGACACAGCCGCACGATGCGCCGCAGGGGTGCCTCTTCGACGCCAACGTGCCCGACGCTGACCGTGGCCTCTGCGCGCTCAAGATACGGCTCCGCTGCGGCTACCTCTGCGCGTCGCATCGGGTGCGGTTGTCGAGCTTCGAATCACAGTGCGACGAGCCGCTCGACGCGATCGACCGCGTCCTCGACCGGGTGCGAACGCGCGCCGCGTCGACGAGCCAGAAGGGGCGCGCGACGGCGAAGCGAACGCGACAGGGGCGGACGCTGTTCTCGTGGGTGCACCTCTCCGACGTGCACGTCGGCCACGGCGACGAGAGCCACGTCGAAGACCAGAAGCTCACCTTGCAGGAGGTCGAGCGCGATCTCAAACGTCTCGTCGCCGCGGTGAACGTGGCGCCCGATGTCGTCCTTGTGACCGGCGATCTGGCCTTCAGCGGCGCGACCCGCACGGTCGACGAGTACAAGCGCGCGAAGCATTGGCTTCGGCGAGTCGCCGCGAGCGCCGGGCTCACCGAGAAATCTGTGTTCCTCGTGCCGGGCAACCACGACGTACAGCGAGCGGTGGACTCCGACGCGGACGTGGCGGCTCTCGTGCGTGACGTTCGCACCGGTGTTCGCACGCTCGACAAGGTGCTCGCGAATGCAGCCGACCGGGCGAGACTGGCCCGGCGGATGGAGAACTACCTCAAGTTCGCGCGGGGCTTCGCGCCGACGCACGATCGGTCGGAGACGAGGGCGGGTGCTTCACCTGCGCTCTGGTGGCAGACCACGATCGACAAGGGGCGCGGCCTGCGCGTGCGGCTGGTGGGCCTCAACACGGCGTTGGTCTGTGCCGATGAGAAGACCTTCGGCACGGACCAACGCGTGCTGGCGGTCGGGATGCGTCAACTGCGCGAGGCGTTCGAATCCGAATTCACGCGCGACGACGGCGTGATCGTCGTGATGACCCACCACCCCTTCGTCGGAGAGTGGCTCCGTGACGAACGCGCGGTGCGAGAGTGGGTTCGAAGCCATGCCCACATGCACCTCACCGGGCACGTGCACGACGCCGACTCTTCAGCGCTACGTCAGGGGGGCGGCGATGAGTTCATTACGATCGCCGCGGGCGCCGTGCACGAGGAAGCTCCGAAGGGAGGCGCGAGGGCGCGCCACGGGTACAGCATGGGCGCGATGCAGAGCGACGACGACCGGACCTGGGTGCGCGTCTGGCCGCGGATGTGGTCGGAGAAGCGACGTGGCTTTCGCGCGGACGTCGAGCTGTTGGCCGACGGTGAGATCTGCCACGACCTCGACGTGGAGCTGCCTGCGCTGCGTGGCGTGGGCAGATAGATTCGCTCGGGATGGGTCGTGTCGCCACGAGGCAGAGCACGTCGAGCGTCGAGGGCCGACGTGCGAGCTATGTCGGCGGCGTGGCTTTGAGCTTGAGCTTCCACTCGTTGTAGAGGCTGTCGACGCGGACACGCCGCTCGGCACATGCGGTCTGAAAGAGCCGGATCAACTCCTCGATCGTGAACGAGCGGGTGTTCCCCGCGCGAACCGCGCCCTTCACGAGGCGGGCGACGGTCGACAATCGGAGGGATCCCAAGTCGACGAGATCAACGTGAAAACTGCTGCAAGGTGGGAATTGCGTGTCTCCCGCAGAGGGTGTGGGCGTAAGGCCTGCCGCGATGACGTCGGACTCTGTGAGCCACGTGAGTTGAACCCCTTCGAGTGTCTTGCCTGTCACGGTGAGCGCTGCATCGCACTCCCAATTCGGGCTCTGGGGGTCGAAGCGCCAGAACGAGAGCTCGTTGTTGTCCGCCTGCAAGAGTGACTTTTTCGATGTGAGCTCCCCCGCAGGCACCTCGTCATCTGGGATTCCCGCGCAGGGGGTAGTCCAACGCCTGAGGTCGACCTTGCGAACGAGGATCATCGAGTCTCTCGCTGTGGGGGCCTTGTCAGACGACGACTCGGCGAATGTAGTCACGGAGCCACGCCTCGGGCTCCTCGTGAGCGCGCAGCAGGCCGAAGGCGCGCTCGCGAAGAACGCTCCCGGGCTCGACCGCGAGACGTTCGAGCGCGTGCACCGCCGCGCCCCGTACGCGCAGTGACGCATGCTCCAGCCCGCGCTGAAACAGCGGCGCGAACGCATCCCACGCGGGGGCGAGCGGCAGCGTGCCGACGATGCGCAACAGGTCCTCGAGGACCGCGACGTCGGACGTCGACGTCATGATCTCGCGCACGAGCTGAGCCACGCTCGTCGGGTGCGTCTCCATCGTCGGGCGCAGCCGCTTCGCGAGAGGATGCGCCCGCTCGGCGTCGAAGGGGTACGCGTCGATCCACTCGATGGCCTCGTCGAGCGCGGGGAGCTCCACGACCTGCGCGATCACCGGTCGAAGCAGATGGCTCGCCTGGGTCGCAAAGAGCCGCGCGTGGCCCTCGAGGTTCCCGAGGCCCTGCGCGTATCCAGGGAGCGGCGGGACGGCGAAGCGGCTCCCGCGTGAGCCCGTGGGGGGATTCGCGGACGACTCCATGAACGAGCGCGTCTCGCGCTCATCTCGGCTACGCGGGATTGCCATCGAAAACCTCCCTCGCCTTCTCGCTGATGACCCTCTCGAAGATGTCGCGCTCTCGCTTGTGAAGATCATCGATCAGCGAGAACACCGCCGCGCGGTCATGCAGCGCGACGTCGGGCGCCGCGCTGACGTCGAGGTCGACCACCAGCACGAGGCGGTCATCGATGCGCGCGGAGGCGGTCACGATCACGATACGCGGACCATCCGCCCACTCGTACTCGTCGCGATGAACGTGCTCGCGGAGCGCGGGAAACGGCGCAGGATGAGTCGATGGCGCGCCCACGAGGAACGCGGATGGGATGCCATCCGCGCCGACCTCGAAGCGGTTGATGTACCTCAATCCGACCCGGAGCAACTGGGAGGGACGGCGGGCGTCGAGATAGAGCTGATACGCCTCCTCGATCGCCGGTCGATAGCGCTCCCACCCCATGTAGGGGCGGAGCGAATGAGCGCTCACGCTGGTGTCCCCGACGATGGCGCGCACGCGCCCCTCGTCACGGGTGAATCGCGCATGCTCGTGGGTGTCGACCTGCTCCGGCGGCAGGGACGGACGACCTTGCGCGTCGGTGCTCAGGGCCGCGGTGTACCTGTTGAACGGCGTCGGCGGATCCCCGTAAACACGCTGGAACTCCAGCATGACGCGGGCGCGAGCGTCGTCGTCCCACGGTGCTTCGACGCTGAAGCGAAACTCGCAGATCGCCTCGAAGATCGGATCGTTCTTGTAGATCTTGCGGGTCACAAGCGCCTCGCGGGGGCGGAGAGGAACATCACGCTCGGAGGCTGGAGCGTAAACACGGCGCACGATACCCACGGAGGGGCGGTTCGTTGCAAGCGGGTATCGGGACGGGGGAGCCGGGTGACAGAACCGCGAGCGGGGCGTTGGCTATTCCTCCGCGTCGAGGGCGTCTCTTCGACGGCTCTACGCGGGCGTGCCGCCGCCCTTGCTGGTGTTCCCGGTCCCGGCGTCGGTCTTGGCCTTCGGCGCCGCGCGGGTGGCCGTGCGCGCCATGAGCGGCGGCACCTTGTTGTCGAGGTCCTTCTCGCCGAAGAGCACCATCCCAAAGGTGCGAAGCTCGGCGTGGGCGGACCGCAAAAGCGCCCAGTACGCGTCGCGCTCGATCGAGGCGACGTCGCGCACGGCGGCGACGGCGGCGGCGTCGTTGGGCGACAGCTCGGCGAGGAGTCTGCGCGCGCGCTGCGTCGCGTGCCCGCGCCACGTGGGGGTGAAGGGGTGCTGCCCGGTGATCTTCTCGTGGTCGAGCGCCGCGTCGCCCGCGAGCACGTCGCGGGCGCCGTCGATGGGCCCCTTGCCTTCCGGCAGCGTCGCCATCGAGCGCTCGGAGTAGTCGCCGAGGCCCCGGAAGACCTTGAGCTGAAACACCAGGAGTTGGCGATCCACGAACATCTTCGCCGTACGCTCGTTGAGCGAGAGCTCGGCGTCGGTGTCTTCGGCGGCTGGGGCGTCGGGGGCGGTCTCGGTGCCGTCGTCGGAGCGGGTCGTGACCCTCTCCGAGCGAGTGGCGGTGGTCGCGGCGGGGGCATGACCCGGGCCGCGGGTCAGGCCATGGTCGCGAGGAGCCCTTCAACGCCCGAGTTCTGAGTTCTCGCGGCGGGCTTTCGCTGGCATCGTCCTGCGTCGTTGGCGTCAGGTCGCGACGGGAGGATGTTGATGAGCACATCGGCTGAGATTCGGGCGTCGTTGGTGAAGGCGCTCGTGAACGACCTCGTGGGACCGCAGCGCGGAGACCCTCTCGCGCAGGAGCAGCTCTGGGAGTCGGAGCCTCCGTCTCGCTGGTATCTCACCGGCTTCCTCGTCCCCACGCGGGCCCCCGAGAACCTGCGCTTCGACCCGGAGTCCGCCGAGGTGATCGACGCGCCGGTGATGGGTGAGGAGGCCGTGGGCGACGACGACGCCACGCCCGACAGCGCTACGGCGCGGCGGGTGTTCCTGCCCTCCTCGATCGGGATGAGCGTGCTGGTGCCGCCGGGCACTGCGGAGCTCGACGTGGAGGTGAGCTGGGGCGACTACCGCAAGACCGTACTCGGCGAAGGAGAGGCCGCGCGCAAGGTCTGGCAGCGCGTCCCGCGTGAGGAGCGCTTCTCCGCTCGGCTCCCGAAGGAGCGCCTCTCGCTCGTCGAGGTGCCCGCGTCGCGCGGCGCGAAGCTCTACATCTCTGCCCGCGCGGTGGAAGACGGAGTGGCGACGCTGAGCGGGCTCCCGAAGGGCACGCGTGCCCTCTCGGTCTTTCTCGTGAACGAGCGTGACCCGGCGATCGAGGAGCGCGCTGACGAGGCCAACCTCTACCAGGTAGAGCTATGCCTCCGGCTGCCCGCGGGCTTCGTCGCTCGCCCCGACCACCACGGACTCGACGGTGACGACGCCGACGAGCGTGTGGCCGATCTCCAGTACCGCGACGCCTTCGAGTTCGCCGTGGGCCATGGCGTCGCGACGCACGCCACGATCGAAGACGGGCGCTGCGCCGAGGTGCGCACGTCGTGGATGCCCACCGCGCAGGTCGAGAAGGTCGACCCGGCGCGCATCGAGGGAATCACCGACGACACACTCTCGATGGAGAGCATCGCCGCCACTGAGACGTCGGAAGTGCTCCGCGCTCGACTCGAGCCCTTCGTCACGAGCTACGCCGCGTGGATCACCGCGCAGCGCGCGACGCAAATCTCGGATGTGCGACGCGCTGCGGTGTGCGCCGACCTCCTCGACGGCTGTGAACTGGCGCGCCGACGCATCAAGGAGGGACTCGACGCGCTCAGCGATCCGTTGGCCTTCGAGGCGTTTCGCATCGCCAACCGGACCATGGCTCGAGCGGCGCGGCAGCGCTTCGCGCAGACGAAGAACATCACCCCCGACAAGGTGGACCCGCCGAGGTGGCGCCCCTTTCAGCTCGCGTTCCTGCTGCTCAATCTCCGAGGGATGGTCGACCCGTCGGCCCCCGACCGCCACACGCTCGATCTGCTGTTCTTTCCGACCGGCGGCGGCAAGACGGAGGCGTACCTCGGCATCGCGGCCTTCACGCTCGCGCTCCGTCGCCTCCGTGATCCATCGGTGACCTCGTCGGGCGTGAGCGTGCTCATGCGCTACACGCTGCGCCTGCTCACCCTCGACCAGCTCGGCCGCGCCGCCGGCCTGGTGTGTGCGCTCGAGCTCGAACGACAGGCTGACGTCGCACGCCTCGGTACGTGGCCCTTCGAGGTGGGGCTGTGGGTCGGTCGCAAGGCCACGCCCAACCGCATGGGGCGTCGCGGCGATCCCGACCGCAACACCGCCCGGGCGCGCACCATCGCGTTTCAGAACGACAGCAAGGGCAAACCCTCGCCCATTCCGATCGAGGTGTGTCCGTGGTGCGGCACGAAGTTCGAGGCGTTGTCGTTCCAGCTCGTGCCCAACGAGGATCACCCGATCGATCTGCGGATCGTCTGCGCCAATCCCCGCTGCGCCTTCACGCGCGACAACCCGCTGCCCATCGTGGCCGTCGACGAACCTCTCTACCGGCGGCTTCCGTGCTTCCTCATCGCGACGGTCGATAAGCTCGCGTCGATGCCGTGGCTCGGCCCGGTGGGCAAGTTCTTCGGTCACGTCGAACGCCAGGACAAGCTCGGCTTCTACGGCCCCGGAGAGAACGCTGCCGCGTCGAAGCTCCCGCGTCCGCTGCTGCCGCCCGACCTCATCATCCAGGACGAGCTGCACCTCATCAGCGGGCCGCTCGGCACGATGGTCGGTCTCTACGAGACGGCCATCGAGCGGCTGTGCGCTCGCGAGCGCAACGGGCAGACGGTGCTCCCGAAGATCATCGCCTCGACGGCCACGGTGCGTCGCGCGGAGGCTCAGGTGCGCGCGCTCTTCGGTCGCACCGCCGTCGAGGTGTTTCCTCCGCCGGGCCCCGATCGCCGCGACTCGTTCTTCGCTCGCACCGTGCCCGCGACCCAGAAGCAGCCCCGGCTCTACGTCGGCGTGGCCGCGCAGGGCAGGAGCCTCAAGGTCGTCCTGCTGCGGGCCTACCTGGCGCTCCTCTCGGCCGCGCAGCGTCACTACGAGCGCGAGGGGGGGAAGACCAACCTGCGGAACCCCGCGGACCCGTACATGACCCTCCTGGGGTACTTCAACGCGTGGCGCGAGCTCGGCGGGAGCCGTCGCATCGTCGAGGACGAAGTGCGTGGACGCCTCCACGGGTACGGTCGTCGACGCCGCGCGAACGAGCCCGAGGAGTCGAGCGCGTTCGTCAATCGGAGCATCTCGTTCGAGGCTCTGGAGCTCACCTCGCGCGTGCACACCAACGAGGTCTCAGAGGCCAAGCGCCGCCTCGCGCTGCCTTTCTACGAGGACAAGCACGTCGACGTGGCCCTGGCGACGAACATGATTTCGGTGGGGCTCGACATCTCCCGCCTCGGGCTGCTCGTGGCCCTCGGCCAACCGAAGACGACGTCGGAGTACATTCAGGCGACGAGCCGCGTCGGGCGCGAGGAAGCCCTGCCGGGGCTCGTCGTGACCCTGCTGAACGTGCACAAGCCTCGGGACCGCTCTCATTACGAACGTTTCGAGTGCTACCACGCGACCTTCTACCGTTCGGTGGAGGCGACCAGCGTGACCCCCTTCGCGCCGCGCGCGGTGGATCGAGGTCTCGCCGCCGTGACGGTGTCGCTCGTGCGCCACGGCGAGGCAACGATGGGGCCGGCGGCCAACGCTGTGCAGCTCCCGCAGCACCGCGCCAGCGTCGCGTGGGTGAAGCAGGTGCTGCGCGATCGGGCCGCGGGGCACCGGAAGGACCTCACCCCCTCGGAGCAGCAGACGCTCGGCGCTCACCTCGAGGCGCGCGTCGACGACCTCCTCGACAACTGGGAGCACATCGCCGCCGACGCCGCGCAGAAGGGAGGGCTCCAGTACGGAAACGAGCTGACGGGGCGACCGCCGCTCCTGCACATGCCGCTCGACCCCGACCTGCGCAGAGAGGCGCCCAACTCGCCGATGCGAAAGTTCCGCGCGCAGTGGTCGCTGCGCGACGTGGAGCCCGAGGTCCCGTTGCTCGTGAAGCGTCTCGATGGAGGAACGATCTGATGTCGCGCGTACACGTTCGTCGCAGCCAGGTGGTGTCGACCTTCGGTCCCGGCGCGCTCGTCGACCTCCCCGATCAGGCGGTGCTGATCGCGGGCCTCGAACACTGGCGCGGCGATGCTCCCTTCGTGCATGAGCCGCGGCTTCTCCAGAAGCTCCGCAACGCGCTGCACCTGCCGGGGCTCGAACTGCGCTCGCCGCCGGTGCCCGACCGCGAAGAGGACGTCGGGGTGGGCGTCGGCGCCTGGCTCTTCCCCGAGTGGTTCATCGCCCAGTACGAGAAGGTTTCGAAGGAGCACGGCCGCTCGCGCCCGCTCGTCCACCGCCGCACGCTCCAGCGAGGGCGCTACGTCGCCGAGGGCAAGAACGGCAAGCCCGCACGCATGCCCGTCGTACCCGTGCGCTTCGTGCAGGGCTGCCCCAACGGGCACATCAGCGACATCCAGTGGTCCGAGCTTCTTCAC